>JAIBCD010000140.1 GCA_019694335.1 Rhodospirillaceae bacterium | reverse complement strand
TCGCGCTGGCGGCGCATTTCCTCTTCCCGCGCCTTGATGGCTTCCGCCAGCAGGCGGTTTTCCTCGGCCTCGATCTTTTCCCGTTCCGCCAGGAAGTTCGACAGCTCGGTGTTGGCGGCGTCGAAGATGCCGACGTCGCCGTCATAGTTGCGCTGGATGCGGTCGACCAGTTCGGAGAGCTTGCGGTAGAAGGGGTCCTTGGCGTCGACCACCGCGCCCCAGCGGATGGCGATGCTGGCGATGCTGTCGAGGAAGCGCCGCGCCGGATGGGTGCGGTCGGAAAAGAACTGCTGGTTCTGCATCGCCACCTTGAGCACCGCGCCCTGCAGGCCGCTGGCCAGCCACTTGATGCCGTCGGAGACCTGCTTGTCGCCGAAGATGATGTCGAACAGTTCGGCGACGATGTCCAGCGTGACGGCTTCCATCGGGCGGACTTCGCGCGCGGCCTCGCTGTCGCGCGCCAGGCGCACGACGTTGGTAAAGCCGGCGACCATCGTGCCGCTGGGCTCGGCCGGTTTTTCCAGGGTCTTCAGCGAGCTGAAAAGCGCCTGGCTGGCGGCGCCGGTGTCCTTCGCCGGCGCCGCACCGGCACCGGCGGCGGTCCGCTTTTTCGCCATCTGCTCGATCTTGCTCATCATCCGCGCCGACTCGGCGGCGGCGGCGCCGGGATCGACCGGCGCATCGTCGCTGTAACCGCGGCGGAGCTTGGGCAGGATGTCGGCGTCGATCATCGTGTCGTTGATCGCGCGGTAAAGCTGCGGCAGTTCGGACGCCAGGTGCGCGCCGAGCAGTTGCAGCAGCGCGGTGCGCGGCGCGGCCTCGGCGATCAGCTGGCCGCACGCGGCCTCGAGGGCGGCGCAGAGGGTGGCCACGCGGAAGGTGGTGTCGCCGCGCGGCAAGGCATTCTTCAGCACCAGATGCGCTATCCGGCGGTCCAGCGGCCCGGTCTCGTCGCTGCACGCGGCGCCGACGCGTTCGACCACCTCCTGCATGGCAAGCTGGGCGGCATGCTCGTCGTCGGTGAGCACGTGCAGGCCGGCGAGGTCGAGCGAGCCGGTGCCCACCTTTGCCGCCTGTTCGGCGCTGCGCTTGAGCGCATCGCGAAGCAGCGGCGGCAGGTTCGGCCAATGGTCCTTGATTGCGTACTGCACCGCCAGCGCGGCGCTGCGCCGTGCCGGCTCGCGCGCGTCTCGCGCCAGGGCCAGCGCGTCCTCGGTGAGCTTCGGGCCGAGTTCCTCGACCAGGTCGCACAGTTCGCTGACCAGGCGCTCGCGGCAGTCGCCGACCAGCTTGCGGATGTCCGCCGAGTTCTCTTCAGCCATGTGAAGTGGATTGGTGACAGCACATGTCGTGGATTATCACGTCCACGCCGCATTGCCGTGGGAAGTAAATCGCGCCCGGCGCCAAGGCGCGATCCGGGGTCGCCACGGCGTCGCGCTTGATCGGTCCCGTCCCTCGGGGTACCCTTGAACGGTCGGGCGTTCGCCCTCCAAGCAATCCAGGAACCATGCCATGCAATTGATGACCATCCTCGGCTTCGCCTTCGCCATCGTCGCCGTGCTCTTCGCGCTGCAAAACGCCGCCGCGGTGAGCGTCGATTTCTTCTTCTGGCATTTCAGCAGTTCGCTGGCCCTGGTGCTGCTGATCACCGCCATGCTGGGCGCCTTCGCGATGGGACTGATTTCGACCCCCGCGGCCTTGCGCAATCAGTGGCGCAGTTCCCGCCAGCAAAAGCGCATCGCCGAACTGGAAAAGCAGCTCGCTGAGAAGGACAAGACCATCGCCGACCTCCTGCAACAGGTACCGAAGATCGACCCCGCGCCCGGCGCGGAGAAGCCTTTCGTCGGCCTGCGCAAGCTGATGGGCGGCGCGACCGAACCGGCCGACCTGCCGCCGCCAGTCTGAGCGTCCCGGCCACGCCGAGCACGGGCGCGAAAGTCAGCCTTGGCGGGACGGCGCCGCATGCTGCTCGGCATCCTCCAGGTCGCCGCCCTTGCCTACCTCGGCCTGTGCGCGCTGCTATTCCTGATGCAGCGTTCGATGCTGTATTTCCCGGTGCCGCGCGATCCGGCCGTGCCCATGCTGCGGCTGGACGCGGGCGGCATCGCGATCAACGTGTCGATCCACGAACATGCCGGCACGGAGGCGGTGATCTACTTCGGCGGCAACGCGGAAGACGTTTCCGCCAGCGTGGGCGAGCTGGCGGCGGCCTTCCCCGGCCACGCCGTCTATGCCCTGCACTACCGGGGCTATGGCGGCAGCGAGGGCACGCCAGGCGAGGCTGCACTGCACGCCGATGCGGCGGCGCTGTGGAAGCATGTCGCCGCCCGCCATGCGCGGATCGCGGTCGTCGGCCGCAGCCTGGGCAGCGGCGTCGCCGTGCGCCTGGCCGCGGAACGCGATGCAGCGCGGCTGGTGCTGATCACACCGTATGACAGCATGGTCAGCGTGGCGCGCGCCCACTACGGCTGGCTACCGGTAGGCTGGCTGCTGCGCGACCGATACGATGCCGTCAACCATGCCCCGGCGGTGCGCGCGCCGACGCTGCTGCGGGTCGCGGGCAACGACGAAGTCATCCCGCGAGCAAGCAGCGAGCGCCTGTTCGCCGCCTTCGCGTCCGGCGTGGCGCGCATGGAGGTGGTGCCTGGGGCGGACCATAACGGCGTGGGCTTCACGATGCCGCGCCCCTGACGCGGCATCCTCGCGGCATCACAGCAGGCTGATATCCGCCTTGGCGTCGGCCCGGTCTATGGCAACGCGCAACTCGCAATACTCGGGTTGCGCCTCGACCGGTGTTGGATCATCGGCGCAACTGCAACCGGCAACCAGCCCGGAAAAGAACACGCCGACGCGGGCGACGACGTGCGCATCGGTGGCCTCGGCACCGAGCAGCATCACGCTGATGCCATCGTCGAGCGCCACGCTGCTGGCCGAGAGCCCCGCCTGAAGGGGCATTGCGGCGGTTCCGAGCGCGGCGAGCTCGGCGGACAGTACCCGCGCAAAGTCATCTCCCGGCCAGGCCCGCAGGCTCTCGGACAGATGGATCACGGCGAGTGCGCTGTCAGGCGGACGCACGCTCGACAACAATCCCGTGTCCGTTCAACGTTCGACGAAGTCCGCATATTCGCGATCTTCGACGCCGATATGGCTGACGATCCATTCGCGGACCAGCGTAAGCAGTTCCTCGCTGATGTCGCCGCCGTCGAGGACGGCGATGTTCAACTTGGCCAACTCGTCGCGAATCCGCTGGTGCTCGGCAATGTGCGCGTCGAGCTTGGGATAGCCATGTTCCGCCAGAAACCGCTCTTCATAGCTGAAATGCGTCTCGACGTAGTCATTCAACGCCTGCATGGCATCGAGCGCGGCCGCAAAGCCCTGCCCCTTGCCGACCCACAGCGCGAGCCTGTCCAGACAAGCCACCAGTTGCGCATGCTGATCGTCGATCTCCCGGATGCCGATTACGGGCAACGTCTTCGCTTCGACCATCATCAATCCTCCCGCTTTCGCGGTCCTTCGTATTCCAGAACCGCCATGTTCCTACGCCGCGCCATCCGGAGCCGTACCCGCGAACATCACTCTGCCCTTGCCCGCCTGTTTGGCATGGTACATCGCGCTATCGGCCGCAATGTAGATCGCTTTCGCGGTGTCGCCGTGTTGGGGAACGAGCGCGATCCCGATGCTGGCGCCGAGGGTGGCGAGTCGCCCGTCCAGATCCATCGGCTCGCTGATCGCCGCGATGAGGCGATCGCCAACCCGCGCGGCTGCCTCACGACTGGTGACGTCGCGTGCGATGGCGACGAACTCGTCGCCGCCCAGCCGGGCGGCAAAATCGTTTGCGGCAAGGTTGTGGCGCAACCGGGTCGCCACCGTCTTCAAGGCCGCGTCGCCCGCCGCGTGGCCGAGCGTGTCGTTGATCGGCTTGAACCCGTCAAGATCGATCAGCAACACGGCGTGGAGGACACCGGGTTCTTCGCACTTCATGACAACGTCGAGCGTATCCATGAAATAGCTACGATTGGGCAACCCGGTCAACGAATCGTGCAAGGCGAGGAATTCGACCCGCTCGCGCGAGCTCTCCTCGATCGAAATGTCGCGGACCAGACCGACGAAGATCTTTTGCCCGCGGTCGTCAACCTCGGTGACCGCCAACTTCATCGGAAACACGTCGCCATCCTTGCGCCGTCCGAAAACCTTGCGGCCGATGCCGATCACGCGCGGCGTCCCCTCGGCGAGGTAGCGCGCGATGTAGTCGTCGTGCTCTTCCCGGAAGGGAGACGGCATCAGCATGGAAACATTACGCCCAACGACTTCGGGTTGTTCGTAGCCAAAGATTTTCTCCGCGGCACGATTGAAGCTCTGCACGACACCCCGGCAATCGATGGTAAGCACTCCTTCGAAGACGTTGTCGAGTATCCCGAACAGCGTCTGCTGCATGGTCGAGATGCGTTGCATCGAGCGCTTGTGCGCGGTGAACACGTCGATGTCGAGCGGCTTGACCAGGTAGTCGTCGGCGCCCGCATCCAGCCCAGCGACGATCTCCTCGTTGCTGGTACGCTCGGCCAGCAACAGGATAGGCACCCAGCGGCGGCCACCGGTGGCGCGAATCCGCCGCGTGGCCTCGATCCCGCCCATGACCGGCAGGCCGACCTCGAGCAACATCAGATCGAACTGGCCTTGGTTGCAGTTGTCGACGGCCGCTTCGCTGTCAGTCACGATCGTCAGCGCGTGACCGCGCTGACGCAGCGCGTCCGCGAGCGCCTGCACCGCTGGCGCAGACGCGGCGGCGATCAGGATGCGCATGGGTCATCCACGGCGCAGACGCCTAGGAACCTGTGCGGACGGGGTTCAGCGTTTCGCGCGCGAGGTTGCCATCATCACCGCTTCGCCCTCGACCACCGGCTTGCCGCCGACGTAGCAGGTGGTCTTCAGCGTGACGCGGCGCTTTTCCGGCACCAGCGCGGTGACTTCGCAGACAGCCTTGACCGTGTCGCCGATCTTCACCGGGGCGAGGAACTTGAGCGTCTGCGAGAGGTAGATGGTGCCCGGCCCCGGCATCCGCGTGCCGAGCACCGCGGAGATGAAGCCTGCGGAAAGCATGCCGTGCGCGATGCGTTCCTTGAACATCGTGCCGGCCGCCGCCTCGGCGTCGATATGCACGGGGTTGGTGTCGCCGGTGACGCCGGCGAAAAGGACGATGTCCGCCTCGGTCACCGTCTTGGCGAAACTGCCCTGGGTGCCGACTTGCAGGTCTTCGACGTCGTAGCCGCCGAGTTCGTTCATGTGGATCTCCCTGGTCGATATGCGATGTCCGCGCCGCTCACTCGATGGCGCTGGCGGATTTCACCTGCTGGCGCAGGACGAATTTCTGGATCTTGCCCGTCGAGGTCTTCGGCAACTCGCCGAAAATCACCTGCTTGGGCACCTTGAAGCGGGCCAGCATGGCCCGGCAATGCTCGATGATCTCGGCCTCGGTGGTCTGGGCGTCGACCTTGAGTTCGACGAAGGCGCACGGCACCTCGCCCCACTTGTCGTCGGGCCGGGCGACCACCGCGGCGACCATCACCGCCGGATGGCGGTAGAGCGCTTCTTCCACTTCCAGCGAGGAGATGTTCTCGCCGCCGGAAATGATGACGTCCTTGCTGCGGTCCTTGATCTTGACGTAACCGTCCGGGTGCATCACCGCGAGGTCGCCGGTGTGGAACCAGCCGCCGGCGAAGGACTCGGCCGTGGCGCTCGGGTTCTTCAGGTAGCCCTTCATCACCAGGTTGCCGCGGAACATGATCTCGCCCATCGTTTCGCCGTCCCAGGGCACGGGCTCCATGGTGTCGGGGTCGAGCACGGTGATGCCTTCCTGCATGTGGTAGGGCACGCCCTGGCGGCCATTGCGCTCGGCCCGGCCGGGAATGTCGAGCGCATTCCATTCCTCGTGCTTGGCGCAGACCGAGGCCGGGCCATAGGTTTCGGTCAGGCCATAGACGTGGGTGATGTCGAAGCCGATGCGTTCCATGCCCTCGATCACCGCGGCCGGCGGCGCGGCACCGGCGACCAGCGCGCTGACGCGGTGGTCTATGCCGTCGCGCATCGCGGCCGGCGCGTTGATCATCATGTTATGCACGATGGGCGCGCCGCAGTAATGGGTGACGCCGTTGACCCGGATCTGATCGAAGATCATCCGCACATCAACCCGGCGCAGGCAGACGTTGGTGCCGGAGTTCGCCGCCATGGTCCACGGAAAGCACCAGCCGTTGCAGTGGAACATCGGCAACGTCCACAGATACACGGCCTGCGGCGGCATGCCCCAGGAGACGATGTTGCTCACCGCATTGAGGTAGGCCCCGCGATGGTGATAGACGACGCCCTTGGGATTGCCGGTGGTGCCCGAGGTGTAGTTGAGGGCGATGGCGTCCCATTCGCTTTCCGGCAACTGCCAGGCATATTCGGGGTCGCCGACCGCGATGAAGGCCTCGTACTCCGTCTCGCCGAGGAACTCGCCACCGGCGTAGGTGGCGTCGTCGACGTCGATCACCAGCGGGCGCCTGCCTGGCAGCATGGACAGCGCCTTGGCGATCACTGGCGAGTATTCGCGGTCGGTGAACAGCACCTTGGCTTCGCCATGCTGGAGCATGAAGGCGATCGCCTCGGCGTCGAGCCGGGTGTTCAGCGTGTTCAGCACGGCCCCGGTCATCGGCACGCCGAAATGCATTTCGTACATCGCCGGCACGTTGGGCAGCATTGCCGCCACCGTGTCGCCCTTGCCGATGCCGCGCGCGGCCAGCGCGGAGGCCAGGCGGCGGCAACGCGCGTAAACCTCGGCCCAGGTGAGGCGGATGTCGTTATGGATCACCGCCGCGCGCGCCGGATAGACGTAAGCCGATCGGGCCAGGAAGCTCAGCGGCGACAGTTCGACGTAGTTGGCGGGATTGCGATCCAGCCCCAGCTGGTAGGGATTGGCCTGCGACATCTTCACTCCTCCGGTGTCCGCGCCTTCGGTTGGGCGCGAGTCGGCCCATTATTCCAGACTCCGCGCCGCCGCCGGCGACTATTCCGCCACCGTGCGAAAGGCACGCCGCAATCGGGCCAAGGTATAGTTCCGGGTTCCGGATCGCGTATCCGGCACGATCAAAAATAGGAGAGAGACCCATGCTTGGCCTGATGCAACAAATGCCCCTGTTGAT
>JAIBCD010000139.1 GCA_019694335.1 Rhodospirillaceae bacterium | reverse complement strand
CGACCACGAAGCCGGCGCGGGCGACGAGTCGCGGCAAGGCGGCGGCGGTCAGGTTCGCCGCGCCGAAGAAATTCACCTCCATCACGCGGCGGATCACCGCTGGGTCGGTGTCGGCGAGCAGGCTGCGGTGGCTGATGCCGGCGTTGTTGATCAGCCCGTCGATCGCCCCAAAGCGCTCGGTCACGGCGGCCACCATGTCGGCGCAGGCCGCGGGATCGGCAATGTCGCCGGGGATCGAGAGCACCTCGGCGCCGGCGGCGCGCAGCGTCTCGGTCGTGGCCGCGAGCCGCCCGGCATCGACATCCTGGGCGGCAATCCGCGCGCCGGCCGCCGCAAAGCGATGGCACAAGGCGGCACCGAGTCCGCCGGCGGCACCGGTGATCAGGACGGCGCGTCCATTCACCTCGCGGCGCATCAACCGATCCCGCGCGCCTTGCGCCAGAGCTCGAACACTTCGGCCGAGGTGAGCTTCGGACGGTAACCGAACACGTCCTTGAGCCGCCGGTTGTCCAGCACCGGCCGGTAGCGCAGGAAGTCGATCTGTTCCGGCCCGTATTGCGTCAGCCCCAGTTTCTTGAGCAGCCACAATGCCGCCTGCAACGTCCCGGCGGGAATCACCACGCAGCGCTTGCCCAGCCGCCGCGCGATCTCGTCGATGTCCAGCTTGCCGTCGCCGGCGACATTGAAAATGCCGGTCACCGGCGAATCGATCGCCTGCACGATGGCGCCGACCACGTCCTGGTCGTGGATGAAGACGAAGGGGCTGGCCGACCCGCGAATCGCGATCAGGCGCGGCTTCTCGAACAGGTCCGTGATCTGGTTGTGCACCGTCTCGCCGAGGATGGTGCCGATGCGGAAAATCACCTGCTCCAGTTGCGGCTGGCTGGCGCGATACTCGGACAGCATCTCCTCGACCAGACGCTTGTGCCAGGAATAGGCAAAGCTCTGGTTGCCGCGAATGGCATCGCTTTCGGTCAGCCATTGCGGATTGTCGGCGTGGTAGCCGTAGGCCGCGCCCGAGGACGAAACGACGATCCGCCGCACGCCGCGAGCGACGCAGGCATCGAGGATGTTGCGGGTGCCGCCGACATCGACGCTGTATTCGAGTTCGCGGTTGCTGTGCTTGCCGGGGGTGACGATCGAGGCCAGATGCACCACCACCGAGGGGCGATGGCGCGCGACGACGGCATCGACGTCCGGCGCGCGGATGTCGGCCACTTCGTAGGCGACGCCGTCGAGACGCCGCGCCGGTTCGCGCACGTCGAGCGCGACGGCGCGCGCATCGCCGCGCGCGGCCAGCGCGGCCACCACCTGGCTGCCCAGGTAGCCGGCACTCCCCGTGACGAGGACGGTCCGCGGAGTCATGGCGGCGGTCGGCGGCTCCAGAGCGTCGACACAGTGAGCCCGGAAATGATGTGCCAGATGCCCCACCAGGCGGTCACGATGGCCATGCCGCCGAGGCCGTCGAAGAAGTTGAAGATCAGGATCAGGCCCAGCGCCGAGTTCTGGATGCCGACTTCGATCGACACCGCGCGCCGGTCGCGCTCGGGCAGGCCGGCGAACTTCGCCGCGAAATACCCGGTCAGCAGCGCCAGCGCGTTATGCAGGAACACCGCGATGACCACGAAGCCGACGTAATCGAGGAAGTAACGCCAGTTCGCCGCCAGCGCGCCGATCACGAAGAAGCCGAACACGGCGATCGAAAAGCGCTTCACCGGCTTGTGCGCGCGCTCGACGAAATTCGGGAAGCGGTGGCCGGCCCACATGCCTACCACCATTGGCAGGCCGAGCAGCAAGGCCACCGCGACCAGCATATCCATCGGATCGAGGGCCACCACCTTGAGGATGTGGCTGGTCTCGGCATTCAATCCGCCCCACAGCGACAAATTGAACGGTGTCATGACGATGGCGACCGCCGTGGAGATCGCCGTCATGGTGATCGACAGTGCCGTATTGCCTTTCGCGTGGTGGGTAAGGAAGTTGGAAATGTTGCCGCCGGGGCAGGCGGCGACCAGCATCATGCCCAGCGCGATGCTCGGCGCAGGATGGATCACCATCACCAGCATGAAGGTGAAGGCCGGGAGAAGGATGAACTGCCCGGTCAGGCCGATCAGCACCGGCTTGGGCATGCCCAGCACGGCCTTGAAATCGGCGATCTTGAGATCGAGCGCGACGCCGAACATCACCAGCCCGATGATGGCGTTGAGCCCCCACAGCGACCCGGGATTGAAATTCAGCCGGACGAGATCGATCCCCTCCATTGTGCCCCCCTCTTCGTGCATCAGGCCGTCGGTGTCAGGCCTTTGGTTGTTCTAGTCGATCAGGATTTATGGCCCCACCCTGTCCCCGCTCCGACACGCGCCGCCGAATTGTTCACCCACGCTCAGGCCTTCGGTTCCTCGTGCATTTTCTTGAAATGTATCAGGCCCGGCGCCCACATGTGCTTGACCGGGTCCACATCGACGTGGATCACCGCACACTTTCCGCTCGCCAGCGCCCGCTGCAGCGCGGGCTTCAATTCCTTCGGATCGGCCACGCGCTCGCCGTGCGCGCCCATGCTCTGACCGAGTTTGTCGAACTCGATTTCGCCGAGGTCGGCCTTGATCGTTTCGTCCGGGTCGAGGTGCTTGAAGATCATGGTCTTGATCGGGCGCAGCATGAACTGCTGGTTCATCTTGACCATGCCCCACTGCTTGTCGGCCAGCACGATGTAGATCACCTGGGCGTTGTTGCGCACCGCCGTCTCGACTTCCTGCGGATGGAAGCCCATCGCGCCATCACCGGTGATGCAGCACACCGGTTTGCCCGGCCGCGCCAGCGCGGCGGCGATGGCCTGCGAGGTGCCGGCGCCAAGCATGCCGAATTTGAAGGTGGACACGACCGTGTTGGGCACCGTGACACGGTGGTAGAACATCGCCCAGATCGTGGCGTTGCCGCCGTCGGCGACCAGCACGGAATCCTCCGGGAACAATTCCTGACAGACAGCGCCGATGTGCGCCGGATGCATCGGCACCGCCATGTCGGCCAGGGCCTTGTCCCAGCCGGCGCGGTCCTCCTGCATCGTCTTGGCATAGCCGGCGACGCGCGCCTTGCGCGCATCCAGACGGATCGCGTCCTTGCGCCGCGCCAGTTCGTCGCCGAGCAGTTGGAGGAAGCGTTTGGCGTCGGCGACGACGCCCAGGTCGGCCGGCTTGTTCAGGCCGATGATGTCGGCATCGACATCGACCTGGATGGTCTTCTGCTCGGCCGGATTCCGCCAGTACGGCGGCTTGCCCCACCAGTCGGTCTCGCCGATGCGCGAGCCGAGGATCAGCACCACGTCGGCGTCATTCCTGACCTTGTGATTGAGCTTGACATGCGGCATGGTGATCGCCAGCGGCGAGTTCTCCGATAGCATGCCGCGCGCCGCCCAGCTGGTGGTCACCGGTGCGTGCAGCAATTCGGCGACGCGCGCCAGTTCGGCATACGCGTTGCAGTGGATGATGCCGCTACCGGCGTGGATCATCGGTGCGTCGGCGGCGACCAGCCAGTCGGCCGCCTGGGCCACCTGCTCCGGCGCGGGTGTCAGCGGCGTAACGCTGCGGTACTGCTGCTGTGCCCAGAAGGCGACGTCGGCCTTGACCTTGCCGTTCATGATGTTTTCCGGCACATCGAGATGCACCACGCCCGGGCGGCCTTCCCAGCTCTTGCGCAAGGCCTTGCGCGCCAGCTCCGGGACGCGGTCGAACGAGGACACCGCCGCGCTCCACTTGGCGATCTTGCCGATCACCCCGCTCTGGTCGAAGCATTGGTAGCTGCCGCCGCGGTCGGGATACATGATCCCCGGCCGGCGCGCGCTGGTGATCGCCAGCACGCGGTTGCCGTCGGCCTGCTCGACCACCAGGCCGGGCAGCAGGTTGGCCACGCCCGGGCCGTTGCTGGCCATGCAGACGCCCAGCTTGCCGGTGAGCCGCGCATAGGTGCCGGCCATGTGCGCCGCGCAGCTTTCATGGCGCGGAGTGACGATCTCGATCCCCAGCCGGTGCAGCGATGCGTAGAAACCGAAATAGGTGCCGTCGATGATGCCGAAAACCTTCTCGACGCCTTCCTTCTGCAACATGCGGGCGATGACTTCGCCGCCACTGATTTCCGCCATTTGGATCTCCTTCCCGATCTTTGTCTGAATCATCGCCGGGCGCGATGTTTTGCGGGAGATTAGTCGCTTGATGCGCAAGGCCGCTTGTCGCAGAATGCCGGTCAATTTGTCATTTCGCGACAACGTGTCAAACAACGCCCCGCCATTGCCAACAGTCAGCGGCCCGCCCCTTGGCGTCAGCGCCGGCTATGCCCGCCGCCTGCTCGAACTGGTGGAACGCTTCGGCCTGCCGCGCGACGGACTGCTCCGTCACGCCGCGCCCGGCCTTGGCGGCTGGGAACCCTTGCAGGCACGGATTCCGCTGCAAGCGCTGCTGGCGCTGTTCCGCTCGGCATTGACGCTGACCGGGCGGCGCGACCTCGGGCTGGAATTCGGCCGCCAGGTGCGTCCGGACGCCTTCGACGTGCTCGGCTACGCGCTGATGAGCTGCGGCACGCTGGGCGAAGCGATCGGCCTGGTGCCGCTCTACCGCCGCGTGGTATTCGACGCCGGCTACAGCGAGACGCAATTCGGCATGGAGGGCGAGCGCGCCAAGCTGGCCTGGGTGGTCCTGCCCGAAGCCGACCATCCCGGCCTGCCGTATTGCGACATCCTGGCCGAATCCCTGATCGCCAGCTGGTGCGGCTTCGGGCGCTGGATCGCCGGCGCCGACATGCCGCTCGCCGAAGTTCGCTTCCAGCACGCGCCGCCCGACGACCTCGCACCCTTCTCCGCCTACTTCGGTTGCCCGGTGCGCTTCGCCGCCGGCGAGAACGCCCTGCTGTTCTCCGCCGCCCTGCTCGCCCAGCCCCTGCTGCAGGCGGACGCCGAACTCAACCTGACGATGCGCGACGAAGCGCGCAAGGCCATCGCCCGCGGCCGCAGTGACGAAGCCATCGCCGTGCAGGTGCGCCAGGCGCTGCTGCCGCTGATGCCCAAGTGCGAAGCCACGCTCAGGCACGTCGCCGCGCGGCTGGGCAGCAACCCGCGCACGGTGCAGCGCCGTCTCGCCACGGCTGACTTTTCGTTCCACCAGGTGCTCGATGCGGTGCGCCGCGAACTCGCCCAAGTGTATTTGCGCGACCCGGCGCTGTCCTCGCTCGACGTGGCGCTGTTGCTCGGCTACGCCGAGCAAAGCTCCTTCACGCGTGCCTTTCGCGGCTGGTTCGGCACCCCGCCGTCGTCATGGCGGGCGACCCATGCGGGGCGCGACCGCGGCGTGAAAGTCAGCCTTGGCGGGACGGCGAGCTGATCGCGATGTCGCATTACTCGCGACCTGCTCGACGCACTACATGCAGGCTCGGAACCAGTGTCGGCTGGACAGTGCGCGAGATTGACCATGTTCGGCGGCCGCTGGCACAATTTGCCGCGAGCATTGCGATTTTCTTGCGCACGAGACTGCCATGACCTTCATCCTGAATTTGCTGAAAGGGATCGGCCGGCTGCTGCTGGGCTTGCTGGTGTTTGTGCTGCTTGCCGTTTCATGGACCGCCGCGTTTTACGTTTTCCATCCGTGGTCACCTGCCGATAGCGGCCACTGGCCCGATCGTTCGCCGGTCGCGGTGACCAGCGGCGCCACGGGCAACACGCGCGTCATCCCGTTTCGCGAACTTGGCAAGGAAGCGAAGGCGGACCCCACCCTGGTGCCATGGCCATCGACCGCAACGGGCAATTCAACGACCGGCGAGGCCCGCTGCGCCTGGAAGACCGCCAGTGGCGGCGCCTGGCAATTCGAAGTCGCCTGTCACGTCAGGGAGTATGTCTGGGAAAGCCGCTATCGATTGGATGGCGAATCGCCGGTGCTCGCCGAATCGCGGGTACGCGGCCCAAGCATTGCATTCAAGGGCGCGATTCTGGCGGTGATCACGTTGATCGCCATGCGCATCGGCAAATGGTGGCGCCGTCGGCGGGCCGCGACGGTGGCGTGAACACCTGGCCGAATTCCACGACGGTGCGGCGCCGATAGCGCCCCGGGGTTTCGATGCCGAGGCCCTCGCGGTATCGCGCCGTGAAAGTCAGCCCTGGCGGGACGGCGAATAATGTCTCCCGGCCGCCGCCCTGACCATCCAGACGCTGACCAGTCGGCAAGGCTCACCGCGCCGATGAATTGATCTGCACGACCATATACACGACCGCGCTGCGGACTTCGGTATCGCTCAGGCTGAGCATGCCGGCGCGGGCCGGCATGGCGTTGTGCCCGCGGATGGCTGAAGTGACCAGGTTATCCACGCCGCCCTTCAGTCGCGGCTGCCAATCCGCGACGCTGCCTATCCTGGGCGCGCCGTCCTTCCCCTCGCGGTGGCATTCGCTGCAACGCGCCGTGACGAGGTTTTCGCCGTTGATCCGGTTGGGCGAGGCATAGGGCTTGTCGGGATCCACGCTGAAGCCTCCGCTCACCATATAGGCGACCGCCCGGCTGATCTCGAGATCGGACAACGAAGCCTGGTTGCCGTGCGCCGGCATTTTGTTGAAGCCTTGAATCGCGTGTTCCGCCAGGGTGACCAGGCCCTGCGTGGAACGCTTCCGCCACGCTTCCCGATCGCTCATCCTCGGCGCCCCGCCGGTGCCCGCTTCGTGGCAACCCGCGCAAACGCTCTCGTAGACCGACTTGCCCGTCTGGTTACCCTTGACTTGGGCGAAAGCGGCATGGCAGCTTGCCACGCCGACCACCGCCGCCAGCAGCAACCTGTACGCACTACGAGCTTGAAACCTGTTTCGCTTTGCATTCATTTGCTTGCCTCCTCCCGATCCTGCCGTTAATGCCTGCCACGATCATCGACCTTGGTGCCTCGACCTTGCTGCCTCGACCTTGGTTTTGGCCTTGGCTTTGACCTTGGCATCGTCCTTGTTGCATCGATCCACCACGCACGAGCCGCACGCCGTTCCATCGCCCCGCGGCGCGGCACCCGCCGTCACGCACTTGATTGTAGATATCGGATGCGCCTCGCCGATGAAGAATCTTTGCATTTCACATCGATTTCCGTAATCCGTAATTTGCGAACCGGATTGCGGGTTCTACGGAGGGCGCGCGCCGGATTACCACCCGAAGTGAAACGCTCGCCGCCCGGCTTGCGATATTCTTCAGCGAACCC
>JAIBCD010000031.1 GCA_019694335.1 Rhodospirillaceae bacterium | reverse complement strand
GGTCGGCCGCCAACTGCCGTTCTTCGGTTTCCTGCTGCCGTTCTACGTGATCACGATGTACGCCGGCTGGCGCGCGATGGTCAAAATCCTGCCGTTCCTGGTGGTCGCCGGCGGCAGCTTCGCCTTTACCCAGTTCTGGGTCACCAACTACAGCGATTATCACCTCACCGACGCGATGGCCGCGCTGGTGTCGCTGTTCGTTTCCATCGGCTTCCTCCAGGTCTGGAAGCCGGCGGCGGACCCGGCCTATGCCCTGACCCCCATCGACATGGCCCCCGCCGGCGGCCACCCTTTGCGCGGCTGGATCCCCTGGGTGCTGATCGCCGGCGTTGTGATCGTGTGGGCGACCCTGAAGATCCCCAGCATCGGCGCGGTCAATGTGCAGTGGCCCGGATTGCACAATCAGGTGTTCATCACGCTTTATAACACCGCATACGCCGCCGTCTGGGCGTTCCAACCCCTGGCCAGCGGCACCGCGATCCTGGTATCCGCCATCCTCACGGCGCTGATCCTGAAGGTGCCGTTCAGCGACGTGGCCTCCTGCGCGGTCACCACCTGGCGTCAGATCCGCCTCGCGGTCGTCACCGTCGCTTCGATCATCGGCCTGGCTTACCTGATGAACTACTCCGGCCTCAACTACACCCTAGGCCTGGGCGTGGCCTCGGTGGGCGCGGTATTCCCGCTGCTCTCCGCCTTCCTGGGTTGGGTGGCGGTGTTCCTGTCGGGCAGCGACACCTCGGGCAATGCCTTGTTCGGCAACCTCCAGGTCGTGGCCGCGCGCCAGCTGAACCTGTCGCCGGTGCTCATGGCCGCGACCAACTCGTCGGGCGGGGTGATGGGCAAGATGATCTCGCCGCAGAACATCTCGACCGGCGTGGCCACCACCGGCCAGCAGGGCCAGGAAGGCAGGATCTTCGCCCGCACCTTCAAGCACAGCATCATCCTGACGCTTGTGCTCAGCGCGATCGTCTACCTGCAGCAGTTCGTGTTCCCGGAGATGATTCCGATCCCCTAGAACCGAAAGCCGCGCAAACAAAAACGCCCGCGTCGCAGGACGCGGGCGTTTTCTTTTGAATCAATAGATCGGCTAGTTGCCGGCTTTGGCGGGGATGAAACCGCGGATCTGCTTCACCGCATAGGCGATCTGCATGTCGAAGAACATCTTGCCGAGTTCTTCCGTCGAACGGCTGGCGTCGCCCTGGATTCCGTTGTGCGGATCGGGGCCGATCGGCTTGCGGTTGTCGTCGAGCGGCGTGCCGATGGCCTTCGGCACCAGGTCGCGGCGGATCCAGTTACGGCCCTTTTCCAGGTACATCATCTGCGAGGTGTCCGAGAGGCTGGCGTGCGTGCCCAGGGGATACCCCTTCTCGTGGGTGATCCGGTCGAACTCGAAGGTCGCCGGCTTGTAGACTTCGTCGCAGTAATAAACGTGGATGCCCTTGGCCGCGTACTTGGCGTCGAGCTTCTTGGCGACGGTGTCATAAACGTTCTTCGGCCCCAGGTCGCCCTGCCCGCCGCCATGATCGCCCATCAGCACCACGTTCTTGAAACCGTTGGCGATGGTTTGTTCGGTGATGCGCTCCAGGAGCGCGCCCAGCAGATCGGGCGTGAGACCGATGGTGCCCGGCAGGTCGGCGCTGGCGTTGTTCGGCGTATAGGGAAGCACCGGCATGGAAATCGCGTTGCCGAGTTCAAGCGCGATCGCCTTCGAGATCTCACGGCCCTTGAGGGTATGGCCGCCATTGACCGCCTGCGGTCCGCGCTGTTCGGTGCCGCCGGTGTAGACCAGCGCGGTGGTCTTGCCCGCCGCCAGCGCCGCTTTCACTTCCGGCCAGGTCATCATCTCGAATTCCACTAATGCTTCCTTGGGCGCCGCGGCCGCCAGCACCCGCGGCGTGTTCATGGTCGAGAGAGCTAACGCGAGCGCGACGCTCGCGAACAGGATCTTGCGCATTTGGATATCTCCCCAGATATGTCGGCCCGCCTTCCCGCGGGGAGCCTTGAGACTAGCCGCAAACATCGGCCGGTTGCGCGCAAAAACAGGCCAAAAATGGCGCCAAAAAAGCAATTGTTCCCTCGCGGGCTATCCTTGAAGATGAACCTTACAAACGCCCTTCCGCCTGTGCCGTATCATGACGCTGGAACAACTTCGCATTTTCATCGCGGTCGCGGAAAAAGAGCATGTGACCCAGGCCGCGCTACAGCTCAACCTGACGCAGTCTGCCACCAGCGCGGCGATCGCCGCCTTGGAAAGCCGCTATGGCGTGAAGCTGTTCGACCGGGTCGGTCGCGGCATCGCGCTTACCCAGACCGGCCGGGCGTTCCTGGCCGAAGCGCGCGGCGTGATTGCCCGCGCCAGGACCGCCGAAGCGGTGTTGCACGATCTTTCCGGCCTGAAGCATGGATCGCTGTCGATCGCGGCCAGCCAGACCGTCGGCAACTACTGGCTGCCCGCGCGACTGTACCGTTTCCAGGAGGCGCATCCCGGCATCAGCCTGAACTTGTCGATCGCCAATACCGAACAGGTGGCGCAGCAGGTGCGCAACGGCAGCGCCAATCTCGGTCTGGTCGAGGGCGAGATCGACGACCCGCTGCTGAACGTCCACGAAATCGATGGCGATTCCCTCGTCGTGGTGGTCGGCGCGACCCACCCTTGGGTCAAGAACCCGCCCCGACTGCCGGAGGGCCTGCTGGAGGGCGCCTGGATCCTGCGCGAGCGCGGCTCGGGCACGCGCGCGATGTTCGAGACCGCCTTGCGCGGCTTCGGCGTCGACCCCGCCAAACTCGACATCCGCATCGAGCTGCCGTCGAACGAGGCGATCCGGGCGGCGATCGTGACCGGCAGCTGCGCCACCGCCATCTCGAACCTCGCCGTCACCCATTTGCTCGCCGCCGGCAAACTCCATCGCGTCGAGATCACCCTGCCGAAGCGGGCGTTCTATGTCCTGCGCCATCGCGAGCGCTACAGCAGCAACGCCGAGCGGGCCCTGCTTTCCGACATCGGGTTGTCGGACATCGCCCCCAACGGCGATTGACCAATAATATCGAACGTTCCAACACAGACATTGCGTTGGAACCCCCCGGCCATTCCGCCCGACAGTAAGGGCTGGAATTGCATGGGAATTTCCGGCGTTGGCCCCCACCTCCGGCGAAAAGGCTTTATCGGCCCCGGCGACCTGGACGGGGATGCGGGTGCGGCGGGACGCCATCGCCCGGATCGCGCCCGGCGCGGCTTTCATGTGCGCGATCTCGCTCGCCGCCATGGCCTTGCGCCAGTTGCCTTATATATCGGTCCTGAGCCCTCTGATCCTGGCGATCCTGATCGCCACCACCTTCCGCAACGCCGCCGGCGCGCAAGCCTGGGCGCAGGCGGGCGTGGAGTTCTGCCTGAAGCGCGTCTTGCGTCTCGGCATCATGCTGCTCGGATTTCAGCTAACCCTGTCCCAGATCGGCGAAGTCGGCGCGCGCGCTCTAGGCATCATCGTCGTCACCACGGCGGCGACTTTCGTGTTCACGATCTGGGCCGGACGGATGCTGGGCGTGGACCGAAAGCTCACGCAGCTGATCGCGGGCGGCACGTCGATCTGCGGCGCGTCCGCGGTGATCGCGACCAATTCCGTGACCGGCGCCGGCGAGGAAGACGTTTGTTATGCGGTCGCCTGCGTCACCGTCTACGGTTCGGTCGCGATGTTCGCCTACCCCTTGCTGCCGCACCTCCTGCACCTGGAGCCGCAGGCCTACGGCCTATGGAGCGGTTCATCGATCCATGAAGTCGCCCAGGTGGTCGCCGCGGCGTTCCAGGATGGGGCGGATGCCGGCAAATACGGCACCATCGCCAAACTGTGCCGCGTGATGCTGCTCGCACCCATGGTCGTCGCGCTCAGTGTCATGGCCGTGCCTCCGGCGCGCGCGGCGCATATCGAGCACGAGGCCGCCGCCCGCAAGCCGGGTCCGCCGTGGTTCGTCGCGGGCTTCATGCTGGTCACCGCCGTGAACAGCGCGATCACGGTGCCGCCCGAGGTCAGATCCGGAATCGTCAGCTGCACCGCCTTCCTGCTGGCCACCGCGCTGGCGGCCATGGGCATGCAGACCGACCTGCGCAAGCTTGCCGGCAAGGGCCTGCGCCCGGCCCTTTTGGGCGGCGTGGCCTCCATATTCATCGCCAGCCTGAGCCTGGCGCTCATCAAAGCCCTAACTTAAGGCAATGAAAGCTTGGCGAGCTTGCCCCGCCGCGGGTAAGGTTTCTCCCTGTTTCCTCGGGGAGGGATTCCATGAAGCGCTGGTTATTGTTGGGCCTCGCGGCCGTTTCCGTCTGTGCTGGCAGCGTCATGGCGCAGGAAAAAGGTGGGCTCGACCAGACCGGCCCGTATGAACCCGTGGTGGGCTGGTTCAAGCCCGGCATCGACCACTGGGACCGCCCGATCGCCAGCGTGACCGTCGACAGGCCCGACCGGATCTTCGTCACCACCGCCCCTGCCCGCCTCACCCGGCCGACCGCGCCGGTGCTGTCGGCCGACGGCAAGGTCACGAACGAGAAGTCCACGACCTCGACCTTGCCGCCCGAAAAGCAGCCCCACGACCACAACATCATGATCCTCAACGCCGACGGCAAGGTGACCGAGGACTGGAAGCAGTGGGACAACGACATCACCTTCGCCCATAACATCCAGATCAGCCCTTACGATCCCGAGCGCCATATTTGGGTGATGGACCTGGGCCACCAGATTCTGAAATTCACCAACGACGGCAAGAAGCTGGTGATGCGCCTGGGCGAAAAGGACAAGCCGGCCTGGGACCAGAACCACTTCAACATGCCGTCGTCGCTGGCGTTCATGCCCGACGGCTCGTTCTACGTGGGTGACGGCTACGTCAACGCCCGCATCGTCAAGTTCGACAAGAACGGGAAATACGTCTCGGAGTTCGGCTCGAAGGGTTCCGGCCCGGGGCAGTTCGACCTCATTCACTCGGTCGCCGTCGATGCGCAAGGGCGCATCTATGCCGCCGACCGGCGCAACACCCGCATCCAGATCTTCGACGCCTCCGGCAAGTTCCTCGACGAATGGAAGAACACCGGCAGCGTGACGCGGCTGATCATCACCAAAGACCAGATGCTGTGGATGAGCGACGCCAACTACAACCGCATCGCCAAATTCGACCTGAACGGCAAACTCCAGACCTACTGGGGCGTCACCGGCCGCGCGCCCGGCGAGATGGACAACCTGCACAACTGGGATACCGACGCCAGCGGCAACCTCTATGTCGCCGACGGCTACAACAGCCGCGTCCAGAAGCTGGTGCCCAGGGCGAATGCCGACCCCGCGCGCCTGATCGGGCAGCAGTACTTTCCGCCAGCGATGAAGAAGTAGCCCGCCGCCACTTCTTCTTGCCCTTCTCTTGCGGCTTCAGGAAGTCCGTCGGCGCCACACGGGGCGGTTCGGCGCGCTCGAGCGTGGGCCACATCCGCTCCCCCGGAAGACAACGCCAAGCGCGGATGCGAGCCTATTTCCGGCGTTGGATGGGAACCTGCACGTTGCAGACGTCGATCCCGGCGGCGGGCTTGGCGTAAAAGGCGTCCAGGCGGTTCGCGCGCGCGTTCACGTATTGCGTGAAAGTGGGCGTATCGGTGCGCAGAACCTCAAACCGCGGCGCGGCGGCGTCGCTCGCGCTGAACCCCTGTGTCTTCGCGATCGGGATAAAGTTCGCCTTTTCATAGTTTCCTTGCGGCGCCGGCCCACGGGGCAACGCGGACAGGACATCCATACCCTCCACAACCCGGCCGACCACGGCCAAATTGCGATCCATATGACGCTGGGCGTGACCGATGATCGCATACAGCTCGATCCCCGATCCGGTATCCGGCGCATTGGAGCGCCCGACCGCCACGGCCCCGTAGCAGTGGGTGAGCCAGATGTTGTTCGCGTCAGCCCCGACCGGCCAGGTGTCGGAAAATCCGGTGCGTGGCGCGTAGGAGTCCGGGAACGGCAGAGGCGTGAACGGAACGCCTTTCAACGGCCGCTCATATTCGGCGGGAATCTGGGTCGGTACGTCGGCGGGCACCGCGCGATCGTCCCGCGCCCCGCCCCATTGTGCGACGTAATTGTCCCGCACCCGGACGATGGCGTTCCCGTCGAACCACTTCTGGCGCACCAGAGAGCGGATGTTCGCGACGTGCTGGGGCGCGAACACCGGCGTGAGCTCGATGATGACCGCGCGGCCATCCGCCAGCTCCATGCGCAGGAGGTTCTCCGCCGGGATTGGCCGCCAGGCGGTGGCCGGCGCCGCCGCGAGGATGTCGGCGGCCGTCGGCGGGAATTTGCCCGCTGGTTCCGCGCCCAGGACGGGCTGGGCCGCCAGCAACCCCAAGGCGACCGCGATCCGCGGCGGCAGGCGCATCACGCCTCGCAGCAGTGCGGGTGGCCGGCAATCTGCACGCCGAAGCCGTTGGGATCCTTGACGATGAAGCTGAATTCGTTGGCACCCGGCTTGGGATCGAGGCCGCGCCGTTTCAGTTCCGCCTCCACGGCCTTTCCGTCCCAGTTGGCGATCGTGTAGCAGACATGGTCGATATAGGTCTTGCCGGCAGGATCCTGGGTCTTGCGCGCGACGATCGAGCTGTCGCCGCAGATCAGGTAGCACTGCTTGCCGTCGTCCTTCTTCACTTCGAACCCGAGCAGATCGACATAGAAATCACGCGCCTTGCCGTAATCCGGCACACCGAAGGACAGGTGGTTGATCGATGTGGCCTTGAAGCCCTTGGCCGCCGGCGCAGCCGCCATGGCCGGCGACGCCACCGCGGCGGTGGCGGCGATGGTGAGACCCTCGATCAGCTGCCGCCGGCTCATCTTGCCGGCTTCGAACTGGTTGACCATGCCCGCGACGATATCTTTCATGATTGGCCCTCCTCGTTTGGGATGAAGTTTTCCGGTGCCAGTGTAGAACGATTTGCGGGCCCGCAAACACTTTACGGACCCGCAAATTCCTCAAGCAACCGGTCTCTTACGCGATCACATCTTGAACCTTACGCCCGCCCGGAACACACGGCCCAGGTAGTCGTAGAGCCCGAGGTTCGTTTGAGCGTATGTGGGGGCGTTGATGCCGGTATGCGGCACCAGCTCGGGATCCGTGCCCGCCAGGTTCTTGACGTTGAGGTACGCGGTGATGCCCTCCGAGACCTTGTAGGAGAGCGCGCCGTCGAAATACATCGCGCCCTTGACGTAGTTGACATCGATCGTCGGGTTATTGAGCGTCGACACCGGGCACGCCGAGGTACATTGGATGAACGTAGCGCCAAGGTTCCCGCCGGTGATGCCGCGCGCGGTGATCGACACGTCGATCGGGTCGAGGTTGTAAGAGCCCGACAAGGACCAGTTCCAGCGCACCAGGCCGCCGTCGCCGGAGCTGCCCTGGTTTTCCCCGACGTAGTCCACCGCGGGGGTCAGCACCGGGTTTCTCCAGTTACGGAGGTTGTTCGTGGCGATGAAGTGGAACGTGGTGTTGCCGGCAAGGTTATCCGAGATGTCGGCGAGATTCAGGCGATAGGTGGCGTCGAAGTCGATACCGGACACGATGGTTTGCGCGAGGTTGACCGGCACGTTCTGTTCGATGATCAGCGATACGCCGCTTTGCACGACGCGCTGGAACAGGCTGCAGAACTGCGTACGCCCCTGATAGCAAAGATTGAGCGGGCCGGTTTGCGCGCCGATGATGTCCTTGACGTCGATCTTCCAGTAATCCACCGAGGCGGTGAAACCCGGGAAGAACTGGGGCGCCATGACGACGCCGAGCCCGATCGTGTCGGCTTTCTCGGGTTTGAGCAGAGGATTGCCCCCGCCCTGGACGTTGACGGTGACGGTGGCGTTATTGTTGAACGGATCCTGGCGGTTGTTCTGGAAGCTCGAGGATTGGCCGGCGAACAGATCCGACAGGTTGGGCGCGCGGATATCCCGCGACCGGGTCATGCGGAAGCGCAGATCCTCGATCGGCGTCCAGGTCAAACCCAGCTTCCAGGTGGTGACATAACCCGATGTGCTGTAGTCGGTGGCGCGGATGGCGCCGTTGAAGTCGAGGGTCTTTGCCCACACCGTGTCCTTGGCGAGCGGAATGACGGTTTCCGCGAACCCTTCCGTCACGTTGAAGCGGCCGAGGGCGGGCTGGTAGTTGCCGTTGAGATACCCGGTGGGCTGGGTCGACGACCCCCGGACGCTTTGGTTGCGATGCTCGATGCCCAGGGCCAGCGAAATGGGGCCGGCCCAGGAGGAGAACGGCTCGCCCGAAACGCTCACGGCGGCGTCGTTCATCACATAGAGTTCATTGCGCTGGTCGTCGCGCAGAACGTAGTCGAGCGCGGCCTGCGAGTTCACGCCGATGCCGAAGGCGTTATAGGGAACGCACTTCGGATCGTCGTTTGCCGGATTGGCGTCGACGTTGATGCGGCAGACGATGGAACCGTTCGGGCCGCGCACCGCGTCGAGCGCGTTGTTGTAGGCCGCGAGGAACACGGTCCTGGTGTTGTGGGACGCCTGCCGGGAAACACCGCTTCCGAGATAGGCATCCCAGTTCCACGTTGAACCGAATGCATCCAGCCGTCCGGTGGCCCCCACGCTCTCTTCCAGTTTCTGGCGGCGATTGCGCAGGACGGGGCTGAAGCCCATGTCGGCGTTGGCGGAGCCGAAGGCGAACTGCGTCACCTTGAGGGCCGCCGCCTGCGCCGCGATCGACGCCGGAAGGAATGCGTTGTCCGCCTTCAGGGTCAGGTTGCCGGCGAACAATGGCCCGATCGCATGCGTGACCGTGGTGGCGTTCGCATAGGTCACTTCGGCATAGACGTTGATGTCGTCGGTGATGTCGTAGCTGGCGCGCAGGAACACGTTCTGGTGCGTGATATTGATGCCCAGCTCTTGATTGAGGTGATAGCTCAGCGATTTGGCCTGGGACGAGCCGTACATGCTGGCGCCGTCGTTGAGGAGGCCGTAGTCGAATTGATACGGCGTGCCGCCGGGGCCGAAGGCTATGCCTTTGAGCGGGCCGTTGGTGATCAAGCCGCCGGGCGCGAGATTCGAACGATTGACCGGATCACGGACGAGATTCTGCGGCACGGACGTGCTCTGCCCCGGGCCGGTGCCGTAAGCGGGATTGGTCATGATCCCGATGTTGCTGTTGTCCCAGGGGCGGAGCGCGCCGTCGGCGGGGTCGGCGTGGGTCGCTTCACCGCTGAACAGGAAATGGCCCTTGTCACCCGCGAAGGCGCTACCGCCGGATATGTTGATCTTCCAGTTGCGCGCGTCGCCGAAGCCGGTGACGCCGCCGGAAACCTCGCCTTTGATGCCGGTGAACTTCTTGTCGAGGATGAAATTGACCACGCCGGCCAACGCATCCGAACCGTACGCGGCCGAGGCGCCGCCGGTGACCACATCGACGCGGTTGATCAGCTGCTGCGGAAGCGTGTTGCTGTCTATGGCGCCGGTGACCGATCCGCCCACCGTGCGGTGGCCGTCGAACAGAACCAGGGTTCGGGCCGGGCCCAAATCGCGCAAACTCAAGGTCGCGAGACCCGCCTCACCGGTGTTGGTGCCGACGTTCAGGACGTTCGGGCGGCCACCGGCGAATGTCGGCAAGGTGCTCAGATAGTCGGCGATTTCAGGGACCGCGGACGCCTGAAGTTCCTGGACCCCGACGACCGTCAGCGGTGTCGGCGCCTCGTAGCCGTCGCGCACGACGCGTGTGCCGGTGACGACGATTTCCTCCACGGCCGGCGCCTGGGCATTTTGCGGTGCGGGAGTCTGGGCATAGGCCATCTCCGGACAGGCGCTTGCCAGGATTGCCAATGCGGAAGTGGTCGTGAGCGCACGCCCTTTCCTCGAAAGAACCGCGGCCGACTTCAGGTACGTGACTGCTCGCCTCATCGAACGACTCCCCTATGCTGGTTACGATCGCACAAACCGTTCCCGGCATGCCTTCACTGCAGATACATGCCGTCACCGCCGCCCCGGACTCGCGCACGAGGCCGGGCCGCTCAGATATCCTGGGGTAATTGATGAATGGCCCGCGGCGAACGGCGTAGCGCGAGGGGCGCCCACCGTCTCGTCTCGGCCTTCGCAGATTCTCCCTCCCCCTCCCGACCGGCGCCGGCGGCCCTCCCAGGCTTCGGCGCCTTTCGCACTCCCATCGCCAAAACCTATTTCCGCTCCCGCAAATCGGAAACCAGCTTTGGGTCTCTGTTCACTCGAGGCTTGGCGCCCGAACCTGCTCCAGCTTCGGCCTGCCCCACCTCTCTCTTTCCATGAGCATAACCGGCGGGTTCCTTCATGCAACCAAAGATCAGGTATTGGATTCTTTTTCTGCCCGCCGGTGTGGCCAATCCGCCGATCATTGTGCAGTGCCCACAGGGTTTCGGGAGGCGCCCTGCTTCACTATATGGGTATAGGCAGCCTCGATATTCACCGTGAATCGGTCGAGGTCGAACAACCGCGATGCCGTGCGGTGCAGCATCACCTTCCGCCTGATTTCCGCGAGGCGGACCGGGTCTTTTGCCAGGCCGATCGCCAGCGCCTCGTAGTCGGCGAGGGTGGGCGCGATCAACTCGGGCAGGTCCATGGCCTTCAACAGGCTGGCACCGACCCGCGCGGCGAAGCTTTTTCCCGCATGGGTTATGACCGGCAAACCGACCCACAACGCGTCGCTACCGGTGGTGTGCGCATTGTAGGGCAGCGTATCGAGAAACAGGTCCGCCAAGGCCTGCCGGGCGAGGTGTTCCTCCTGCGGCATGCGCGGCGCGAACACCAGCCGCCCTTCCGCGATGCCGCGGCGGGCGGCCTCGCGCCTGAGGTTGGCGGCCGCGGCGGCGCTGTCCTCGATCAGCCAGAGCACACTGCCGTCCACGGCGCGGAGAATGCGCATCCAGATATCGAACATGCGCGGCGTGATCTTGAAATTATTGTTGAAGCAACAGAACACAACCCCGGCGGCGGGGAGGCCGAGTTCGGCGCGGGTGAAGCGGCGGTCAGACACGGGGCGCTCCGCGTCGTTCACCTGATAGCAGTCCGGCAAGGCGATCACGCGTTCGGTGTAGAACGCCGGATCGGATATGACGGTGTCATCGGCGATGAGGTAGTCCATATACGGTGCGCCCATCGTGCCCGGATAGGCAAGGTAACTCACCTGCGCCGGCGCGGCACGGTGCGCGAAGACACCCACGCGATTGTTCGCGATGAGGCCATTCAGGTCGATGGCGATGTCGATCTCGAGTTCCCGCGACAGCGCCGCGATCTCCTTGTCGCTTCGGCCGGCGACGTCGATGAACCGGTCGACGCCCGCGACGATCCGCCGGTGCATGTCGTCGTCGCGCACCGGCCTCAGGGAAAACGCGATCACCTCGAACGCGCCGCGGTGGTGGCGTTCGAACAGCCCGGCGATCAGGTGGCCGGTCGGGTGACGATGAAAATCGGCACAGTAGTAGCCGAGCCTGATCCGTTCATGGCGCGGGTACTTCGCCACCGGCCCCAGACTGCGGTTCTCGGGCGCCTTGACCGCCTGCCAGGCTTGCGCCGCCACGCGCTGCAACGCGGGTGAGTCGATCAGGGCGAGCAGTGCCCAGGGCTGCGCCGCCGGAGCGCCGCCCTGAATCTTCGCCGTGAGTTCGGCAAGGTCTTCCTCGATCCCGTTCCAGTCGCAGACATAGGCTTTATTGATCATCCGCAGACCCGCCACGTAGGGATAGTCGGGCGCCAGCGCGCGGGCGCGGTCGAGGCTTGCGATGGCGGCCGCCGGCTGGCCCATCTCGGTGAGCAGGCTGCCGCGATTGGCATGACCGGTCGGATCATCGGGGTCCAGCGCGACCGCCTTGTCGAGGTCGGCGAGCGCGGCGCGCGGGTCGCCCAGATCGCGCCACAGCGTAGCCCGGTTTATGTAGGGCGCCGCGAAAGACGGGTCGATACGCAGCGCGGCTTCGTAGCGCGACAGCGCCTCGGGTATGCACCCCAATCCCGCCAGCGCGAGGCCGAGCAGGTTGTGCCCCGGCGCAAAGCCCGGCGCGCGCGCGAGGACAGCGTTAAGAATCTCGACGGCCTGGGCGTAATGGCCGGCGGTGAAGGCCGCGGCCCCCTGTTCGAAGAGCGCGGCCATATCGCGCGTAATGTTCACGGGGCTTGCCGTCCTTCACACTGGCCGCGCCCACACCACGAACGGCGGAGACCTCCAATCACGAGCCCTCCGCCGCGGTCGTGCTTATTTCTTCGCGCGGAATACCAGGATCGAGTCCTTGGGATAACCGCCCACCCGCACCGTCACCGCCCCGGGCAGCACCGTGCCGTCGGCGCCGACGCTGATCTGATGGGCGAAGGCGTTGAGCTGGCCCACCACCTGGCCGCTCTTGGGGTCGAACTTGAAGATCACCGAGTCAGCATCGACATTGGTGCCATTGGGCCCGCGCGCCCGGGTGCCGACATAGACCATGCCGTCCGGCGCCACCACGGTGCTGAACAGCTGCCCGCCGAAGTGCTTCTGGCCGAGGTATTTGCCTTCCAGATCGAACCACTGCAGGCGGCCATTCTCGCGGTCGGCGACGTAAAGGACGCTGTTGTCGGCGTTCAGCGACACGTCGTGCGGAAGCATGAATTCGCCGTTGCCTTTGCCCTTGCTGCCCCACTGACGCACCTTCTTGCCGGCGGCGTCATACTCGATGTAACGGGCATTGCAGTAGCCATCGGCGAGAAAAACATGGCCGTTCTTGGCGAAGGTCACGTCGGTGGCACCGCAGAAAGCGCGCGACGGGTCGGGCACGTCGCCCACGTCGATATGCAACAGTTGCTTGCCCTCGGGCGTGAACTTCACGACGATCGATTTGTTGGCGTCGACGGTCCACACGTTGCCGTCCGGGTCCACGCGGATGCCGTGAGGCATGGTGAACATGCCCTTGCCCCAGGAGCGCAGGAATTTTCCATGGGAATCCACCACCACCACCGCGTCGGTGTTGGCTTTGTCTTCCGGGCGATGGAACAGGTAGATGTTCCCCTGCTTGTCCTGGGTCATGGCGGAGATATCGGCGATCGGGAACGGGGCGCCGGTGATCTTGATCAGCACCCGCTCCATGGGCAGGGCCGGCGTGGCCTTGGCCAGCGCGCGCTGGGCATCGGAGTCGGCCTTCACCTCGGGGGACATCTCGCGCGGCGGGCCGCCCTTCGCGGCCGGCGCGGCCGCCTGAGCGAACGCGGCGCCGGCGGCCAAAGCCGCCAGCATGACAAAGGCCGAAAGGCGGAGCACGCGCATCGGAAACCCTCCCTCAGACGGAAATGAAGGGCCCTACTTTCACCCGGACGGCTGGGGATGTCGAGCGTATCGTGGACGCCCTGACCGTCAGGCGTTGTCCTTGCCGAGGTGCATTTCCGGCAGCGTGATGTGCCAGCGGATGGAGGCCAGGCGCAGCGCCAGGATGATGGCGGCGCCGATGGAGCCGGACACCGGCGCACCGATGCCGAACTTGCGCAGCAGCACATAAGCGACCAGTCCGGCGATGCAGGTGGTGACGTAGAGTTCCGACTTGCGGAAGATCAGCGGGATCTGGGCGGTAAGCACATCGCGCATCAGACCACCGGCGCAGCCGGTGATGGTTCCCATCAGCACGATGATCAGACCCGGCATCTGAAGGTTCTCCGCCACTTGCGCGCCGCTGACGGCGGAGAACGCGAGCCCAATCGCGTCGGCGTAGATCAAGGCGCGGTCGGGCGGCGCGTAATAACGCACCCAGACCCAGGTGACGGCGGTGGCGGCGAGACAGACGATGATGAAGGTCGGATCCGCGATCCAGAAGATCGGATGCCGGTCCAGGAGCACGTCGCGCGCGGTGCCGCCGCCGGTGGCGGTCACCATGGCCAGCACGACGACACCGATGACATCCAGCTTGCGCCGCCCAGCCGCGAGCGCGCCGCTCGCGGCGAACACCGCCACCGCGAGCAGCATGAAGCCGTAGATCAGAACCGTGGGGATATCTTCATGTGCCATGCAGGATGCGCCAGGTACGCTTGAGCCGCCTGGCCTCCCCTAGGTCCGCCGCGCGAGCGACTTGCCGACCGCGTTGAGGTCGCTGAACGCCGTCTTCAGCCGCGCCACCATGCCCTGCTCGCCCACGCGCAGCCATTTTCGGGGGTCGTAGCGCTTCTTGTTCGGCTTGCCGGTTTTCTCGTCGATCTGTGCCTGGAACGCCGACGGATTATCGTTCACGTATTTGCCGACACCCTGCGCGAAAGCGAATTGCGTATCGGTATCGATATTCATCTTCACGACCCCGTAACTCACCGCCCGGGATATTTCGTCCTGGGACGAGCCGGAGCCGCCGTGGAAGACGAAATTCATCGGCTTGGACACGGTCTTGCGCTCCTGCTGGACGAGCTTTTGCGACGCCTCCAGGATCTCCGGGCGAAGCACGACATTGCCCGGGCTATAAACCCCGTGAACATTTCCAAACGCCGCGGCCACGGAGAAGCTTCCAACCGGCGTCAACGCGTCATAAGCACGGAGCACGTCTTCCGCGCGGGTATAAAGGTGCGAGCTGTCGGCCTCTTCGAGGTTTTCGGAACCCACGCCGTCTTCCTCGCCGCCGGTGACGCCCAACTCGATCTCCAGCCCCATTTCGAGCGGCGTGAGACGTTGCAGCATGCGCTCACACTCCGCCAAGTTCGAGTCCAGGGACTCCTCGGACAAATCCAGCATATGCGACGAGAACAGCGGGCGCCGGTGCGCCTGGTAATGCTGTTCGCTATAGCCGATCAACGTCTCCACCCACGGCACCAACGCCCGTTGCGCATGGTCCGTATGCAGCACCACGCAGATTCCATAGCTGGAGGCGACCTCATGAACATGCCGTGCCGCGGAAACAGCGCCCGCCACCGCGGCGCGATCGGTGGGAAGGCCCTCGCCGCCAAAGAATCGCGCGCCGCCATGCGACAACTGGATCACGACATCGGATGCGCTGGCGGCGGCCGCCTCCAAAGCCGCGTTGATGCTGTTCGTGCCGACGACATTGACCGCCGGCAGCGCATAACCTTCTGACTTGCAACGCGAAATCAGCTCCCGATAGTCTCGCCCGTAAACCACCCCCGGGCGCAGGGAACCTTTATGTGCCGTGTCCATCTCACTCTCCTCTACACCAGATCCTTCACCTGGCGTTCGATCCTGGTTTCGTGGTCCGCGGCGAAGCGCTGGATACCGTTGAAGATGGAGTCCGGATCGAGGTGCGCTTCCTCGATCACGTCCTTCTCCATGCCGCTGGTGAGCCACTGGTTGTCCCAGTCCGAGGTCAGCGAGTACTCGTCGGTCAGCGGCCCCAGGTTGCGCACCGGCCACATGCGCCGGGTGCCGGTGCTGACCACCATGGCATCGTAGAGCGCCTCGGACGGCAGCACCTTGTCGCGGTAGGCCTGGGGTTGGCGGTCGAACAGCTCCTCGCTCACCGCCGACACCACCCGCACGTTGATCCCCGCCTCCTCCAGGCGCGGCAGCACCTTGACCGCGTTCACCGAGGCGCTCGCACCCTGCAGGATCACCGTGCCCTGCTTGGGCCTGCCCGGCGCGAAGTCGCGGATCAGGTAAAAGCCCTTCGCCGCCGCGCGCGGGTCGGTGTCCGCAAACTTCGTGCGGTCGGCCACCGGGTTGTCGGGCCGCGCCACCTCGATCACGATAATGCCGACCTTGGGATCGCGCGCCGCGATCTCGGCGGCGGCGAAGTAGCCCGACGCCACGTCGTTGTAATCCCAGAAGTTCAGGTGGATCACCTGCCCGCGCGGCAGCATGCGCCAGACCTGGGTCGCGAAGATGCCGAAATGGCTGCGCCCGTCTGCCGCGGTCTCCGGGCCCGAGTGGCCCGCCAGCACATGCAGCACTCCCATGCGGAAGCGGCTGTCCTGGTTCTGCTGGCTCCAGACGCGCGCCGGCGTGTACATCAGGGGCGTGAACGCCCCGTAGGTGCCGGACAGCGCCCAAACGCCCGCGAACTGCTTGGGATCCAGGCTGGCGCTCTGGCTCACCATGCCGATGGCGGTGGCGACGTTGCCGGCTTCCTGGATCGCCGCCTTGACGCGGGTGCCCAGCGGGTTGGTGACCGGGTCGTAGTGGCCCCACAAAGCGCCGTGCTCGACGTTGATGGATTCCGAGAGATCGGCGGCCAGGGTGATGAACCGGTTGTCGGTGACATAGTTCATCCATTTGACGATCTCCGACACCGCGCGGCGTGAGCCCATCTGCTCGCCCGGCTTGCGGTACAGGGCGATCGAGACCTCCTTCTCGGCGCCCGAGAAGCGGTTCTTGACCTTCAGCTTCTGCGGCTCGGCCGGCAGGTTGGCGACCTTGAGGCGCTCGTCCAGGAACGGGTTGGGTTGGGCGGCGAAGCCCACCTTGCGGTCGTCCTTGACCTGATCGCCGATGGCCACCAGGCGGTCGGCGATCCAGTCGCCCAGGCCGTTCTTCTCCATCACCGACATCACCACGTCGATATTGGTCTTGAACTGGATCAGGCGGGCGCGCTCATCCTTCGGCGCGCCGTCGCGAATGCCCTGGAACGTGACGCCATAGTTCTTCTCGAAGGTCGAGGCCAGCGCCACGAAGTACTCCGCGTTCATCTTGTGGTTATAGGGATGGCTCTGGTAGCTGACGATCTGCTTGACGTCCGCCGTCAGATGGCCGTCCTTCGCGGCCGGCCAGTAGCCCTTGGTGGTGCGCGCGATGGCGATCAGCGGGCGGCGGTCGTCGGCGTCCACGTCCTCGAGCTTGCGCAGCATCTCCAGCACCTGGCCGTAGTCGCCGCCGTTGGCGACCTGAATCACGTTCCAGCCGTAGGACGTCCACTGCTCGACCAGGTTGTAGGAGTTGACGTACTGCTTCGGGATCACGCCGCCCAGCAGCACATCGTCGATGCCGGCGTTGTTATCCGAGAGAATAACTCGCAAGCGCTTGCCCACCTGTAGCGCCAGCGCCTGGGTCTTGAGTTCCTGGGCGTGGCCTTCGGTCATGGCGAACTCGCCTTCGAAGGCGATGATCTTGGGGGTGTCGGGGGCTCCCGCCAGATCCCAGAACGCCGCCTTGCCGGCCGCGGTCGCGACACCCACGCCGGACGGACCGCCGTTGACGTCGTTGGTCACGTCGACACTCTCGGCGTGGCCCGACAGCGCCTTGATGCCGCGCGCCTTGGCTTGCGCGAACAGCGGGTCGTCGGCGAGGCCCTGGTCGGAGAGCAGCTTGGTGAGAGCGCCCGCGCCCCGGCGGAAACCCAGCGCATCGATCGGCAGGATCGCGTCTTCCGGACTGGCGTAATAGCGCTGGTCGCCAGTCGCCTTGAACTTGCGCTCCAGCGCCTGGCCCAGGACCATGTACAGCGCGTACATCGTCGGCGCGCAGTGGCCTGCCGCCATCAGGAACTTGTCGCTGAACGGGTGCTTCGGGCGCCGGTAGTCGTAGCGCATCCCGCCATGCTCGGGCCCCGCGAGGTGATACGCGACGTTGAACGGCGTGTAGGCCAGCGGCCCCCCAAAGTGACCGGTCTGCGCGTAGTTCCCCAGCAACACCAGCGTCATGCACGTCAGGAAGCCGACGTCTTCCAAACGCGCACGATCAACAGCGCTCATCTCCACCGCCGACGCCATCAAATCCCCTCCCCCATTGTCATCCCCTGCTGTCGATACTCTGCATATAATTCATAGCAATCTCAATGATTTAAGGCCGCGCGCAGCTACATTTCCCAGGCCGTTTTATGTGCGCCGCGACATCTGCCGGCGTCACGGTGGCACGCTGAAACTCCGCGCCGCGGCGCCGCTTTCCCATGTCGCGAGCATCGTGGCGTAAGCCGCTTCGAGGTGCCGCGTGAAACGTGCGGTATCGAAGAGCGCGGTCCGCGTCCTGTTGTGCGCAAGTTTTTCGCGCAGGCCTCCGAGGGTGGCGGGATTCCGGGCGAGGTCGAGCGCCAAGGTCTCATATGCCTCCGCGCTCTCGGTCACGAGTTCGGGCAATCCCACCGCGTGCAACAAACTCGCCGCGACCCGGCCCGCGAAAGCGGTACCGCGCAAGGTCAGGACCGGAAGCCCCATCCATAGCGCGTCGCTGGCAGTGGTATGCGCGTTGTAGGGCAAGGAATCCAGGAACAGGTCGCCGAGCGCCAGGCGCGCCAGGTGATCCTGGTAATTCATGACCGGGGCGAAAATGAGCCGGTCCGCCGCGACGCCCTGGCGCTCCGCCTCATGCCGCAGATTTTCGGCGAATGCGCCGGTGCTTCGCAGAAGCCACAGCACGCTTCCCTCGACCTCGCGCAATATGCGCATCCACCGCGCGAAGGTCGCAGGAGTGAGTTTGAAGCTGTGATTGAAGTGGCAGAAGACGAACGCGCCCTCCGGCAAGCCGTGCTCGGAACGCCGCGCGGCGCTTTTGGGCATGCCGCGCGCGGCGTCGTTCGGCTGATAGCTGTCCGGCAGGTACACAACGCTTTCGGTGTAGAACCGCCGCTCTTCTTCAGGCACGACAACGCGGTCCGCGATCACATAGTCGATGTAATCCGCCCCAAGCGTTCCCGGGAAAGCCAGGAAATTGACCTGGATCGGAGCAGGCCGTTGCGCGAAGAGGTGCATATGCGACTGCCCGCAGTAGCCGTTCAGGGTGACGAGTATGTCGATGTCCTCGGCGGTCACGCATTTTGCGGCGTCGGAAATACTCAACGCCGAAATATTCACGAATTTGGCGAAAGCCGCCGCAACGCGCTGGCGCACGGGGCTTTGATCGCCATGACCGGTATCGAACGCCACGATCTCGAACTTGCCCTGATCGTGATGCTCGAACAGGCCCGCCATGAGATGCATCGTCGCATGCGCGCGAAACTCGCCACAGGCGTACCCCACCCGGATTTTTCCCGGGCGCCGGGCCCTCGCCGGGGAAACGGGCGCGGCGGGATAATTGCTCGCGGCGAACGTCTTCGCGCACGTCTGCAGATCGGCGGGCGAGCCCGAAATAGTGTGATAGGTAAACGCGTTTATGATCCGCTTGCCTTCACGTACTCCACTGTCGATCCTGGCCGCATCCCGATCGAAATCCCGCCAGTCACCGCCATACATCCGCACGTGCATCAAATCGCCGCGGGTATAGGCATGATCCGGCTCGAGGCGCAGAGCTCTCTGCAAATCCCGCAACGCCGGCTCGTAGGCCTGCCGGGCCGTCCATAGCATGTTGCCGCGCGCGTGAAGCGCCACGACGCAGTCCGGGTCGATGGCAAGGGCCTGGTTGAAACTGGCCTCCGCGTCGTCGATGCGTCCCATGTCCCAGAACGTCGCGCCGCGATTGTAGAGCGCCTTCACGTGATCCGGCTTGAGGGCGATGGCTTTGTTAAAGCTGTCCAACGCCTCGGCAAGGCGCCGAAGGCCCTTCAAAGCCTGGCCGCGATCGTTCCAGGCCTCGGCATGACCGGGTTGAAGCGCCAGCGCCGTATCGTGGCTCGCGACGGCCTCGTCGAGACGCCCGCATTGCCGCAAGGACAGCCCGCGATTGTGATGCGCAGTGACCAATCTGGGTTGCAAGGCGATGGCGCGGTCGAAATCCGCTATGGCGTCGCTGAAGCGGCCCAGGCTGTGCAGCGCGCCGCCGCGATTGTTCCAGGCATCGGCGTAGCCCGGCTTCAGATCTATCGCGCGGGTGAAATCCGCGACCGCGTCCTCGGTTCGCGCCAAATTCAACAGGACGAGCGCCCGGTTGTAGAACAATTCGGCCAGCCGTGGCCGCTGAATGGCCGCCTTGTCGTAGCTGGCCAGCGCCTCCGCGAAGCGGCCGAGTTCGCGGAGCGCGCCACCGTTGGCGATCAGTGTGTCGGCGTGATGGGGCTGGAGCGCCAGTACCGTGCCGAAGCTTACCGCCGCATCGGCGAAGCGTCCCTGCCCGCACCTCAGCATTCCCAGGTAATACAGGGCCGCGCAATCGCGCGGCTGAAGCTGGATGGCGTTCATGTAAAGGCGCTCGGCCTCGGCTAACCTGCCGGCCTGGTGAAGGGCTATGGCTTGCTGCAAAGACACGGCGTATCCCTCAGGCCAACGGCGTTACGCTGAAACTTTCCGGCCGCCGCCCGCTCTGCCACCTGTCGAACATCGTCGCATACCCGGATTCGATATGCCGCGTGAAACGGCCGGTATCGAACAGCGGGGCGGATTTCCGGTTTTCGGCGAGTTCTTGCCGCAGCCCCTTCAGCAAGACGGGATCCTTGGCCAGCGCGACGGCGAGTTCCTCGTAGGCTTGCGGCGAGTCAGCCACCAGTTCGGGCAAGCCCACCGCGCGCAGAAGGCTGGCGGCGACGCGGCCCGAGAAGCAATTGCCGGCATATGTCAGCAGCGGCAGCCCCATCCACAAGGCGTCGCTGGCGGTGGTGTGTGCGTTGCACGGATGGGAGTCCAGGAATAGGTCGCCCAGCGGCAGGCGCGCGAGGTGTTCGCGCTGGCCGAGCACCGGCGCGAAGATCAGACGTTCTTCCGCGATGCCGTGGCGCGCCGCGGCACGCCGGATATTGCCCGCGAAGGGTTCGCTGCTCTGGAGAAGCCACAGCACGCTCCCCTCGGTCCGCCGCAGGATCGACATCCAGCGCGCGAACGTCGCCGGCATGAGCTTATAGTTGTGATTGAAATGGCAATACACGAAAGCTGCCGGAGGCAAGCCGAACTGGGCGCGGTCGGCGGCGGCCTCTGGGGTTTCACGCCGCGCGTCATTCACCTGGTAGCAGTCCGGCAAGTAGACAACCTGTTCCGCATAGAATGGCCGTTCCTGTTCCGGAATCACCACTCGGTCGGCGACGATATAGTCGATATAGGGCGCTCCCAGCGTTCCGGGAAAACCTAAAAATGTCACCTGCACGGGCGCGGGCCGATGCGCGAAGACATCCATGCGGTGTGCCCCGTAATAACCATTGAGATTGACGAGAATGTCGATGTCCTCGTCCGCCACGCGGCGAGCCGCCTGCGGGGCGCCAAGCGCCGATACATCGATGATCTTGTCGAACGCCGCCTCCAGACGGCGGCGCAGGGAACTGTCGTCGCCGGCGCCGGTGTCGAAGGCGGTGACCTCGAAGCGGTCCCTATCGTGCGCCTCGTACAGGCCCGCCGTGAGTAATGCCGTCGCATGCAGACGGAATTCCCCGCACATATAGCCCAGCCGGATCTTCCCCGGCCGGCGGGTGTTTTTCACGCGCACCTCGGCCGCCACCGGGTAGTCGCGCGCGGCATGAAGCTTCGCGCAGGCATACAGATCGGCCGGGGAGTCGGAGACGGCCTGGTACATGAAGGGCTTGATCGCCGGCTCACCGTGCCGCACGCACCGGTCGATTGCCGGAAGCTCCTCCGCGAGGCCCCGCCAGTCGCCGCCGTACATCCTGAGGTGCAGCACCTCGCCGCGCGCGTAGGCATAGTGCGGATCGAGCGCCACCGCGCGCTCCAGATCCCGCAGCGCCGGCTCAAGCAGCTTCTTGCTTTCCCACAGCAGATTTCCGCGATTGTGGAGCGTCCACGGGGAATCCGGAGCGAGCGCCAGGGCCCGGTTGAAGTCGGCCAGCGCCTCGTCATAGCGCCCCAAGTCCCAGAACGTCGCGCCGCGATTGTGCAGCGCGCCGGCATGATGCGGCGCGATCGCCAGGGCCCGCGCGAAACTCGCCAACGCCTCGGCGCGCTGCTTGAGGGTCTTCAGGGCAAAGCCACGGTCGTTCCAGGCCTCGGCATCCCCGGGGCGAAGCGCGAGCGCCCGGTCGTAGCTCGCGAGAGCGTCCTCGGAGCGTGCCATTTTCTGGAGAGCCAGGCCGCGATTGTGATGTAGCGCGGCGAATTGCGGCCGGAACACAATGGCGCGGTCGAAGCTCGCGAGCGCCTCGCCGAAATGCCCCAATGCGTATTGCGTCCCGCCGCGGGCGTTCCACGCATCGACATAATCGGCTTTCAGCGCGAGCGCGCGATCGAAGTCCGCCAAGGCCTCCTGGCGCCGCTGCAACTCCAGGCACACGAGTCCGCGGTTATAGAACAGCTCAGCCTGTTGCGGCCGCAGGGCAATCGCCTTGTCATAGCTTTCGAGCGCTTCGCCGAACCGCCCGAGGCCGCGCAACACCCCGCCGCGGGCGGCGAGCGCCTCCGGCTGGTTCGGATTGAGGGCAAGCGTTCTATCGAAGCTCGCGAGCGCTTCCGCGGAGCGCCCCTGCTGCAATCGCAAGCCCCCAAGAAGATACCACGCCGTGAAATCGGCGGGGTCGAGGGCCTGAGCCTGGACATAGAGGCGTTCGGCGCTGGCAAGATCGCCCATGCGATGAAAAGACAGGGCTTGCTGGAGCGCGGAGGTCATTGCGGCTTATGGTTTCCCGTGAACCGCGGCGATGGACCTGGTTCCGCCAATTTCCATGACATGAGCCAGCGGCCCGGGCATAAAAAACCGGCAGCGCGCTGGCGCCGCCGGTTTTCGCCAACCGAAGATCCGGTTAAGGGAACGCCGCGATCCAGAACAGCGCCCAGGCGCCGTCATAGATCGTGCCGATGTCGAGCACGGTGTTGGCATCGGGCGGCTGCTTCAGTTCATAGGCGTCGTTGCCGTTGATGTCGCCGGGGCGCGTGTCGCCGTCGTAGGTCCACAAGGCATACCCGCGGCTGGTCCACTGTTTGTTGACACCGTCCGGCGCATCGATCAGGCCGAAGTCGGCCGAGGGCTGCGCGCCGACCGGCGCGAGAAAGGCGTGCCACTTTTCGCACTCGATCTCGCAGCGCGGATTGTTGCCGAGGTCGCGGCCGACCTGGGGACGCACGGTGTCGCCCCGGCGCATGCCGTGACCACCGCCCGACTGGTAGATGTAGCTGTTGCGGCGGTAGAGGGTCTGCCCCTTGGCGCTGGCGAGCACTTTGCCCAGCTTATGGGTTTCCTGGAGGGTGATGTTCTCGGGCAAGTAATAGCGGCCGTACGCCGCCACCTGGAACATCTTGTCCACGCCCATGCCGTTGGCGTCGTTGTAAACCAGGTCGTTGGCGTTGGTGAACAACGCCCGCCCCTTGTAGGTCCACTGGGTCACGCCGTCGTCGCGCTGGGCGATCCCGAAATCACCCTTGCCCTGCGCCAGACGCGGCGCGGTGAAGGGAATCCACAAGTTGCGGCAGGCGTTGGTGGCGCAGGTCTTTTCCGCCTTCTTGGGGTCGCCGTCGAAGGCGTACAGGGTCTTTTCCGTACGCTCGTCGATCAGGGCGAGCGCCATGGCGTCCTCGATGTCGCGGATCATGATGCCGCTCGGAAGGTCGACGCCTTCAACCGGATACATCATCGCCGCATGCCAGTCCGCCGGCAGCGGCACATCCTTGGGGATGGACCGGCTCTGGGCGCCGCGCAGGCCGATCAGCGGGCCGCGCGCGAAACGCTTCGGGCTGTTGCCGTAAACCGAGCCGATATCGATGTCGCCGGCATAGGTGTAGAGCGGCTTGTTCCGCCACGCCCACTGCTGGGTACCGTCGGGACGGGTGACGATCGACCAGCGCGCCACCGGCTTCGCGCCCTTGACGGCCAGCGCGGGGATCCAGGTCTTGGTGCATTCGTCGACGCAGGCCGGCTTGCCCGGCTGGTCCTTGTCGTAGGTGTAAAGCGTCATGCCCTTGGCGTCGGCAAAGACGATTTCATTGCGCGGCAGCTTGGTCGCGGTCGGTTTGCTGAGCGCATAGCCCTGGGCGATCCCGAGCGGCTGCAAGGTGATGCCGAGCGGCATCGCCATCGGCGCGAATTCCGCATCGTTGGTGCGCGGCGCCGAGGCACCGCCGGAGATCAAAGCGGCGGCCAGGACCGCCGCACCGGTAACGATGAGTTTGTGCTTATGTTTCATGTTCCGTCCTCGTCTCAGGTCAGAATTTCGGTGAAGGTCTTGGTCGTCTCGTTCGACCGCGTACCCCAAGTGTTCAACGGAACGCCCATGATCTGCTGCACGGTCAGACCGACGCGGGTGCAGGCTTCACCCGGGGCCGACACGTGCATGCCGCTCTTCATGCGGCCGCCGGCATTGCCCGCGGTCATGATCGGAATCTCCTCCAGCGAGTGCGTGCGGGCGTCGCCGTGGTCGGTCTGCCACAGCACCAGGGTGCGGTCGAGCAGCGTGCCATCGCCCTCCTTCACCCCATCGAGGATATGGACGAAGTCCACGAACATTTGATTGGCTTCGTGGATGAAGTCGTACACGACCTTCTGGTAGCCCAGCGCCGGGTCGATCGACTCTTCGTGGGTCGAGCTATGCCAGGTGTAGGAGCTGCCGCGGCGGCGCCACTGCTGCGCGCCGAGCCAGGTGTTGAACACGCGGGTCTGGCCGCAGGCGAGGGCATAGGCCACCAGCTTGGCCATGATCTTGCTGTTGGTCTCCATGGTCTCAACCAAGCTGTCGGGCTTCACTTCGTCCTCGGCCTTCGGCACGGTGCAGGCCACCATCGGCGAGGGCTTCTGCAGCTGCAATTCCAGCTGATTTTCGATTTCGCGGACCGAGGTGAAGAACTCATCGAGACGCACCCGGTCGCCGGCACCCACCTGCTTCATCAGCGCCGCGCGCTGGTCGGTGACGGCGGACAGCACGCTCTTGCGCGCCACCACCATGGGGTCCGGCGTGAATTCGGCGGCGTTCGGATCCTGGAATTCCGGTCCGAAGATGCGCTTGTACAGCGCGGCCGGCGAACCTTCCGAGGGATTGATCGAGGTGCCGCTGCGCCGGCTCCAGCTCTGGCGGGAGCCGTCGTAGGCCACTTCCAGCGAGCGGAACCGCGTCCGGGTGCCGATGACGTCGGCGATCTTGGAGTCGAGGCTGGGCCCGATCGGGCCGCTGTCGAACACCGCGCCGGTGGTGGCGATCTGCACGGTCGAGGTGTGCGTTTCGTGGGGACGGCCGTCGAGGAAATACTTCATGCCGCTGAAGATGTTGATCTTGTCGCGGATCGGGTCGAACAGCTTGAGCTGGACGTTGTTTTCGTAGCCGGCGCCGATCTTCTTCGGCACCCACATGCCGGGGTTGAAGCCCAGCGCCTGGAGCCAATGACCAAAACAGACTGGCAATGCCGCCCCGGTCGCGGCCAATGCCGTACCGTTGTTGTTGAGATAACAATCCAGGAAAGGAAGCCCCACAGTCACGGCGCTTCCACCGACTACGCCGCGCAGGGCGCTTCTCCGGGTCAGTGTCGTCATCGCATGGTCTCCACTTCTATTCTTTGTCGCCAGTTGGGTTGGTCGGTCCGTTAGTTCAGCGAAGCCTTGGTCACTTCGGCAATTCTGGGTTCGGCGCGGAAGAATTCCGGGCTGGTCGCGATCCGCCGCATGAGATCCGGGATCACGTGGCCGTCCTTGATGAACGCAGCCTTGAGGCCGTCCGCCCAGGCGCGTTCCGAGGCCACCGGCGCGCGGCCGATGCCATAGGACAAGAGCCGGTCGACGACGCACGAGGTCGTGGCCGGGTTGTCGCGCACGACCCGCCCCAGTTCCGCCGCGTTGTTGAATTTGACGCCATCCAGGGTGCCGCTGGTATCGAGCGCCACGCCATTTTCCTCCGTACGGAACGCGCCGCTGCCATCGAAATTCTCGAGCGCCAGGCCCATCGGATCGATCAGCTTATGACAGCCGGCGCATACCGGGTTCACCGCATGCGCCGTCAGGCGCGCGCGCGCGGTGCGGTAGACCGGGTTGGACGTATCCTGCACGATCGAGAAGTTCACCGCCGCCGGAGGCGCCGGCACCTTCTGGCAGAGGATCACTTCACGCAGCGCCTTGCCGCGCAAGGTGGGCGACGAGCGGCCGGGATGAGAGTTGAGCGCCACGAACGACAGCTCGGTCAGAATTCCGGCGCGCGGATCGCCCTCGGGCAGTTCATAGGCCTGCCAGAAGTCCTGCGAACCATTGGGCGCTTCATTCACCAGCGGGATGCGGTAGACCGAAGCCAAGGCCTGCGTCAGGTAGGTCTTGCGGGCGGTGAAGAGATCCCGGTAATCCCCGCGATGCTCGACCAGCAGATCGACGATGGTGCGCAGGGTCTGCTCGCGGGCGTCGCGCGCCACCATGGCGTCGAACTTGGGATACAGCGTGGTGTCCTTGGCCAGCACCGACAGGCCGTCCAGCTGCAGCATGTCGGCGAAGAAGGCGCGCACGCCGTCCTCCAGGCGGTGCGATGCCAGCATGCGCGCGACCTGCTTTTCGACGCCCTTCTTTGAGTTCAGCTCCCCTTTCTCCGCCGCCGTAAGCAACGCGGCGTCGGGCATGGTGTTCCAGAGGAAGAAGCTCAGGCGGGTCGCCTTGGAATAGGCATCGAGGCGGAACTGACCGCGGTTATCGGGATCGGGCTCGACCGTGGCCTGCCGGAACAGGAACTGCGGCGACGACAGCACCGCGCCCAGGGTCAAGGACAGCCCGGTGTAGAAATCCTTCGCGGTGACCGACGCCGCGTGAGCGGCCTGCACATAGGACTGCAATTCGGGTTGCGTGAGCGGCCGGCGGAACAGCAGGCTCCCGGCGTGCGCGAGGAACTTGGTGGCGCAGGCATCGTCGGGGCCGTTGGCGGCCGCCGGTTTGCACGGGATCATGATGTCGCGCGACTTCTCGCTCACCACCTGCGCGGCAATGCTGCGCGCCATGGAGTCGAACTGCGCCATCCCCAGCGACGACATGCTGAGCTGGCCCGAGCCGAGTTCATTGAGGTGGTCGACCCGAAGCTCGGGCTCGAAGCGTCCGCCCAGTTCGATCGACGGGCCGAACACTTCCTCGATGATGTTGGCGTACTGCTCCGGCGTCAGACGGCGCATCGCCGCCACGCCCACGCCGGTGTCGGCGGCCTTTTCCGCCGTCGCCGCCTGGGACGCCGGGAAGTTCAAACCAAGACACACTGCCAGCGTCAATCCGGCGCCCGCAGCCCTGACCACCTTACGTTTCAATGCCGACACTCGACGCCCTCCTGAAAATCTAACGCGACCCGCCGTGGGCGGACGAAGAGATATTCTGCAAACCTTCCGGCTTCACCGTCGTCAGGAACCCCGGCACCGCCTCGATATAATAAGTCGAGGAGATCGCGCGGTTCTGCCCGGTCTTGGGATCCGGGTCGTAGTCGGCGAACTTGCGCAGCAGGTGATAAATCCCCGGCGGCTCGGCGCAGAAGTTGGTGTCCGCGTCGATGCTGCCGCTGCCGCACCAGTGATAGATTTCGCTGATCGGCTGGTAGCCGCCGATGATGATTTCCATCACGCCCTGATCGTTCATCTTCATGCGGGCGTGGAACCGGTCCAGCGTGAAGCGCGGGAACAGCAGCGGTTCCTGCACCATGAACAGGTGCCCCGGTTCGGTGACCGAAATCACGCCGTCCTTGATCTCGCCCTTGTAGACGTTGTGATCGGTGCGCGGATCGGGATCGGCGCGATAGGTCATGTCGGCGCGGGCTGTGCCGTTGCCGTTGTACTTGATCCCTTCCATGGCGCGGCTGACCTTGATCGTCACCGGACCATCCTTTTTCAGGTTCTCGCCGGTCACGGTGAAGGTCCAGGCCGGCGCCGCATCCTTGATCGCGGTCCACAGGAACAGCGCCGAGGCCGAGCCTTCCCGCAGGCGCGCGCGGAATTCGTCATTGCAACCCAGCACGCGGGCGAGCTCGTGCTTCACGCCCTTCTCGTGGGATTCCGGATCCTCGAACGACGTGGCGGTCACGCCCTTGCCGTCGAGGTCGAAGCCATAGGCGAATTTGCCGCTCCACGGCTTGAGGTTGGGATCCTTCACCGCCAGCGGATGGGCATAGGTGTTGACGGCCCGGCCGTCGATGCGGCCACGCGTGATCATCAGCTTGAGGAGTTCGTTGCTCTCGAAGTCGCGGCCTTCGCCGGCCTCGGCATCCTTCTCCAGGATGCGCGCGATTTCCTGCGGCGGAATGCCAAGGTCCACCAGGTTCTTGGCCCACTGGTCCTTGTAGCGGGGATTCAACCCGGTCGGGCAATCGCCCTCATGATTGTTCGCCGCGTGCCAAAAACGCGACATCACATAAGTCTGGGATTCCTCGGCCGAGGCCGGGCTGGTCAAAAAACTTCCCAACGCGCATGCGAGCGCGAGCACAGTCGCCTTGAAAGGTTTGGGGGCGGCGAAAATCGCGCGCAACGGCCCACACAGACTCTGCGACATTCCGTCTCTCCTCCCGAACAGAAATCCCGACGCAATTATCGGTCTAAATCTTGGTAAAATCTACAGACCGCATATCGAGCCTTGTCATTCTTTGGTTTTTGGCGTCGGAGAAAGAACGAAAAAAAACAAAAGAAAGTCCGATTACGTAACTATGTTTCCGTCGCTTCAGGACGGCTTCGGGGGAGGCGCTTCCGCGCCTCCCCCTGGTCGCTACAGCTTGAACCGGACGCCGGCACGGAATGACCGGCCGATGGTGTCATAGAGCAGCGGATTGGCCGGGAACGTGTACTGGTTGGTCTGCGCCACCGGCGGCGGATCCTTATCCATGAGGTTCTGGATGGTGAGGTACGCCTGATAGTTCAGGTCTTCGCCGAACTTGTATCCGATGTTGAAATCGAACCAGTGGGCGCCGTTGATCGTGTTGTAGGTCACGGTCTGGTGCGCGGTGGTATTGGCCGGGCACCCCGACGAACAGACGATGTAGCTGTTGTTGTAGACCCCCTTGCTGATGGCGCGGAAGGTCAGCGTCATCGAAATGGGGTCGTTGGCGTAGGTCAGGGTCGCGTTCGTGCGCCACTTGGCCGGGCCGCCGCCCGCGTTCTGCCCCGCCTTCTCGTTCACCGTACCCAGGCCGTCATCGGTCTTGTCGGAGATGACATGGGTGGCGAGGACGCGCAGGCCGATGGAGCCGCCCCACCCGGGGTTGATGTCCTCGAGCATCGTGCGGTAGCTGGCCTCGACGTCGAACCCCCTGGTGTGTTCGGACGCGAAGTTGAACGGGATGTTCCTGATCAGGTCCACGCGGCCGATCGGTTCGCCGTTGATCGGTGTCTGCAGGCGGACGATCGCCGAGCAGAGCAAGGTGTAGCCGTCATAGCAGCGCAGCAGCTGGTTCGCGGGCACCGCGATCGCCTGGTTGATCTGGATGTCATAGTAGTCGAACGAGGTGCTGAAGCCGGGGAACCACGACGGCTGGTAGACCACGCCCAAACCCGTGTCGTCGGCCTTTTCAGGCTGCAGGTTCGGGTTGCCGAAGGTGCCGGTGTGGGTGCCGTACGACGCGTTGTTGAGGAACGGGTCGATGGTATTGCCGGCCGCGGCGCCGCCGCCCGCGAACAGTTCCGCGAGGTTGGGCGCGCGGATGTCGCGGGACCGGGTGACGCGGAAGCGCAGATCCTCGACCGGGTTATAGGTGACGCCGACCTTCCAGGTCGTGACATAGCCCGACTGCGAATAATCGATCGCACGGATGGCGGCGTTCATGTCGAGCTGCTTCGCCCAGGTCGTGTCCTTGGCGAGCGGGATCACGGTTTCGACGAAGCCTTCCTTCACGTTGAAGCTGCCGCTCGTGGTCTGGTAGTTGCCGGCGAAGTAGCCGGTCTTGTCCGAGAACACGCCGGAGACATATGCGAGCCCCGCCGAGATCGGGTCGTTTTTCCCGCGCACCTTGTCCTTACGCCAGTCGACGCCGAACGCCACCGACACCGGGCCGACCCAGTTTTCGAACGGCTCGCCGCGGACGTTCAGGCCGACCGCGTCCTGGATGTAAGCCTGGTACAGATAGGCGTTGCCGGTGGCGTAGCGGACCGCCGCTTCCGAATTCACGCCGATGCCCATGATATTGAGGGGCACGCAGCCGTTGTTCGGGTTGGTGAGGGTCGAACGGCAGACGATCGAACCGTTGGGCGCGAGCACCGCGTCCTGCGCTTCGTTGTAACGGGCGACGACGTAGTCGTTCGCCAGCCACTGGCTGTCACGGCTGAAGCCGGCCTGGGCGTAAGTGTCCCAGTTCCACTTCGTGTCGCCCGCCATGAACGATCCGGTCGCGCCGACGGTGTAGCGGTTGAACACGCGGGTGTTGTGCGCGGCCACGAGGCCGAGGTCGCCGTTCCAGGTGCCGATGGTGATCGTGGTCAGCTTCAACGCCGTCATCTGGGCCTGGACCGCGGCCGGGATGAACGGGTTGCCGGTCTTGATGACCTGCGAGGTCGAGGTGAAGTTGCCCGAGCCCTGGAAGATGACGGCGCTGCGGGAGTAGTTGGCCTCGGCGAAGACGTTGATGTCGTCGGTCACGTCGTAGCTGGCGCGCAGGAACACGCTCTGGCGATGGTTGATCTGGTCGAGGTTGTTGTCGCCCTGGAACTGCTGGAACTTCGGCCCGCCGATCATGTAGGTGCCGTTGCTCGAGGTGCCGTAGTTCATGGTCAGCGGCACGCCGCCCGGGCCGAAGTAGATGCCCTTCAGCGGGCCGGTGTTGATGATGCCGCCCATGGCCTGGTTGGCCTGCTGCACGTTCGGGCCGATGTAGAACGCGGGCAGGCCGTTGGTCGCGGTGTAGCCCGGCATGTTGATGTTCATCCAGCCGGACATGGCCCAGTCGCGCTGGAGCGGATAGCCGTGGCCGGGGCCGAAGATGCCGTCCTGGCTCGCCAAGTCGCCGCTGAAGATGATGTGGCCGCGGTCACCGGCGAAGCCGGCGCCGGCGGTGAGCTTGACGTTCCAGGTGCGGTCGTCGCCGTAGCTGGTGACGCCGCCCTGCACTTCGCCCTTCACGCCCACGAACTTCTTGTCGAGGATGAAGTTGACCACGCCGGCCACGGCGTCGGAGCCGTAGGCGGCCGAGGCGCCGCCGGTCACGACGTCGACGCGGGTGACCAGCGATTCGGGAATGCCGCTGATGTCGGTGGTGCCGTTGTAGCTGATCGGCGGCAGGCGCACGCCGTCGATCAGAACCAGGGTTCGCGGCGTACCGAGGCCGCGCAGGTTGATCGAGTTCGTGCCCTTGGTGTTGTCGCTGAGGCCGCCGCCGCCCTGGTGGGTCGAGGTGCCGCCGCCCATTTCGGGCAGCGCGTTGATGTAGTCGGCGATGCCCGCGGGAGAAGACTGCTGGATCTGCTCAATGCCCATCACGGTGACCGGCGTCGGCGCTTCGTAACCGTCGCGGACAATCAGCGATCCGGTGACGACAATTTCTTCAACCGGGGACGCTTGGGCTGGCTGCGCTGCCGGAGTGGCCGGCGTCTGTGACCAAGCCATGGTGGTAGTGCCGAGCGTCACCGCCGCCGAAAGCGCCGTCATCGACATCAGACGGCTGGTAAACATTTTTTGCGCCGGCGGCAGAACCGCGCCACGCAACTGAATAGCAGACTTCATAGCTTCCCCCCTAAGTACGCAAAAGCCGCATAAAAATTTGATTGTGTGGTCGTCGCTCCTGAGCGTCGCTTGCACTCATGACACAACTCCCGTTATGCCACAACCCCGCTAAAAACATGCTCTTAGAGAATTCCCGACGGCCGGAGGACGATGCGGTTGGGCGTGCCGGGATTTGCCGCTATGCGGGATCGGCCCTTACGCTGCAGTGCGACATGCCCGTCGGTGGATCATATATTTTACCGACAACCAGAGACTGCTTTCCAAGGCGCCTGAAATCCACCCCCACAGGGAGGCGGCCTTCATCGATGGACCAAAGGCCGTTGCCGGCCAAACGACCTATCCCCGCAGGTTGACTCCGGCTCAAGCAGCTTTGAGACTGCCGCGTCACGACCGGTGGGGCGCACATGGGCTCCGTGGAACCTTGGGGAGGGGAAAATGCTGGCACGGACCTTGGCCGCTTCAGGCGCGGTAGCCTGTATTATCGGTTTCGGCGTGGTTGCGGCGGGCGCGGCCCCCGACGGCGGTTCGGTCTATTTTTCCGCGGCGCAGCTTCGTGACGCCACGGCCAAGACCGAGGCGGGGATTAAAACCTACCCGCTTCCGGTCGGGGTGGAAGCCAAGGCAACCGCGGCGCGGCGCGATGCGGACGGCGTCGTGGAAGTTCACCTCAAGCAGCACGACCTGATCATTCCCCAGGGCGGCCAAGCGACCGCCTTGGTCGGCGGACGCGTCGAGGGCAATAAAGTAAGCGCGCCCGATGAATTGCGCGGCGGAAAGATCACCGGCGGCACGCAATACAAACTCGCGCCGGGCGATGTGCTGTGGATTCCGGCCGGAACGCCGCACCAGATGCTCATCGAGAAGGGCGGATCCTTCAACTACATCTTCATCAAGTACGACGCCCAGAGCGCGCCAGCGAAATAGGCTGGGCGCCGCGCGCGGAGTCTGGAACGAGCATGCCGGGCGCTACCTTCAACCACGTACCCGGCATGAAAGCCGCGGCGGCCGTCGCGACCGTGGACGCGAACCGGCTCGAAGAGGATGTTTTCATCCGGGAATATGTGTCGAACAGCCGCCCGTGCGTCATCAAGGGCGGCACGCGGCATTGGCCCGCGATCGAAAAATGGCGCGACAAGGAATATTTGAAAAAGCGCGCCGGTCATCACGAGATTCTTCTCTATCCCGGCGAATACCACACCTCGACAAAACGGATGGAAGCGAACGGAAAGCGGCAAGTGCCGCTGGCCGACGCGCTCGACCACCTGCACGCCGAAAGCACGCGGATGGGCATCGTCGTCACCGGCCGGCCCGCGGAACTGCTGCCCGACCTTGGCGGCTTTTCATTCCTCACCAACACGCAACCCGGCTTCTGCTATCCCGAGGCGCGCTACTTTTTTTATCGCAACGCCGGCACCACCTGGCACTACCACTCCTTCGACGAGACCCTGATGTGCCAGATCGTCGGCTCGAAGAAAGTCGGCCTCCTGGATGTCAACAACCCGTCGGGCTGGATCATCCGCAACATGTTCCTCTACGAGGACTATTATGACGATCCCGCGGCGTTCGACGGCTTCGACAACACCGGATTGCGCTGGTTCGAGGCCGCCCTCGATCCGGGCGACGCCCTCTATATTCCGCCGCTGTGGTGGCACGGCATCGTGACGACGACCACGTCGTTCGGATCGACCACGTCGATGACCTGGCAGTCGCCGCCGCATGTCATCGCCGACTCTCTGCGCCGCATGGCGGCGGGTGAAGCCGACATCATCGGCAAACCCGGCTTTCAGCGCGTCGATGCGCTGCGCGATACCGCGCGTCGGCTGGGCCTGGAAGAGGAACTCGCGATTGCCTGGCGGCGCGGGATTTAGCGCTGGGATCGAGACCACGACCTTCAACAACAAACGCTAATGGGGAGCACCATGTCCAACCGCATTTCCCGTCCCGGCGCCGGCTGCTGGGCCTTGAAGCTCGCCGTGCTGACATGCCTGATCGCCACCCCGCCGGCGCATGCGGCCGCGGCGAACGGACCTTTGATGATCAGCAAGCCCTGGACGCCGCAGCTGCCGAACGGCTGGGTGATGAGCGAAGTGAGCGCCGTCGCGGTCGGCCCCGACGACACCGTCTGGGTGCTTCAGCGGCCGCGCGCGCTGCCCGCGGCCGACCGCGCTCATGCGGCGCCGGCGGTGCTGGCCTTCACCAGCGAGGGAAAATACCTGCGCGGCTTCGGCGGCCCCGGCGAGGGTTACGAATGGCCCCAGGTCGAGCACAGCCTGGCGGTCGACGCCAAGGGACGAATCTGGATCACCGGCAGTTTCCGCGGCGGCGACACGCCGGCGGACGACATGATTCTGGCGTTTGACTCCCAAGGCAAGTTTCTCCGCCAGATCGGCAAGCGCGGGGCCAGCACGGGGAACCTCGACCACGCCAACATCCGGGCGGCCGCGGATCTCTTCATCGACGACGCGCGTAACGAGCTCTACGTCGCCGACGGCTATGCGAACAACCGCCTGGTCGTGTTCGATACCGAAACTGGCGCGTTCAAGCGGATGTGGAGCGCGTTCGGCAAAGCTCCGCCCGCGGAGAGCACGCCCAGCCCGGCCGCGACCGATACCTCGCGCGACGTCCACAATGACAACGTGACGCCTTTTGTCGGCGTTCACGGCGTGGAGATCGCGCAGGACGGAACGGTGTATGTTTCCGACCGCGCCAACAAACGTGTCCAGCTGTTCGACCGCGGCGGAAAATATCTGCGGCAATTCTTCGTCAACCGCGACGGCGCGGCGCCGCTGTCGGCCTCGGGTATTGCGTTCTCGGCCGACCCCGAGCAGCGCACGATCTACGTCGCCGATTGGGGAAATCAGCAGGTGTGGCTGTTCGACCGCAAGACCCTTGCGCAACGCGGCAAGATCGACGCGACCTTCGTCGGCCCGCACCTCATGGGCGTGGATAGCACCGGCGCGCTTTACGTGGCCGAGGTTCAGGGGCATCGCGTGAGCAAGTGGGCGCCGGCGCCCTAGGACAACGGCCGCGCCCACTGTGCCCATCGCCGAAAAATGGCGATGGGCATCGCCCTGGTTGAATACCTCTCCGGCTTGAACACCCTGGACACAGGCTCGCTACACGGCGTTTTGACCCCGCTGCCCGAACAAATAAGGGAGTCCCGTATCTGCGCGGCCCACGCGCTCTCCTACACTCATGATGGGTTAACTGATGCCGGGGTTGTAGTCGGACATGAAGAAGGTCGCGGTCTGCGTTCCGCCCGCCCGGTGCGATGTCTACGGACACCTCACGCGTTACGCGGTCCAGTTGGCGGAAACCGGTGCGAGGCGTGGCATTCCTGTCGAAATCCTGCATTTCGGCGCGCCCGATTTCCTGTCCCGGCTGTTCACCCGCCTACAGGACGATGAATTTGTCGTCCATTTCCACTCCTACTTGTACGACCTCAAGGTTTCCGCCTCCCAAGCGCTGACCGACCAGGCCCATGTGCTGGACCAAGCCCGCGCGACGGTCCTGGCCACCGTCAGCGACCATCCCTTCACCGACTTCATGCAGGAGATGGTCCGGGGGGCGCACCCCAAGACCACCTTCATCGTTCTGGACCGCACCTTCCCCGACGAACTGCGCGCCGTGAACCCCAGACTCGCGGACGCGCGCTTCGATTACCAGCCGGGAGGTCCGCCCCAGAACTACGACCCCGCGCGGCGCACTACATTAGACGCGCGGGAGTTCGACTTGGTGGGGCCGGTGCACGTGGTGGATGTCGGTG
>JAIBCD010000138.1 GCA_019694335.1 Rhodospirillaceae bacterium | reverse complement strand
AGGGCCTTCATGGACGGCGGGAAGCCTCACTTTGAGGGCGCCCTCCTGCCGCAGCTTGCGCGGGCCGGTGCGGCCTTCCGGTGCGCGCGCGAACGCCAGGTCCAGGGCGCCGAAGGCGCGCTGGGCAGTGGTGGCGGCCTCGGAGGGAACGGCGTCGAACATGCCGGGGCGGGCGTCTTTGCGGTTAGGAGCGGGTACCTAAGAATATCCGTACCCCCGCGCGCGGGACAAGGATGCAAGGTTTCATATATACTTGGCGGAACAATCGCTTAAGCTCGCGGATCAATGCCAGTGCCTTCCTCCTCCACCCTGTTGTTGCGCGGCGGTCATCGCTGGGACTGCGCGGCCGCCGACGCGCAGGCGGTTCTTGCCTATCTCGCGAACCCGCATCCCGACCAACATAAGATTTTCAGTTTGCGTGGCGCCGACGGACAAACGCTGACCGTGCCGGCACGGGAAATCGTAGGGGTGCTTGATGGCGGTCAGGTGGTGGCGGAGGCACCGATCCCGCCAGTGGCGGCGATGTGCAAGAAAGCCGAGCTGCCGGGCTCGCCCTATCTGCTGGTGGACGAATTCCTGAGCGCCAGCGAGTCCGCCTGGGTGCTTGCCTATGCCCTGAGCCAGGAGCCCAGTTTCATCGACGCCAAGGTCACCGATTCCGCCAACGACTACCGCAAGGCCAAGGTGCTCTACGACCTGAAGCCGATCGTCGATCTGTTCCTTCCCCGGGTACGGGCGATGGCGCCCGAAGCCCTCCGGACGCTCGATCTCCAGCCGGTGAACATCAAGACCATCGAGTGCCAGCTCACCGCCCACGGCGAAGGCGACTACTTCAAGCGCCACAACGACAACGGCTCCAAGGACACCGCCCAGCGTTATCTAAGCTATGTCTACTACTTCAATCGTGCGCCGGCGGGGTTCTCCGGCGGGATGCTCCGGATGTACGAGACCGTGGTCGAGAACGGTTTCTACACCATGGGCAAGACCTTCCAGGACATCAAGCCGCGCAATAACTGCCTGGTCATGTTCCCAAGCCACTGCCCGCATGAGGTCACGCCGGTGAGCTGTCCTTCGGGCCAGTTCGCGGACTGGCGTTTCACCGTCAACGGCTGGGTCGTGCGCGAGGCCTGAGCCATGAAGATATTGTTCTTCTCGCCGCACACGCTGGCGGATTCCTCTAGCGGCGCGGCCCAGAGCATCGCCAACCTGCTCGGTGAACTCGCACGCCTCGGGCATACCTGCGTCGCGGCCACCGGTTCGGTGCTGGACGCGAAGAACGACCTGTTCAACAAGGTCTTGGCCGCCGAGCCCGTGACCACGTTCACCTTGCCGCAAGTGAATCTCGCGGTTCCCGTGCGCAAGGTGATCATGCACGGGGTCGTGCACCTGATCGCGACCTTCAAGAGCGGCAACACCGCCGATGTGATGTCGACCGAGGAAGTGGCGCTTTACCGCCTGTTCACCGACAGCTTTCAGCAGCTCGAGCCCGACGTGGTGCTGACCTACGGCGGGTTCATCTCCAACTACTGTGCGGGGCTCTATGCCATGTCGCGCGGCCGCAAATCGGTGCTGTACGTGGCCTCCGACACCTATAGCCAGTCGGGCAACTTCACCCACGCCAACATGATCGTGACGGTGTCCGAGGCCATGTCGCGCCTGATGGACGGCGTGACCGCATTGCCCAGGTTGGTTTTGCCGCCATTCTTCGACAAGGCAGCCGTGATCGCCAAGGAGCGCAAGCCGGAATACATCACGCTGCTGAATCCCCTGCCGGCCAAGGGGCTGATGCTGGCGGGCGCGCTCGCGGTGGAGTCCGCGCGCCTCGGCCGCCCCTACAAGTTTCTGTTCGTGGAAGGCCGCGGCACCCGCGAGACCATGCGCGCCCTGTGCCCCGAGGTGCTGGCGCTGCCCAACGTCGGCGTGGCCGAGAACACCTCGGACGTCAAACTGATCTACCAGCGTTCGTCGCTCATCCTGTTTCCGTCACTATGGTTCGAGACCGCCGGCAAGGTGATCCTGGAGGCCAACGCGAACGGGATTCCGGTGCTGGCCAGCAATATCGGCGGCATCCCGGAGATGCTGGGCGGCGCGGGCTATCTGTTCGATCCGCCGCAAGTCTGCCGCGACAAATGGGATGCGCGGCCGCCGGCCGACTACGTCGCCAAGTGGTTGGAGGTCATCGACCGCCTGTACAACGAACCCGCGGAGATGGCCGACGCGGTCAAGCGCGCGAAAGAAGCCGACAAGCGCTACGACCTGGCCAAGCTCGCACAAAAGTTCGTGGACTTCGCCGGCGCGCAGGCATAACCCCCGCGCAATAATCGCCGGATTGGGGTAGATTGTTGTGATGCACACAACGGGGGTTGCCGTGCGGGGGGCTGACATTCACACGACATCGATGCTGGCGTTCGCGCTCGTCCTGGGTGCGGGAGGAGCGTCATATGCCGCCGCGCCCGGCTCCATAGGTTCGGTCACCGAATCCCAAGGCAGTGCTTTCGTCACGCGTCAGGGTGGTCAGTCACCCACCAAAGCCGGCGACGGCATCCAGCTCAATGACGAACTGACCACCGGCCCGGGCTCCAAGCTCGCGGTACAGCTGGCGGACGGCGCCAAGCTCACCCTGGGCCCCAAGGGCGAGTTGGTGATCGACGAATTCGTCTACAATCCGCAAGGGCAGGGCGGCGGCATGGCCCTGAAGGTCGCGGGCGGCGCCGCGCGTTTCGTGGCCGGCGCCATCGAGAAGACCGCCGGCCCACAGGCCATCTCCATCTCCACGCCGGTCGCCTCCATCGGCATCCGCGGCACGGATTTCTTCATCAATCTCGACGGCGACCATTTGCAGGTGGCGTTGTTCTCCGGCGTCGAGGTTGTGGTCAGCAACGCCGCGGGTTCGGCGATCCTGCATCCGGGCGAGGGGACCGATGTCTACGGATCGGCGCGGCCGACGGCGGCGCGGCCGTGGGCCCCGGACCGCATCAACAACGCTGGCGCGCAAACCACCGTGACGCAGTGGTACGAGCGCCCGATGCCTTATGCCCGTGCGCCAGCATTGGCTTATTCCCTGGGCGACGCGCTCACCGGCGGCGCCATGTCGGCCGACATCCGCATCCGCAGCGAAGTGGTGGACCAGGACTCGCGGCGGCGCAGCGGCGAAGCCACCACCGGACGCCTACGCCTGAACTACGAGACCGCTGGTTATTATGGCTTCTATCTGGGCCTGTCCGGCCAAACCACCCATGCGCTCGACCGCACCGTGCGCAACGATGGCGTCAACCGGCGCGTGGCGCTGCCGTTGATCGCCGATCCTTCGGCCGACGAGTTGAAGGAAGCTTACCTGGGCTGGACCGCGGTCGATGCCGACGGTTTCGCGCAGACCCGCGCGGTGGTCGGCCGCCAGCGTATCCTCTACGACAACGAGCGTTGGATGGGGCCGTCCGAATTCCGCCAGAACGCCCAGTCGTTCGACGCCATAACCTTCGAGACGCGGCTGATCCCGCGGTTCGCGTTGCGCTACGCCTATATCGACAAGGTCCACCGTGTCCTGGGCGACAACTTCGGCGGCCGCTGGAAAATGGCCAGCCACCTGATCGGCGCCACCACCAATGTGGTCCCCTTCGGCATCACCACCGCCTATGCCTATCTGCTCGACAACCAGACCGTGCCCGCGTTGTCCTCGGCGACCTATGGCCTGCGCTATGAGGGCGTGGTGCCGCTGGCCTATTACCCCGGCGGCGATTTCAACGGACTGGTGGAACTGGAGGTCGCGCGCCAGAGCCAGTACGGCGCCAATCCGCGCACCTTCGAACTGCCCTACGGCAAGATCAGCGCCGGCTTCTCCTGGGACAAGACACAGATCACCGGTTCCTACGAGCGCCTGGCCGGCAACGGTGTGGTGGCGGTGCAGACACCGCTCGCTACCCTGCATCGCCAGAACGGCTGGGCCGATGTGTTCACCACCACGCCGGCGAATGGATTGCGCGAAGTGAGCGCGCGCCTTTTGCAGGAGTTGCCCGATATCGGTCCGCTCAAGGGGCCGAAAATCGACCTGCGCTATCTCGATTTCCGCTCGGCGGGCGGAGTCTCGCAGCACTATGGCAAGGAGTGGGACGCCGACCTCAACGGCAGCCTCAACGGCTGGTTCACGGTGGGGGTGCGCGCGGCGCGATATTCCGCCGATCGTTTCGACACAAATACGATGCGTGTGTTCACGTATCTGGAGCTGCGCTTCTAATCCTTTAGACCAGCCGAGTCCCGGCTCGCTCGCGCATTATGTTTCGAATCGAATGCAGTTTTTGGCCATTTTCTCACGCCCGTAAATTCAATCAAAAAGGGTGCACTCTGCACATATGGGAACTATCTAAAAGCTGTCTAGGCTCCTAAAATCGCGGCTCAGATTTGTCCGGGGGGACACGGGTGCGTACGGAGTTGTTGGGTTGGTTTGCTGCGGTTGCGGCGGCATTGGGCTTGGCCGCACCGGCTTTGGGGGCTCCGCTTCAAGATGAACTTCGCGGATTGGTCGAAGAGCATCCTTTGATTAAGTCCAACCAGGCGCAGGTCTCGAGCGCCGCGCAGGCTTCTCGCGCAACGCTTGCACCTTTCCTGCCGTCGCTCGATGTCAGCGGCGACTACGGTTATGAGCATGTCAGCATTCCCGCGTTCCGTGCATCGCCCGACGGGCCGTTCACGACCAATGGCGCGCATAACTACTCCGCGACGCTGAAGCAAAACCTGTGGGATGGGCGCAAATACGCCAACCGCGCCGGCGCCAAGCTGGGCGAGGATGCGGCGGTCGCCAACGCCACCGCGGTACGCCAGAACGTGCTGCTGGAGGGCATTACCGCCTACATCAACCTGCTGCGCCAGAACGAGCTGGTGGATCTTTCCGGCCAAAATGAATCCAACATCCGCAAGCAGCTGAATCTGGAAGACGAGCGCGTGCGCCGCGGCTCCGGCATCGCGGTCGACGTGCTGCAGGCCAAGTCGCGCCTTCAGGTGTCGCTGGAACGCCTCGTGGCCTACAAAGGGGCGTTCCAGGACGCCCACAGCCGCTATACCCAGGTGTTCGGCCATCCCGCCGACATCGCCAACATGGCCAGCCCCAACCTGCCGCGCCAGCTGATGCCGCAGACCGCCGACGACGCGGCGGCGGTGGCGCTCAAGGAAAATCCCAACATCATGGTCAGCGACAAGCGCGTCGCGATCACTCACGAGCAGAAAAAAAGCGCCCAGGCCGAGTACTACCCGACCTTCGACATCGTGCTGCAGGAGAAGTACCAGGAGAACTATTTCGGCGCGCCCGGCATCCGCCGCGACCGCACCGCCAAGGTGCAGATGAGCGTGAACCTGTTCAACGGCTTCGGCACGTCGGCGCGCGCGAGCCAGGCGGCCTACGACGAGGAGGCCCGCCTCAACGACGCCGCCGAGACCCGGCGCAAGACCGAGGAAGCCGCCCGCATCGCCTTCCAGCAACTGCAGACCACCATCGAGCGCGTGGGGCTCCTGGACAATGCCGTGAACATCGCCTCCGAAGTGTTCGAGGCCCGGAAGAAGCTGCGCGAGGCCGGCAAGGAGACCGTGATCAACGTGCTCGACGCCGAGAACGAAGTATTCTCGGCGCGTATCGCCTACACCTCCGCGATGTACGACGCGCGCCTCGCGCAATTCCAGCTGCTCGCTGCCATCGGCCGGCTTGAGTTCGACCGGATCGGCACGGCGCTTACCCTGCCGCCGATGTGAACGGGTAAACCGCCATGATGCGCACCTCGTTCGCCTCAGGAGAATCGCCACAACCGAATGGCGTACATGTCCTGACGCCTGAGAACGGAGAAGTTGTCGCGTCGCGTGAGATTCTCCTCCAGGGCATGTATTCCCGCGAGGGCCACGACCTGGTGATCACGTCGCCCGAACACGGGCGCTATGTGATCAAGAACTTCTTCATCGCCGAGCACCCCCCCAGCCTCGGCGACGGTCACGGCCTGCATATCCCCGGCAAGCAGGCGGGCGATTTCGCCGGCCATCCGCACGACCAGTACGCCGCCGCCGCGGCCGCGCCGGCGAACAAAGGCAACCCGATCGGCCAGATCCGCACGTTGAACGGCACCGCCACGGCGATGCACGTCGACGGCACCGAGACGACGCTCAAGGTCGGCGATCTGGTCTATCTCGGCGACATCCTGGAAACCGGGGCAGGGGCCAAGATCGGCTTGGTGATGGTCGATGGCACCACGCTCGGCCTTGGCGAGAAGGGCGAACTGGTCCTCGACGAACTGGTCTACGACCCCGCCACCCATGGCGGCAAAGCCACCCTGTCGCTGGTCTCGGGCGCGGCGGAGTTCATCTCCGGCACGATCGCCAAGTCCGGCCAGGACAACATGACCTTCAAGACCCCCGTGGGCACCATCGGTATCCGCGGAACCAAGGTGTTCGCGTCGTTCGATCCGGTCACCGGCGACGTGCAGATCATCAACCGCCCGACCGGGATCACCGCCGGCGGCCAGATCACCGCGGGCGAAATCTTCCTGACGCTGCCCAACGGCACGCCGATCGGCTCGATGACCAGCAGCAACGGCGGCTGGCAGTGGAATCCGCAACAAGGCCAGGCGCCGCAGTCGGTGCAGCTGACCGAAGCCCAGGTGCAGCAGGTCGCCGCGACGCTCGAAAACACCGTCAACAACATCGCGCCCACGCCGCTCCAGCTCCAGCAGCAACAGCAGCAGCAGCCGGGCGCGATCCCAGGACCGACGCCGACACCGACGACCGGCCCGGCCGCCGGCAACGGCGGCACCCAGGGCGCCACGGGTGGCGCGAATGGCGCGGGGGGAAACACTGGCGATGCGACTGGCGCCAATGGCGCGAACGGCAACGCGAACGGCAACGCGACCGGCGACGCCACCGGCACCGCGCCAGCTCCGGCTCCCGCGCCGGGTAATGCGCCCGCGCCAGCCCCGGCGCCGACATTGGCTCCAGCGCCCGCGACGACATCGACGCCGGGCGTGAGCCCGAGTCCGTCGCCCGGCAGCGGCAACATCACGTCCTTCTCTTCATCGCCGTCACCATCCCCGTCGCCATCGCCGTTCTTCGCGTCGCCCACGCCGTCTCCCACGCCCGCACCCACGCCTGTGCCCGTTCCGGCGCCAGCGCCAGTTCCCGCGCCGGTTCCGACTCCCGTGCCGACACCCACACCGACGCCGACGCCCACACCGACGCCGACGCCCACACCGACGCCGACACCGACACCGACGCCGACACCGACACCAACGCCGACACCGACGCCGACACCGACACCGACGCCGACGCCGACGCCGACGCC
>JAIBCD010000137.1 GCA_019694335.1 Rhodospirillaceae bacterium | reverse complement strand
ATGCATTCCACGCTCGGCTTCGCCTCGCCAACCAACTTCTTGCACCACTGGATCAACGCTCAGCGTGAGCAAAAGGTAGCGGCATAATGCCGCTGAGATGGAAGACGAAAAACAGAGGGAAGCTCAAGATTCTGGTTGATGATTTATCCATGTTCCTCAGCCTAGACAAGGTTACTATGTATATGCTGCTGGATAGCTTCGACATTCCAATCCCATCCATTAAGGCAACTTATCTTTCTCGCCGCCCTGTATACCTGAGACAGCTTGATAGTCATGATGATTTAATGGTATTTCTAAGCGAAGCATCAAATTTGCCGGTTTATATCAAGCGATCTTTTGGTTCCTATGGCCGGGGGAATGTATTAGTTACTGAATGTGATGGAAATATGGTTAGATTCGGAAACGGAAGTCAGGAGAACATTTCCGAGTTCTGCCAGTCGTTAGATTGCACGCGTGCATTGGGATGGATACTTCAAGAGCCCTTGATGCCACATCCTGAGATAAAGAGACTAACCGGCTCTGGAAAGATTTCCGGTATTCGTATTCATACTTTTTTGACTGAGAAGAAAAGCCAAGTCATTAAAGCAATATTTAAAATTAATGCCGGGGTACGTGATTCAGATAATTTTGAACATGGTGCTAGCGGAAACATGCTGGCTGCAGTTGACGTACAAACTGGAAACGTAATCCGTGCGATAGCTGGGACGGGGCTTGTGCAAAAGGAAATTCCTATTCACCCAGCTACTGGAGAACGGTTGGTCGGATTTCAGATCCCGTATTGGAAAGACATCATCAGCTTGACTAATGACGCTCAGTTGGCATTTCCGGGATATTTATGCCCGGGTTGGGATATTGCTCTATGTGCGGACGGCCCAAAGGTTCTTGAGATCAATGCGTTTGGTGATGCCGACTTGTCTCAGCATGCGTATCGAGTCGGATTTCTTGATAACACGTTTATCTCTCTGATGCGTGAGCGCGGGTTAGATCAGTTATTAACGATGCCACCAAATAATAGCATTCAGTCGAAAACTAATAATCGCTTTGGCATCAGAAAACACCACTGGAAATGGTAACTGTTCAAGTGACGCAAGAAACATACAAGCACACGCCTTCAATCCAATACAGCTGCTCACTTTGGGCCGCTAGAGGTACTTCCCCGAAAAGCCAACAGCCGCTTCAGGCTCATACCGGGAATTCCGGCAAGGTCCGCATTAAGCGCATTGCAGCCGGACATCCCGGCACCGATAGCTACCTTTTTGGACCGTGGGCCGGCACAACATACAAGCGCGCCTCCACCGTCCCGCCAAGCCTGACTTTCCCACCATCCGCGATGCGGAACTCGCGCTCCCGCCGTTCGCCGCCCGGGCGATATACTTCCCGATGCATTTCAAATAGTTGCAATACCTTACATATAGGAACCCCATGGAATCGCGCACCCAGTTTTTCATCAACGGCCTGTGGACCGCCCCGGCGGGCACGGGCACGATCAAGGTCTTTTCGCCCACCGACGGCGCCCTGCTCGCCACCATCCCGGAAGGCAATGCCGCGGACGCCGATGCGGCAGTCCGCGCGGCGCGGGCCGCGTTCGACGCCTGGGCGGCGACCGCGCCGGCCGAGCGCGCGGCGCTGCTGAAGAAGATCCAGGATGGACTCAAGGCGCGCACCGACGAGATCGCGCGCACCATCACGCTGGAAATGGGCATGCCCTACAAGCTCTCGCAGCGCATCCAGGTCGGTTCGCCGACGGCGAGCTTCGGCATGTATGCCCGGATGCTGGCCGACTTCCCCTTCGAGGAGCAGGTCGGCCATTCCAAGGTCGTCCGCGAGGCGGTCGGCGTGGTCGCCGCGATCACGCCATGGAACTACCCGCTGCACCAGATCGCGGCCAAGGTGGCGGCCGCGCTGGCCGCCGGCTGCACGCTGGTGCTCAAGCCTTCGGAAGTCGCGCCGCTCAACGCGTTCCTGCTGGCCGAGATCATCCATGACGCCGGCGTGCCGCCTGGGGTGTTCAACCTGGTCACCGGCTACGGGCAGGGCGTCGGCGAGGCGCTGGTGACGCATCCCGAAGTGGATATGGTGTCCTTCACCGGCTCCACCCGCGCCGGCAAGCGGATCTCTGAGCTGGCGGCGGAAACCGTCAAGCGCGTGGCGCTGGAATTGGGCGGCAAGTCGGCGGCGATCATCCTCGACGACGCCGACTTCCCGGTCGCGGTGAAGGGCGTGGTGGGCAACTGCTATCTGAATTCCGGCCAGACCTGCACCGCGCACACCCGCATGCTGGTGCCCGCCGCGCGGCACGACGAAGCGGCGCGGATCGCGGTCGCCGCGGCGCAGGCCTATCGTGTCGGCGACCCGCTGGCGGAAGGCACCACGCTGGGCCCGCTGGCCAGCAAGATGCAACAGGACCGCGTGCGCGAATACATCGCCAAGGGGCAGGCCGAGGGCGCCGAGCTGCTGACCGGCGGCGGCGACCTGCCGGAAGGCGTGAACCCCGCCGGCTACTACGTCAGGCCCACCGTCTTCGGCAAGGTGAAATGGGACGCCACCATCGCCCAGGAGGAAATCTTCGGCCCGGTGCTGTCCATCATCGGCTACGAGGACGAGGACGATGCCGTGCGCATCGCCAACTCGACCATCTACGGCCTGGCCGGCGGCGTCTGGTCGGCCAGCGACGAGCATGCCGAACGGGTGGCGCGGCGGTTGCGCACCGGGCAGGTCGACATCAACGGCGGCCCGTTCAACCTCTACGCGCCCTTCGGCGGCTACAAGCAGTCGGGCAACGGCCGCGAACTGGGCAAGTACGGGCTGGAGGATTTCCTCGAATACAAGGCGATGCAGTTCAAGCCGGCACCGAAGACCTCGAAGGCCTGAACGACGGCGGCGTGCCGGCCATGCCGCCGCGCGCCGCGCGCCACTTGCCCGCAAGCCGTCACGCGCCTCCGTTGGCCTCGATCAGCACGGCGCGGAAGTCGTTGACGTTGGTCAGCGTCGGCCCGGTCACCACCGCGTCGCCGAGCGCGCCGAAGAAGCCATGGCCGTCGTTGTCGTCCAGGCGTTGCAGCGGGTTGATGCCCAGCGCCCAGGCACGCGCCAGCGTGTCCGGCGCGAGGCAGGCGCCGGCGAGTTCTTCCAGGCCGTCCACGCCGTCGGTATCGCCGGCGATGGCATGGATGCCGGGCATGCCCTGCAGCGCGATGCCGAGCGAGAGCAGGAATTCCACGTTGCGCCCGCCCCGGCCCCGGCCGCGCACGGTGACCGTCGTCTCGCCGCCGGAAAGCAGCACGCAGGGCGGCGTGAAGGGCTGGCCCTGTGCCGCCACCTGGCGGGCGATGCCGGCCGTCACCTTGCCGACGTCGCGCGCTTCGCCCTCGATGCCGTCGCCCAGGATGTGGGCGCGATAACCGGCGGCCTCGGCCACGCGGGCGGCGGCCTCGAGCGCCATTTGCGGGGTGGCGACGAGGCGGAATTCGGCGCCGGCGAGGCGCGGATCGTTTGGCTTGACGGATTCCGCCGATCCACTTTCGAGCACCGCGCGGACGGCCGGCGATAGCTCGATGCCATAGCGGCGGATGATGGCCAGCGCATCGGCGCAACTCGTGGCATCGCCGACGGTCGGCCCGGACGCGATGTCGCGCGGGTGGTCGCCGGGCACGTCCGAAATCGCCAGGGTCAGCACCCGCGCCGGATGGCAGGCGGCGGCGAGCCGCCCGCCCTTGATCGCCGAAAGGTGGCGCCGCACGCAGTTCATCTCGCTGATCGTGGCGCCTGACTTGAGCAGGGCGCGGCTGACCGCCTGCTTGTCCTCCAGCCCGATGCCCTCCAGCGGCAGCGGCAGCAGCGCCGAGCCGCCACCGGAAATCAGGCACAGCACGAGGTCGTCCGCCGACAGGCCGCCGACGATTTCGAGCATGCGCCGCGCGGCCGCGAGCCCGGCGGCATCGGGCACCGGATGCGCGGCTTCCACGATCTCGATCCGCGCGCAGGGCACGGCATAGCCGTAACGGGTCACCACCAGTCCGCCCAGCGGCGCGGGCCAGTGGTCCTCGACGGCACGCGCCATCGCCGCCGACGCCTTGCCGGCACCGATCACGATCAGCCGTCCGCGTGGCGCTTCGGGCAGGAAGGCGGGAATGCAGCGCGATGGCTGCGCCGCCTCGATCGCGGCGGCGAACATGTCCCTTAGCAGATGTTGAGTGGCCGTCGATCGTTCGTTCATGCTCTCATTCCGTTCGCCGTCAGCACGCCGGGCCGGAAACGGCCGGCGGGTGCGCGGCACGGGGATGGTAACCGACCAGGCGCGCGGTCCCACCGTGCCGGGCAACTTGCCGAAGGACGCCACCAGGGGCATTGCCGCCGTCCCGCCAAGGCTGACTTTCGGTGCCGGCGGCGGGGGCGATCGCCCTGGCCGCAGCCCCGCGACCGCCCCACCCGGCCTGATCCAGCCATGCACAAAGAGAATATTCGCACCCGGCTGCCTATTTTTCGGCGGAGTCCTCGATCGCCTTGCGCCCGAAGATGCCGCCCAGGCGGCGCAGCAGCCATTTCGGCGTCGAGCGCGAGGCGATCATGGCGGCGCGATTGACCACGCCCGGGACGCAGATCGTCTCGCCGCGCAGGCAGGCGTCGAAGCCTTGGCGGGCGACGTCGTGCACGTCGCCGATGAGGAACTGCGGAATCCGCCCCACCCGCGCGTTGGCGTCCTTCGCCGCGTCCAGCATCGGCGTCGCCGTGATGCCGGGGCACAAGGCCGTCACCGTCACCCCGCTGTCCTTGAGTTCCTCGGCGAGGGATTCGGACAGCGAGAGCACGTAGGCCTTGCTCGCGGCGTAGGTGGCGAGCGAGGGCACGGGCTGAAAGGCGGCGATCGAGGCGACATTGAGCACCCGCCCCGGGGCGCCGGCCGCCGCGCGGGCCACCATCCCCGGCAGGAAGGCGGCAAGCATCGCGGTGAGGCCGCCGATGTTGAGATCGAGCATGGCTTGCTGGGTCGCGGCGGGCAGGGTCACGAAGCCACCCTGCGCCAGCACGCCCGCGTTATTGACCAGCACATTCACGCCCAGCCGCTTGCGCCGCAGCGCCTGTTCCAGCGTTTTTGCCGCATCCGGCTTCGATAAATCGGCGACCTGGACCATCGCCGTGACGCCGTGGGCGCCGGAGAGCGCCTCCGCCAGCACGCGCAACTTTTCGCGGCTGCGGGCCACCAGCACCAGGTCGTGCCCGGCCTCCGCGAAGCAGTGGGCCAGCGCCTCGCCGATGCCCGACGAGGCGCCGGTGATCAGGGTGACTGGGCGTAACGGTTGGGGTTTGGCGACCATGCATGGCACTCCGACAAGGGGAAAGCGAAGGGCTTCCCGTCCGGCGAGTATCCGACTTGCCGGCGGCAAAGGTCAAACCGGTCAAACCCGTCAAACGCGTCAAACGCGCCCGGCGTGCGCGACACCTGGCCGGCCATGCCCGGCCACGCCACCCGCCGTCCCGCCAAGCCTGACTTTTGCGCGTCCGGCTATTGCGGAATTCAGGCCGCCAGCTTCTCGCGCACCTCGACACCCAGCGCGGCGAGGCGATTGACGCCGCTCACCAGCGCCTTGATCGAGGCGGTGACGATGTTGGTGTCGAGCCCCACCCCGAAGGCTTCGCGTCCGCCCGCCGCGGCGGAGAACTCCATGAAGGCGCAGGCGCGCGCCTCGCTGTCGCCGCCGATCGAGCGCTCCTCGTAGCCGCGCACCTGGACCGCGATCCCCGCGCCCCGCAGCGCATGCACGGCGGCGTCGATCGGGCCGTTGCCTTCGCCATTGAGCACCAGCCGCCGTCCATCGACGTCGACCAACATGCGGATGCCCTGCGCCGCGCCATGCTCGAACAAATGGTGTTCGACAAGGCGCACCGGCTGCGCAGGCTCGAAATAGGTCGCCGCGAACAGCCGGTAGACGTCCTCGGCGTCCACCTCGCCGCCATGCGCGTCGGTGTGCCCCTGGATGACGCCGGCAAACTCGATCTGCAAGCGCCGAGGCATGACGATGCCGTAGTGCGTCTCGAGCAGGAAGGCGACGCCGCCCTTGCCCGACTGGCTGTTCACCCGAATCACTGAGTCGTAGCCGCGGCCGAGGTCGGCCGGATCGACCGGAAGGTAGGGCACGGCCCAGGCGGCCTGCCCGGCCTGCGCGGCGAAGCCCTTCTTGATCGCATCCTGGTGCGAACCGGAGAAGGCCGTGAAGACGAGGTCGCCGACGTAGGGATGGCGCGGATGCACCGGCAGCCGCGTGCATTCCTCGGCGACGCGGGCGACCGCATTGACGTCGGAAAAATCCAAATTCGGCGCCACGCCCTGGGTATAGAGATTGAGCGCGAGCGTCACCAGGTCGACGTTGCCGGTGCGTTCGCCATTGCCGAACAGGCAGCCTTCGACCCGGTCGGCGCCGGCCATCAGGCCGAGTTCCGCGGCGGCCACCGCCGTGCCGCGGTCATTGTGCGGATGCAGGCTGAGCACCACGCTGTCGCGGCGGGCGAGATGGCGGTGCATCCACTCGATCTGGTCGGCATAGACGTTGGGCGTCGCCACTTCCACCGTGGCGGGGAGGTTCAGGATCACCTTGCGCGCGGGCGTCGCGCCCCAGGCAGTGGTCACCGCGTCGCAGACCTCCTTGGCGAAGTCCAGTTCGGTCGCGGTGAAGGTTTCCGGGCTGTATTCGAGCACCCATTCGGTCTCCGGCCGCGCATCGGTCAGTTCGCGCACCTGCGTCACGGCGGCGACTGCGAGCGCCACCACTTCGGCGCGGCTCATGCCGAACACGACCTCACGGAAGCCCGGCGAGGTGGCGTTATACACGTGCACGATGACGCGCCGCGCGCCGCGCACCGATGCGATGGTGCGCTCGATGAGATCTGGCCGCGCCTGGGTCAGCACCTCGATGGTGACGTCATCGGGGATGTGCTTGCCCTCGATCAACTGGCGGACGAAATCGAAGTCGGTCTGCGAAGCCGCCGGAAAGGCCACTTCGATCTCCTTGAAGCCAATCTCGCACAGCATGCGGAACAGGCGCAGCTTGCGTTCCCCGTTCATCGGCTCGAACAGCGCCTGGTTACCGTCGCGCAGGTCGGTGCTCATCCAGATCGGCGCACGCTCGATGCGGCGGCCGGGCCATTGGCGGTCGGCGAGATCGATGACGGGAAACGGGCGGTACTTGGCGGCGGGCTGGGCAAGCATGGTGCGCTCCTGATTCGGCTGTGGCGGTTGATCCGGGACCGGTGGCCCCTGCGCATCGGACCGCCCCTCGTGGGTGGCGGTGACGCCAGCGGCGCCCTTGTGGGGCGCCGGGCGGT
>JAIBCD010000136.1 GCA_019694335.1 Rhodospirillaceae bacterium | reverse complement strand
AAAGGCGTGCGGCGTGGCAAGCCGGTCAAAACCACGGTCAGCAACCCGAAAGCCGCCTGTCCTGAGGATCGGGTCAACCGCCCGTTCACGGCGGAGCATCCGAATGCGCCGTGGGTATCCGATTTCACATAAGTGTCTACGGCACAGGGGTTCGTCTATGTGGCCCTTCATTATCGACGTGTTCGCCCGGTACCTTGTCGGCTGGAAGGTGTCCTGCTCCGCCCGCACCGACTGCGTGCTGGATGCGCTGGAGCAGGTTCTATGCGCGCGCCAGCCGCCATTCGGCCGGAGCGGCTTGATCCACCATGGCGATCGCGGGGTGCAATACGTGTCGATCCGTTGTACCGAGTGCCTGGCCGAGGCGGGCATCAAGCTCTCGGTGGGTAGCGTGGGCGACTCGTACGATCATGCCTTGGCCGAGACCATCAATGGGCTGTACAAGGCCGAGGTGATCCATCGGCAATCCTGGAAGAGCCTGGAGGCGGTGGAATGGGCCACCCTGACCTGGGTAGACTGGTTCAACCATCGCAGACTGCTGGAGCCCATTGGTTACATGCCGCCGGCTGAGGCCGAAGCAGCCTATTACCGTCGAGTCATCGAGCCCGCAATGGCAGCGTGACTCACACTAACGAGCCTCCACGAAACCCGGGGCGGTTCAATTTCAGGACTTGCGCCTGTATTTTGCTCCTACACGGCCGCCTCTACGCGGCTCTCCGCCGTTCCGATGGATTGCGGGTCGTGGAACCTCGGACCAGCAACTGCCCGCGAAAGGCGATATGCCGGGGGGCGGAGCGATCACCGGCCAACCGCCGGAGCAAGCAATCCATCGCCGCGATCCCAATGTCGTGAGTCGGCTGAGCGATCGTCGTAATACCGGTCCCGATCAGGGCGGACCATTCCAGTTCGTCGAAACCGACTAGCCCGATATCCTCGAACAACTGGCGGCCCAACCGACGCAGCGACTGGCTGGCTTGCAGAGTCACCACCCCATTGGTGGCCAGCACGGCCTTGGGACCCGCGCCGTCGCTGGTTAGAAAATTCCTTAGTTCCTGGTCGAGCTTTTCGGCATCATTAACATCTAGCGCAAGCGTGAACCCCGCGCACTCGGGATGCCGCCGCAAGGTCAGGTGGAACGCCGCTTCGCGTTCCAGGCGCGTGCTGAAACCCTGCAGGGCTTCGGTTACGAAAACTAGGTCGCGATAACCTTGATCGATCAGATGCGAAGTGGCTGTTATCGTGCTTTGGTAATTATCCAGCCCCACGAGATCGGTGTCGAAGTCGGCTAACCTGCGATCCACTAGCACGATCGGCGCCTGATAGCGGACGATTTGCCCCAAGTTTGCCGCGCTGCGCGCGCACGCATGCAAGATCACGCCCTCGACGCTATAGGACTGCAAGATCTCTAGGTAGCGCCCTTCGGCCCTTTCGTCGTTATTCGAGTTGCAGACCATCAGCGTGTAACCGTGTTGCTGGCAGACTGCTTCGACACCGTGCATCACGGCAATCGAATACGGATTGAGGACGTCGGCGATGATCATGCCGATCAACCGGGTATGGCCCCTCTTCAGGCCGCGCGCCATCTGATTGGGTTGATAGCCGAGCTTGGTGATGGAGCGTTCGATCTGATCGCGGGTCTCATCGGACAATAAATGCCGCGCGCCACCCAGATAACGCGAAACACTGGTCTTCGAAACCCGCGCGTCGCGGGCGACTTCGTTGATCGTGACCCGTTTCGTATTGGTGGCGGATAGTCCCGCGCTATCGGCTTGCCTGACCATTGATTCCCCACTTCCGGTCGGCGTCGGAACTCCCCGCCGCACGACTCGATCAGAATGACCATGAAATCACCCATGGAACCGGTTTCAGTCTAACGGGGCGATTCATCTGTGTCAAGGTCCTTTCGGCGCGGGTTAAAGGAGTTGACGGGAATCGCGTTCGAGCTATTTACCTTACACCATTTCTCATTCGAGCAAGGTGTGGGTTTCGTCGAAGCAAAGCTATTTCTTCCTCGCTGGCGGCAGGTCGGTGCAGATCCCCTCGAAGACCTCGGCGGCCATGCCGAGGGATTCGGTGAGGGTGGGATGAGGATGAATGGTCTTGCCGATATCGACCGGATCGCAGCCCATCTCCACCGCCAGGCAGACCTCACCGATCAAGTCACCGGCGTGGGTGCCGACGATGCCGCCGCCGATCACCCGATGCGTCGCCTCGTCGAACAGTAGCTTGGTGAAGCCTTCGTCGCGGCCGTTGGCGATGGCGCGGCCCGACGCCGCCCACGGAAACACCGCCTTGCCGTATTGGATGCCCTCGGCCTTGCACTGCTCTTCGGTCTTGCCCGCCCAGGCCACTTCCGGATCGGTATAGGCGACGGAGGGAATCTGCCGGGCGTCGAAATAGGATTTTTGCCCCGCCGCCGCTTCCGCCGCGACATGCGCCTCGTGCACCGCCTTGTGCGCCAGCATCGGCTGGCCGACGATATCGCCGATGGCGAAGATGTGGCCGACATTGGTGCGCATCTGGTTATCCACCGGAATAAACCCGCGATCCGTCACCGTCACGCCCGCCTGGTCGGCGTCGATCTTCTTGCCGTTGGGGCCGCGGCCGACCGCCATCAACACCAGATCGTACACTTGCGGCTCGGCTGGCGCCTTCTCGCCCTCGAAGCCGACCTTGATCCCGTCCGGCGTCGCTTCGGCGGACACGGTCTTGGTCTTCAGCATGACGTGGTCGAAGCGCGGCGCGTTCTTCTTCTCCCACACCTTGACCAGATCCTGATCCGCGCCCAGCATCAGGCCGTCCAGCATTTCCACCACGTCGATCCGCGCGCCGAGGGTGGAATACACCGTCGCCATTTCCAGGCCGATGATGCCGCCCCCGACCACCAGCATCCGCTTCGGCACGCGGGTCAACAACAGCGCGCCAGTGGAATCCACAATACGCGGATCGTCCGGCATGAACGGCAGTTTCACCGCCTGCGAACCGGCGGCGATGATCGCCTTCTGGAAGCACACGACTTTCTTCTCGCCGGTCTTGTCCTGACCTTGGCCCTGGGTCAGCTCCACTTCAAGATGATGGGGGTCGAGGAACCGACCCACGCCGCGCACCACCTCGACCTTGCGCGCCTTGGCCATCCCCGCCAATCCGCCGGTGAGCTTCTTGACCACGCCGTCCTTGAAGCCGCGCAGCTTATCGAGATCCACCCGCGGTGGGTCAAACTCGATGCCGTGATGGACCAGCGCCTTGGCTTCGTCCATCACCGCCGCCGTGTGCAGCAGCGCCTTGGACGGAATGCAGCCAACGTTCAGGCACACGCCGCCCAGGGTGGGGTAACGTTCCACCAGCACCGTCTTCATGCCGAGATCGGCGGAACGGAAGGCGGCGGAATAACCGCCCGGACCCGCGCCAAGCACCAGCAGCTCGCAGTCCACATCCACGCCGCCGGCATCAGCGCCAGCGGCGAGCGCGGCCACGGGCGCGGCCACGGGCAGGGGCGGGGCGGCGGCGGGTGCCACGGTCCCGCCCTCTTGCACGTTGAGTGTCAGAATGAGCGAGCCTTCGGAGACCTTGTCGCCGACCTTGACCTTGATCTCCGCGATCACGCCCGCGCTGGGCGCCGGCACGTCCATGGTGGCCTTGTCGGACTCCAGCGTGATCAGCGGGTCCTCGACCTTCACCGTATCGCCCGGATTGACCAGCACCTCGATGATCGGCACGTCCTTGAAATCGCCAATGTCGGGAACCTTGACCTCGACCAAATTTGCCATTGTTTCCTTACTCCTTTAGATCAGAACCCGCCGCAGGTCGGCGAGCAGGTTGGCGAAATGGACGTTGAAGCGCGCCGCGCCCGCGCCGTCGATCACCCGGTGATCGTAGGATAGCGATAGTGGCAGGATGAGTCGCCACGCCGACTGTTTGCCGTCCGGCGACACCTGCTTCCAGGAGGACCGGCACACTCCCATGATCGCGACTTCCGGCGCGTTGATGATCGGGGTGAAGTAGGTGCCGCCGATGCCGCCCAGGCTGGAGATGGTGAAGGTGCCGCCTTGCATCTGATCGGGTTTGAGCTTGCCCTCGCGCGCCAGCTTGGCGAGCTCGCCCATTTCCCGGGCGATGTCCACGATGCCCTTTTGATTGGCGTCGCGCAGGACCGGCACCACTAGGCCGTTGGGCGTGTCGGCGGCAAAGCCGATGTGGTAGTACTGCTTGAAGACCAGATCATCGCCATCCAGCGAGGCGTTGAACTCGGGGAATTGCTTGAGCGCCGCCGCCGCCGCCTTGATCATGAACGCGAGCATGCTCACCCGGACGCCGCTCTTCTCGATCTCCTGGTTGAGTTGGATGCGGAACGCTTCGAGCTCGGTGATGTCGGCTTCGTCGTGATGGGTGACGTGCGGGATCATCACCCAGTTGCGGTGCAGGTTCGCGCCCGAAATCTTCTTGATGCGCGACAGCGGCTTGCTTTCCACCGGCCCGAACTTGCCGAAGTCCACCCGCGGCCACGGTAGCAACTCGATGCCGCCGACACCGGCACCAGCGGCCACGCCGGGCGCGGGCGCCGCGCCGCCCTTGGCGAAGCTTTCCACGTCCTCCTTGAGGATGCGGCCCTGGTTGCCGCTGCCCTTGACCTTGCTCAGATCGACACCGAGTTCGCGCGCCAGCTTGCGCACGGCCGGCCCGGCATAGGTCAGTTTGAAAGCGCCCTCGTCGATACCGGCGGTGGGTACGGGCGCGGCGACGGCGGGCGCGGCGGACGCGGATGCGGGTTCACTGACCGGTGCCGGAGTTGCCGCCGCGCCGCTCGCGGCGGCCGTGGCCAGAGTGAGAATGACCGTGCCTTCCGACACCGTGTCACCCACCTGGACCTTGAGTTCCCGCACCACCCCGCCCAGCGGCGCCGGCACGTCCAGGGTCGCCTTGTCCGATTCCAGCGTGATCAGCGGGTCCTCGGCCTTCACCGCGTCGCCCGGCTTGACCAGTACCTCGATGACGGGCACGTCCTTGAAATCGCCGATGTCGGGGACACGAACATCGAAGGTGTCGCCGTGCGAGCTGACCGGCGCGGGCGGCGGCGACACGCTCGGCACGGTCGGCGCGGCGGCTTGCGTCGCCTCCGCGCTATCGAGCATCAGGATCGGCGTGCCTTCCGACACCGTGTCACCGACCTGGACCCTGATTTCCTTGACGGTTCCGCTTGTCGGCGCCGGTACGTCCATGGTGGCCTTGTCGGATTCCAGCGTGATCAGCGGGTCCTCGGCCTGGACGCTGTCGCCCGGCTTGACCAGTACCTCGATGATGGGCACGTCCTTGAAATCGCCGATGTCGGGGACTTTGACTGCGATTATCTGACTCATTGTTCTTCCTCGTGAGGCGTTGAGCGGTCCCGGATGATCAAACCGTCCAGGGATCGGGCCGTTCGGTGTCGAGGCCATACTTCTTGATGGCTTCCTCGACTTGTTCGGCCTTGATCTGGCCTTCGTCGGCCAGCGCCTTGAGCGCGGCGACGGCGACGTAGTACCGGTTCACCTCGAAGAAGCGGCGCAACTGAACCCGGTAATCGCTGCGACCGAAACCGTCGGTACCCAGGGTGATGTAGCGCCTCGGGAGGTAGGCGCGCACCTGATCGGCGAAGGCGCGCATGTAGTCCGAGGACGCGATCACCGGCCCCGCGCGTCCCGCTAGGCAGGTTTCGATATGGCTCATCCGGCGCGGTTGAGTTGGATGCAGCAGGTTCCAGCGCTCGGTGCTCATGCCTTCGCGCCGCAGTTCGTTGAAACTGGTGACGCTCCAAAGGTCGGCGCTCACCTTGAAGTCCTCCTTCAGCAGTTCCGCCGCCGCAATCACCTCACGCAGGATGGTGCCGCAGCCGAACAGTTGCACGCGCGGCCCTGAAGACTCGCCGCCGTCCTGGAGCAGATACATGCCCTTGACGATGCTCGCTTCCGCGCCTTCCGGCAGGCCGGGATGGGGATAGTTCTCATTCATCAGGGTGAGGTAGAAATACACGTCCTCCTGTTCCTGAAACATGCGGCGCAGGCCTTCACGGATGATGACGACGACTTCGTAGGCGAAGGTCGGATCGTAGGCGACGCAGTTGGGGATGGTCGACGCCAGGATGTGGCTGTGGCCGTCCTCGTGCTGCAGACCTTCGCCGTTCAGCGTGGTGCGGCCCGCCGTGCCGCCGAGCAGGAACCCACGGGCGCGCAGGTCGCCCGCCGCCCAGGCCAGGTCGCCGACCCGCTGCAAGCCGAACATCGAGTAGTAGATGTAGAACGGGATCATCGGCAGATTGTTGGTACTGTAGGAGGTGGCCGCCGCGATCCAGGACGACATGGCGCCCGCCTCGTTGATGCCCTCCTGCAGCACCTGGCCCGACTTGTCCTCCCGGTAGTACATGAGCTGGTCGGCATCCTGCGGCTTGTAGAGCTGGCCGACGGCGGAATAGATGCCGAGCTGGCGGAACATGCCCTCCATGCCGAAGGTGCGCGACTCGTCCGGCACGATGGGCACGACGAATTTGCCGATATTTTTGTCCCGCAGCAGCGTGCCCAGCATCTGGACGAAGGCCATGGTGGTCGAGATTTCGCGCTCGCCCGACGCCTTGAGCAGACGGTCGAAGGTGGTGAGCGGCGGAATGTCGAGCGCGGCGGACTTGGCCCGGCGGCTGGGCAGGTAACCGCCCAACGCCTGGCGGCGCTCGCGTAGATAAGTCAGTTCGGGACTGTCTTCCGAGAACCGGATAAAGGGTATCTCCGCGATTTGCTCGTCCTGGATCGGGATCTGAAACCGGTCGCGGAATTGCCGGAGTGCGTCGTGGGTCATCTTCTTGGCCTGATGGGCGATCATCTGGCCCTCGCCCGACTCGCCCATGCCGTAGCCCTTGACGGTCTTGGCCAGAATGACGGTCGGCTGACCTTGGTGCTTGACCGCCGCGGCATAGGCGGCATAGACCTTGGTGGAGTCGTGGCCGCCGCGTCGCAGCGCCCAGATGTCGCCGTCGCTCATGTCGGCCACCAGCTCCCGCAATTCCGGGTATTTGCCGAAGAAATGCTCGCGGATGTAGGCGCCGTTCTTGGATCGGAAATCCTGGTACTCGCCGTCCACGCATTCCTCCATGCATTGCAGCAGGAGTCCGGTCTGGTCCTTCTCCAGCAATCGATCCCAACCTCGGCCCCAAATCGTCTTGATCACGTTCCAGCCAGCGCCGCGAAATACCGATTCCAGTTCCTGGATGATCTTGCCATTGCCGCGCACCGGACCGTCCAGGCGTTGCAGGTTGCAGTTAATGACGAAAATGAGATTGTCCAGCCGCTCGCGGCCAGCCATCG
>JAIBCD010000135.1 GCA_019694335.1 Rhodospirillaceae bacterium | reverse complement strand
GATGGTGGGCGGTGCAGGGATTGAACCTGCGACCCCACGCGTGTGAAGCGTGTGCTCTCCCGCTGAGCTAACCGCCCTTGACCATCGGTCTAGGCACCATCGGATCGGCATACCCCAAAACGGGCTGCCGGAAGGGAGCCCGGTTCTTAAAGTCAGCCTCTCGCCCTGTCAATCGCTGGAACCGGGCGTCATGACCTGGAAAGTGCTCGCCAAGCCCTTGGGGGGTGACACTTTTTTCATGGCGGAGGAACAAAGCCGGTCCATACCGGCCTTTATCCGGCCCGCCCCCCATGTCATTTTCCGGGGGTCATTTTCAACGCCGCCACCACCAGATCCGGACCCGATGACCTCAGGAGCCTCGTTCCCGACCCCGACCGCCGCGGTCATCCTCGCGGCCGGCAGCGGTACACGCATGAAATCGGCCCTGCCCAAGGTGCTGCATTGCGTGGCCGGGGTGCCCATGGTCGGCCATGTGCTCGCCACCGTCACCAGCCTCGAGATGGACCCGGTCGTGGTGGTTATCGGACCGGGCATGGAGGCGGTCGCCAAAGCCGTCGCGCCACATGAGACCGCGCTGCAATCCGATCGTCTTGGCACGGGCCATGCGGTCATGCAGGCCAAGGCGGCGCTTGGCGGGTTCACGGGTGATGTCCTGATTGCCTACGCCGACACGCCTTTTGTCAGCGCCGCCACCATGGAGAAGATGCGCGCGGCGCGGCGCGGGCCGGGCAACCCCGCGGTTGTCGTGCTGGGGTTCACGCCCGAAGACCCCGCCGCCTACGGCCGCCTGGTCATGAAAGACGGCAAACTCGAACGCATCGTCGAAGCCAAGGACGCCACGCCGGACGAGCGCGCCATCGGCTTCTGCAATTCGGGGATCATGCTCGCGGATTCAAAAGTGCTGTGGCAGGCGCTCGCCAAGGTCGGTAACGCCAATGCCAAAGGCGAGTACTACCTGACCGATGTCGTCGGGCTCGCGCGTGCGGCGGGTCATATCTGCACCGCGGTGGAGGGCGCCGCAGACGAACTGATGGGCGTCAACAGCCGCGCCGAGCTGGCCGTGGCGGAAGCGATCCTGCAGAACAAGCTGCGCGCGGCCGCGATGGAGAACGGCGTCACCCTGCGCGATCCGGCGACGGTGTATTTCTCCGCCGACACCAAGTTGGGCAAGGACATCGAGATCGGCCCGTTCACCGTGTTCGGTCCCGGCGTCACCGTGGACGACGGCGCGGTCATCAAGGGCTTCTGCCATATCGAAGGCGCGCATATCGCGGGCGGCGCGCTGGTCGGGCCCTATGCCAGGCTGCGTCCGGGGGCTTCCATCGGCGCCGACGCCCATGTCGGCAATTTCGTCGAGATCAAGAACGCGGCCCTGGACGCCGGCGCCAAGGTCAACCATCTGTCCTATATCGGCGACGCCCATGTCGGCGCCAAGGCCAATGTCGGGGCGGGGACCATCACCGCCAACTATGACGGCTTCAACAAGTCTCATACCGAGATCGGCGCGGGTGCTTCGATCGGCTCCAACTCGGTGCTGGTGGCTCCGGTGAAGGTTGGCGCGGGCGCCATGACCGGCGCGGGCGCCGTGGTCCGGAACGATGTGCCGGCTGACGCGTTGGCCTTGAATTCCTCGCGTCAGGAGACGAAGGACGGGTTCGCGGCCGCGTACCGCCAGCGCAAGCAGGCGGAGAAGGCCAAAAAGGGCGGTAAGGGTACATAAAATATGTGCGGAATCGTCGGCGTCATCGGCCGGGCCAACGCCTCTGAATGCCTGATCGACGGGCTGCGGCGCCTCGAATACCGCGGGTATGACTCCGCGGGGATTGCAACGCTGGTGGATGGCGCCATCGGCCGCCGTCGCGCTCCGGGCAAGATCGTCAACCTCGTCGAACGCCTGCGGATTGAGCCCCTGGGTGGCACGGTCGGCATCGGCCACACCCGCTGGGCGACCCATGGCGTGCCGAACGAAGCCAATGCCCATCCTCACGCCAGTTCCAAGGTCGCGGTCGTTCACAACGGCATCATCGAGAACTTTCAGCAGCTGCGCGCCGAGTTGGAAGCCAAAGGTCACACCTTTTCCAGCGACACCGACACCGAGGTCGTCGTTCACCTCGTGACCGATTATCTCGATCAGGGCCTGCCCGCCGAAGGGGCCGCGTTCGAGGCGATCCGCCGGCTGGAAGGCGCCTTTGCCCTCGCCATCATGATGGCGCCGAACCCCGACATGCTTGTCGGCGCGCGCAAGGGGCCGCCGCTCGCCGTCGGTTATGGCGACGGCGAGATGTATCTCGGCTCCGATGCCCTGGCGCTGGCGCCCATGACCAACCGCATCGCTTATCTCGAGGACGGCGACTGGGTCGTGATCACCAGGAATGGCGCCACGATCCGCAATCAGACCGGCGAGGTGGTGCACCGTAAGATCGTGCAGAGCTCGGTGTCCGGCGCGCTCGCCGGCAAGGGCGAATACCGCCACTTCATGCTCAAGGAGATTTTCGAGCAGCCCCAGGTGCTCGGCGACACCTTGCGCACGCATTACAACCCCGCCGAACAGTCGATATCGCTCGCGCAAATGCCGTTCGATCTGCGCGCGATCGATCGCGTCACGACCGTGGCCTGCGGCACCGCTTACTATGCCGGCCTTGTGGCCAAATACTGGATCGAGATGCTGGCCAAGGTGCCGGTCGATGCCGATGTCGGCTCCGAGTTCCGCTACCGCGAGCCGCCGCTGTCGCCGAACGGTCTCGGCCTGTTCGTTTCGCAGTCGGGCGAAACCGCCGATACCCTGGTGCCGCTGCGGTATTGCAAATCCAAGGGCCAGAAGATCCTGTCGGTGGTCAACGTGCCGGAAAGCACCATCGCACGCGAATCCGACGCGGTGCTGCCCACGCAGGCGGGGCCGGAAATCGGCGTCGCCTCCACCAAGGCTTTCACCACCCAGCTCATGGCGCTGGCCTGCCTCGCCATCAATTTCGGCAAAGTGCGCGGCACCATCGACGCGGCGGCGGAAGCGCGGCTGTCGTCGGCGCTGCTCAGCGTACCGTCCCGTGTCGCCGACGTCCTGCACCTCGACGCGCATATCAAACACATCGCCGAGGAACTGGCCGAGGCCAGGGACGTTCTCTATCTCGGGCGCGGTTCGTCCTACCCCATCGCCCTCGAAGGCGCGCTCAAGCTGAAGGAAATCTCCTACATCCACGCCGAAGGCTATGCCGCCGGCGAGATGAAGCACGGCCCTATCGCCTTGATCGACGAAAATGTGCCGGTCGTGGTCATCGCGCCCAGCGACTTCCTGTTCGACAAGTCGCTTTCGAACCTCGAGCAGGTCATTGCGCGAGGGGGGAGAGTCATCCTGATCAGCGACGAGCAGGGTGTCAAACGCGCCGGGCGGCTGGCCTCCCATTCCATCTGTCTGCCGACGGTCGACCCGTTCGTGGTGCCCATCATCGCTTCGATTCCGGTGCAGCTCCTGGCCTATCACACGGCTGTCTTGCGCGGCACCGACGTGGACCAGCCGCGTAACCTCGCGAAAAGCGTGACGGTGGAATAAGCGAAGCAGGGGGTTCCCCTCGGCGCGCGGCCTACCTACATTCGAGGGAATCCGGATGAAGGTTGGCCATGCCCCAATATGACTATGATTTGATCACCATCGGCGCGGGTTCCGGCGGCGTACGTGCCTCGCGCCTGGCCGGGAAATACGGCGCCAAGGTCGCGGTGGTCGAAAGCAGCCGGGTCGGCGGCACCTGCGTCATGCGCGGCTGTGTGCCCAAGAAGCTCTTGGTCTACGGCGCGGTTTTTGCCAACCACTTCAACGACGCCCTCGGGTTCGGCTGGCGCATCGGCGAGCCGATGCACGACTGGGGCAAGCTGATTGCCGCCAAGAACAAGGAACTCGACCGGCTGGAGGGTGTCTATAACCGCATGCTGCGCGACAGCGGCGTGACGGTGGTGCCGGGGCGTGGCGTGCTGGCCGATCCGCATACCGTCGAGATCGGCGGTAAGCGCATCACCGGCGACAAGATCCTGATCGCCACCGGCGGCTGGCCGGTGACGCCGGATTTCCCGGGCAAGGAGCATGTCATCAGCTCCAACGAAGCCCTGGATTTGCCCGAACGCCCCGAACGCGTGGTGATCATCGGCGGCGGTTATATCGCCGTGGAGTTCGCGGGCATCTTCAATGCGCTGGGGTCCGAGGTCACGCTGGTGATCCGCACCGGACACCTGTTGCGCGGGTTCGACCAGGACGTGTGCGCGACCCTGGGCGAGGAGTTGGAGAAAAAAGGCATCATCATCCGCCGTGACTGCACCGTCCGGTCTGTCGAAAAGACCGGCGGCGTCTATTCGGTGGTATTCGACACGGGCGACGAAATGATCGCCGATTGCGTGCTGGCCGCCACCGGCCGCGCGCCCGCCACATCCAATCTTGGTCTCGAGCAAGTGGGCGTGAAGCTCAACGCGAAGCGCGCGATTTCCGTGGACGGGCAGAACCGCACCAGCGTCGAGAATATCTTCGCGGTGGGCGACGTCACCGACCGCATCAACCTGACGCCCGTGGCCATCAACGAAGGCCGGATGTTCGCCGAAACCTTCTTCAACAAGCGGCCGATGCAGATGGATTACACCAACGTCGCTTCGGCGGTGTTCAGCCAGCCGCCGGTGGCTTGCGTCGGCTTGAGCGAAGCCGACGCCCGCAGGAACCACCGCGTGCGCCTGTTCATCACCCGCTTCCGGGCCATGAAACACACGCTCTCGGGCCGCGACGAACGCACGATGATGAAGCTGGTGGTGGACAAGGACACCGACAAGGTGCTCGGCTGTCACATGGTGGGCGAGGATGCGCCCGAGATCATCCAGGGCTTCGCGGTCGCGCTCAAGGCTGGCGCCACCAAGGCCCAGTTCGACGCCACCGTCGGCATCCATCCCACCGCCGCGGAGGAGTTCGTCACCCTGCGCGATCCGGTTCCCGAGACGGATACTTGATGTGCAGAATAAATACGCCGGAGACATCGGCGATTACCTGAAGCTCGGCATCCTGCGGGCGCTGTCGCCCGGGCGGAAACTGGGCGTGGCATGGTGGCTGCACCCCGATGGCGGCCCGGTGGGCGATGGCCAGCACACGAAATACCTCGACGCCGGCCTCGATTGGCGCCCCTACGATCCGCCGTTGTTCGACCATCTGCGCGAGATCGTCCACACCGGCCGGCGCAATGTCGCGGCGCTCCAGGATGAACGCCTCCTGCCGGGCGCGCGGTTCGCGGCGGAACAGATCCCCGTCACCTGCGGGCCGTCCGAGCGCCCGATCCAGCGCGCCGCCTGGTTCGGGCGGGTGAAGGCGGCGCTGGCCGGTTGCGATCTGGTGTTCGCCGATCCGGATAACGGCATCGAACCCGCCGGCTACAAGCCGACCATGGGCAATTCCGGCAAAAGCATCACCTGGGACGAAATCGCGGCCTTGCGCGCGCCGGGGCGGGCGCTGGTGGTCTATCACCACCAGACCAGGTTCAAGGGCGGCCACATCAACGAGCTCAAGCACCTGGCGAAGGGACTGCGGGCGCGGGGATGCGCCGCGGTGGATGTGCTGCGGGCGAAACCTTATTCGCCGCGCGCGTTCTTTCTGCTGGAGGCCGATGCCGAACTACGGTCGCGCGCGGAAGCGCTGAGCCGCCAGTGGGGCGAACATCTTTCGTGGCATCCGGAAGTCTAGCCGGCCAGCTGCGCGCGCCACGCCGTGCCGTTGCCGCGGGTGGCGTCGTTCTCGACGCGTTTCAGGACCGCGAAGCCGTTGTCCGCGCGCAGGACGCGGTATCCCCCCGGGTGCCAGGCTGGCGCGCGAGAGCGCTTCGCCTTCGAACGCGCCGGCGGCCGGTGCCGCGGTGAACTGCGGCTTCGTCCCCGTAACTCACTGATAATGTTCATGTTCGGGCATTTGCACTAGAAAAGGCGCGGTTGAGTTATTATACCGGCCCTCCCCGCAAACAGGGGCAAGTTCTACATAGGCTGTTGTCATGGCGCGAGATCCCAAAGTCCCCACTGGAAAATGGAGCCGCGAAAGCTGGCGCACCAAGCCGATCGCGCAGGCGCCGGTGTACCCGGATCAAGCCGCGCTGACGGCCGTGGAGAAGCAACTGCGCAGCTATCCGCCGCTGGTGTTCGCGGGCGAGGCACGCCGCCTGAAAGCCAATCTCGCGAAGATCGGCAGCGGCAAGGCGTTCCTGCTCCAGGGCGGCGACTGCGCCGAAAGCTTCGCCGAGTTCCATCCCGACAATATCCGCGACACGTTCCGCGTGCTGTTGCAGATGGCGGTGGTGCTGACCTTCGGCGGCGCGTTGCCGATCGTGAAGGTGGGGCGCCTGGCCGGACAGTTCGCCAAGCCGCGTTCGTCGGGCACCGAAGTCATTGACGGCGTGGAGCTGCCGTCCTATCGCGGCGACAACGTCAACGGCATGGAATTCACCCCCGAAGCGCGCACGCCGGCCCCTGCGCGCATGGTGCAGGCCTACAACCAGTCCGCCGCGACCCTCAACTTGCTGCGCGCGTTCGCGCAAGGGGGGTATGCCGACCTCCACAAGGTGCACCAGTGGACCTTGGGCTTCGTCACCGACACGCCGACGGCGGAGAAGTACAAGCGTTTCGCCGACCGCATCCAGGAAACGTTGGAGTTCATGGAAGCCTGCGGTCTCACCGGCGACACGGTGCCGCAGCTGAAGGAAACCGATTTCTACACCTCGCACGAGGCGCTGCTGCTGCCTTACGAAGAGGCCATGACCCGCAACGATTCCACCACCGGCCAATGGTACGCCTGCTCGGCGCATATGCTGTGGCTGGGCGAGCGCACGCGCCAGATCGATCATGCTCATGTCGAGTTCCTGCGCGGCGTGCAGAATCCGCTGGGCGTGAAGATCGGCCCCAAGACCACGGTCGACGAACTGCTGGCCCTCTGCGACGCGCTCAATCCGCAGAACGAGGAAGGCCGCCTGACGGTGATCTCGCGCATGGGCGCGGAACGCCTGTCCGAACACCTGCCGGGCCTGGTGCGCGCCGTCCAGCGCGAAGGACGCAACCTCGTGTGGGTGTGCGATCCGATGCATGCCAACACCGTCAAGAGTTCGACCGGTTACAAGACCCGCCAGTTCGACCGCATCCTGGCCGAGGTGAAGGCGTTCTTCGCCGTGCACCGCGGCGAGGGCACGCACCCCGGCGGCGTGCATTTCGAGCTCACCGGCAAGGACGTCACCGAATGCGTCGGCGGCGCCCAGGCGATCACCGACGCCACGCTGGCCGACCGCTACCACACCCATTGCGATCCGCGCCTCAATGCTTCGCAGTCGTTGG
>JAIBCD010000134.1 GCA_019694335.1 Rhodospirillaceae bacterium | reverse complement strand
CAAGTTCAATACCGACGTCGGCTCACGCCGGTAAGGCCGGAGCGCACGGCCTCTTTGGTGGCGCGCGTTCGGCGCGCGACAAGTTCAATACCGACGTCGGCTCGCGCCGGTAAGGCCGGAGCGCACGGCCCGCCTTTGTTGGCGCGCGTTCAGCGCGCGACAAATTCAACCCGGACATCGGTTCCCGCCGCTGGCCCCTAAGTCCTTGGGGAAATTGCTGTAATCTTCGCGGGACTTAGGGTTTCCCCGGCTGGTTTTTAGCGGGCGTCCCGCGTATCTTGGCGTCCCGTTTGCAGCTTTTCCAAAGTGATCAAGGCGATGTCCCTCCGTTTGCGCGTTTCTCTGTTCGCGGCCTGCCTCGGCCTGGCCACCGGCGCCCTCGCCGTTCAGGTGAGCGCCGCCGAAGCCCCGCTCGGCGGCAACCCCGGCGCTTACGGCGCGTCCGCGGCGCCCGCCAACGCCATGAGCATCGCCGCGGTGGTGAACGAGGACATCATCACGGTGTTCGACGTGCAGGCCCGGCTCGGCCTCTACCTCGCCACCTCGGGCCTCGACAACACACCCGATATCCGCAGCCGCCTGATGCCGCAGGTGGTCAACGCCCTGATCGACGACCGCCTGAAGCTCCAGGAAGCCAAGCGCCTCAAGATCACCACCAGCGAAGCCGAGATCCGCGGCTCGGTCGATAGCATCGAGCAGCGCAACGGCATGCGCCCCGGCGCCTTCCGCACCATGCTCGCCCAGGCCAATGTCGATATGAGCACCCTCTACACCCAGATCGAGGCCGACATGTCCTGGGTGAAGGTGATCCGCAAGGAACTCGCGCGCGACACCACCGTGCAGCCGCAGGAAGTGAAGGCCGTGATGGCGCGCATGAAGGCGAACCAGGGCAAGCCCGAGCGCCTGCTCGCCGAAATTTTCCTGCCCGTGGCGCCGGGCGCGCCCGAGGCCGCGATCCGCCAGCTCGCGGACCGCCTGGTTCAGCAGGCCCGTAGCGGCACGCCGTTCCCCGCGCTCGCGCAGCAATTCTCGCAGAGCGCGACGGCGGCCCTGGGCGGCGACCTGGGCTGGGTGGTGCAGGGCGAACTGGAGCCCGAGGTCGAAGCCATGGTCTCCCGCCTGGAACCCAACCAGTTCTCCGACCCCATCCGCACCTCGTCGGGCTATCACATCATCGCGCTGCGCGACCGCCGTTCGGCGGGTGCGCCGGATCCGCGCATGTCGGTGGTGACCCTGAGTCAGATCTACCTGCCCAACCTCGGCGGGCGCGCGATGACGCCGGCGAAGATCGCGCAGCTCTCGGAAGACATTCACGCCAAGGCCAAGACCTGCGACGAGATGAACGCGCTCGCCAAGCAAATCGGCACGCCCGGCTCGGGCCCGATCTCCCCGGTCTATCTCGGCGGGCTGCCCGATAAAGTGCGCGAAGGCATCATCGACCTGAAGGCCAATCAGTTGAGCCGGCCGATCGAGGTCGCGGGCGCGCGCCTGTTCGTGATGGTCTGCATGCGCAAGGACGACACCGGCCTTCCCAGCGAGGAACAGGTCATGGGCACCCTGCAGAACGAGAAGCTCACCAACGCCGCGCGCCAGAAGCTGCGCGACCTGCGCCGCGCCGCGCTGATCGATATTCGCATTTAGAGCTGGCGTACCCAAAGTTGGCCAACACGCAAGACAGCTTGCCCATCGCGCTCACCATGGGTGAGCCGGCGGGCATTGGCGGCGAGATCGCGCTCAAAGCCTGGGCGAAACGTGGCAGCGCGCCATTCTTCGCCATCGACTCCCTGGAGCGGCTGCAGGGCCTCGCGAGGCGCTTCGCCATTCCCTGCCCGGTCAAGGCCATCGCATCACCCGCGGACGCCCCCGCGGTGTTCGCCGAAGCCCTGCCGGTGCTGCCCTTGCCGGTGCCGCTGACGGCGCCGGTTTCTCCCGGCGTGCCGGACGAACGCAACGGTCCGGCCGTCGTCGGCGCCATCGACCTGGCGGTGAGACTCGCCACCACCGGCAAGATCGGCGGCTTCGTCACCAATCCCATCAACAAGGCGGTGCTACAGAAATTCGGCTTCGGCTTTCCCGGCCATACCGAATACCTGGGCCACCTGGCGGGCGATAAACCGGCGGTGATGATGCTGGCGATCGCGGGCCTGCGCGTGGTGCCGGTGACCGTGCACCTGGCCATCAGGGATGTGCCGCGCGCGCTGACGCAAGATGGGATTCTGTCTTGCGCCAGGATCGTCGCGGCGGCGCTTAAAGCCGACTTCGGGCTGAAGCAGCCGCGTATCGCCGTGGCGGCGCTCAATCCGCATGCCGGCGAGGATGGCGTGATGGGCGACGAGGAAAGCCGCATCATCGCCCCGGCGGTCGCGCAATTGGCAGCCGAGGGCATCGCCGCGTCCGGCCCGGTGCCGGCGGACACCTTGTTCCACGATAACGCGCGGGCCCGCTTCGACGCGGCCTTGTGCATGTACCACGACCAGGCGCTGATCCCGCTCAAGACCCTGGATTTCGCGGGCGGCGTCAATGTCACGCTGGGTTTGCCGTTCGTGCGCTGTTCGCCCGACCACGGCACGGCGTTCGATATTGCCGCCAAGGGCGTCGCCGATCCGTCGAGCCTGATCGCGGCACTGGCGATGGCCGCCGACATGGCGGCACGGCGCGCACATGCCTGAGCTTCCGCCGCTTCGTGACGTGATCGCGCGCGCCGGCTTACTCGCCGACAAGCGCCTGGGACAGCACTTCCTGCTGGACTTGAACCTCACCGGACGCATCGCCCGGTCCGTGGCCAACCTCTCTCATGGCACCACCATCGAGATCGGCCCCGGCCCCGGCGGCCTGACACGCGCGCTGCTGGAGGCGGGCGCCACCGTGGTCACTGTCGAAAAAGACCCGCGCTGCCGCGCGATCCTCGCCGAGATCGCCGAAGCCTATCCCGGCCGCCTCACGTCCCTCGAAGGCGACGCGCTTTCCGTCGACGCCGGCGCACTCGGGACAGCGCCGCGGCGCATCGTGTCCAACCTGCCCTACAACGTCGGCACCGAACTCCTGATCCGGTGGCTGGAGAACGCCACGGCGTTCGAGTCCTTCACGCTCATGTTCCAGACCGAAGTCGCCATGCGCCTGACCGCGCCGGCCGATACCGGCGCCTATGGGCGCTTGAGCGTGCTGGCGCAATGGTTGTGCGACGTGAACCCGCTGTTTCACATCAACCCGAAAGCCTTCACGCCGCCGCCCCTGGTGCAATCCACCGTGGTGCAGCTGGTGCCGCGCAAGGAGCCCCTGGCGCCCGCGCGCCGCGAGACCCTCGAACGGGTCACGGCGGCGGCCTTCGGGCAGCGGCGCAAGATGCTGCGGCAGAGCCTGATGGCGGTCGCGGCCGGCACGGCGCTGGCCGATGGGGAACGCTTGTGCCGCGCCGCCGGCGTCGAGCCCACCGCGCGCGCGGAAACCTTGTCGGTGCGGCAATTCTGCGCAATCGCGAATGCGCTGGATATGGCCAAGGGCTAGGCGCACGTCGCGCGCCAACGAAAGCTGAACTCGCCGCGCATGCCCGCGCGCGGGAAACGCGCGCCAATCAAAAAACGGCCGCGATTGTCGCGGTGACTCCGGGTTTACTGCTCGCCGCGCATTCCGTTCACGAACTCCACCAGCCCGGTCTGCCGGTAACGCCGCAGGCGTTCCGCGGTGAGGATCGCCTTCACCTTGGCCAGGCTTTCCTCCACATCGCGGTTGATGATGGCGTAGTCGTATTCCGGCCAGTGGCTCATTTCGTCGCTGGCGCGGGCCATGCGGCGCTTGACCACATCCTCGGAATCCTGGGCGCGCTCCTTGAGGCGGCGCGCGAGTTCGGTCATCGACGGCGGCAATACGAAAATGCTGACCAGATCCGGCCGCGCATTGGCGGCCAGCTGCTGGGTGCCCTGCCAGTCGATATCGAACAGAACGTCGTGGCCTTGGGCGAGTTCCTTTTCCACATGGGCCTTGGGCGTGCCGTAGTAGTTGTCGAACACGCGCGCGTGCTCCAGCAGCGCCTTGTCGGCGACCATGGCGTGGTAGTGGGCCTCGCTGACGAAGAAGTAGTCCTTGCCGTCCTTCTCGGCCGGGCGCGGCGCGCGCGTGGTCACCGAGATCGACATGCTGAGCTTGGGTTCGGACTGCATGAGCAGGCGCGCGATCGTGGTCTTGCCGGCGCCCGAAGGCGACGACAGCACCAGCATCAATCCGCGGCGGGCAATCGGAAAATCGGTCATTCGATATTCTGGATTTGCTCGCGGAACTGATCAATCACCGACTTGAGCGCGAGGCCGACGCGGGTGAGCGCCAGGTCCGACGACTTGGAGCACAAGGTATTGGCCTCGCGGTTGAACTCCTGCGACAGGAAATCGAGGCGGCGGCCACAAGGTTCGCCCTTGGCCAGGATCTCACGCGCCTGGGCGACATGGGCGGTCAGGCGGTCGAGTTCTTCACGCAGGTCATACTTCACCGCCAGCAGAACCGTCTCCTGCGCGAGGCGTTCCGGCGACAGCGCCGGCACGTCCGTGGCGAGTTCCCGCACCTGTTGCAGCAAACGCGCCTTCATCGCTTCGGGTTGCATCGCTGCGAGCGAACGCGCTTCGGCGCACAGGCTTTCGATGGTGGAAATCTGGTCGGCCACCACGGCGCCGAGCGTCACGCCCTCTTCGCGCAGCGCCTCGGCGAGATTGTTGAGCGCGGCCTTGAGGCCCGCGACCAGGCCGGCGTCGCGCACGGTCACCGCATCGGCGTCGGGCGGGGTTGGCGCTTCGCGTGTCTGGGCCAGCGCCATCAGGCCATCCAGGGCCGCCGGGGCGATACCCGCGGCGGCCTTGCGGGCGGCGAGCGCGATCAGGCCGTCGAGCACGGCTTCGTCCACCACCGCTTCACGCGTGGCGGTCTCGCCGGTGACCGTGAGCAGGAGATTGAGCGAACCGCGGGCAAAATGTTCGGCGGCAGCCTGTTTGGCGGCGATCTCCAGGCCCTCGAACCCGTGCGGCGTGCGCACGCGCACTTCCAGGTTCTTGCCGTTGACGCTTTTGGCTTCCCAGGACCAGGCCATGGGAATCGCGCCCGCGAGGCGGCCTTCCGCCCGGGCAAACCCCGTCATGCTTGTTACGACCACCGCCATGAGCCCCCGTCACGCCAAGGCCCCTGTTATATCGGCGGTTTTCGCCCTTAGCTAGGAGGGCATGCGGAAGTCCGCGACAAAGCGGCGGAAGTCCTCCGGGGCCAGGGGTTTGGAGATGTAGTAACCCTGGATTTCGTCGCACCCCAGGCCGCGCAGGAATTCCAGCTGCGCCGGGGTTTCGACGCCTTCGGCGACCACCGTCAGCCCCATGCTCTGGCCGAGGCGGACCACCGCCTCGACGATCTTCTCGTCGTCGCGTTTGACGCCGATGCCCTTGACGAAGGAGCCGTCGACTTTCAAACGGCAGACCGGGAAAGCCTGGAGGTTGGACAGCGACGAATAGCCGGTGCCGAAGTCGTCCATGGACATGGAGATACCAGCAGCCGTCAGCCGATCGACGTTCTGCTGCACGCTACCGGTACGCTCCATGGCCACGGTCTCCGTGATCTCGATATCGAGCATCTTGGCTGAAAGCCCCGACCTTGCGAGCGGCGCGGCCACTTTGTTGAACAGATCCTTCTGGCGGAACTGCACGCCCGAAACGTTGAAGCCGAGGCGCAGTTCCGGCATGCCCTGCACCTGCCAGATCATGTGCTGGCGGCAGATCTCCTCGATAATCCAGTCGCCGATCGGCAGGATCAGGCTGGAAGCTTCCGCGATCGGGATGAATTCGCCCGGCGAGATCAGGCCGCGTTCGGGGTGGTTCCAGCGGATCAGCGCCTCGGCGCCGACGATCTGGCCGCTGGCGAGGTCGAGCTGCGGCTGGTAGGCCAACCACAGCTGACGGCCTTCGACCGCATGGCGCAGGTCGGCTTCCAGCCGCACACGGCGGCGGATATCCGCATCCATCTCGCGGTCGAAATAGCGGAAGGCGTCGCGGCCCTCGGCCTTGGCCTGGTACATGGCGAGCTCGGCGTGGCGCAACAGGGACGGCGGATCGTTATCGTCCTTGGGGAAGGCGGCGATGCCGATCGAGGCGGTCGCCTCGATCGTATGCCCGTCCACAATGTAGAGATCGCGGAAGGAGTTGAGGAAACTGCGCACCGTGCGGCTGGCGGCGGCCATGTCGGTGACATTCTCGAACAGAATGCCGTAATCGTCCCCGCCAAGGCGCGCGAGCGTATCGCTGGAGCGCATCAGGCTGGATATGCGTTGCGCCACGGCCGCCAGCAGTTTGTCGCCGATTTCATGGCCCAGCGTGTTGTTGATGGACTTGAAGTTGTCGAGGTCGAGCACCATCACCGCCACCATCGCCTTGGTGCGGCTGGCGCGTTCGATGGCGATTTTCGCCCGGTGCATGAAGACATGGCGGTTGGGGAGACCGGTGAGCCCGTCATATTCCGTCAGGCGGATCAGCTCGCCTTCGGTCTTGAGGCGCTCGGAGATGTCCTCCTGGATGGCGACGAAATGCGACAAGCGGCCGGTGATGTCGGTGATCGGCGTCACGGTTTGTTCGGCGGTATAGCTGCTACCGTCCTTGCGCAGATTGACGATGCGGCCTTTCCAGGTTTCGCCCGCGACCAGCTTGGTCCACAGATCGGCGTGGGCATCGTCGTCGGGCGACGGCGGCGCCAGGATCGTCACCGGCTGACCGCACAGTTCCTCGGGCCCATAGCCGGCCATCGCGGCGAAAGACGAATTGGCCCAGGAGATCACGCCGCTCTTTTCGATAATGTAGATGCCATTGGCCGCGGCCTCGAGCGCCTTGGCCTGCATCTCGATGCGCGCTTCGGCGATGCGTTTGGCGCTGACGTCATGCAGCGACACCAGGGTGGCGCTTTTGCCCTGCCAGGAGATCGGCCGGGTGTGCATATCCACGAACACCGGTTCGCCGCCCGTGAAAATCTCCACCGGCGCGGAGTCGTTGGCGGGCGCCACCGGCAGGCCGAACGGCGTACCGGTCAGATTCTCCGGCGAGGATTTGAGCAGCGTGGCCGCGGCCGGATTGCAGTAGACGATGCGCCCGTCGTCGGCGGCGACAACCAGTAATCCATCGACCGCCTGTTCCACCATGTGCCGGTAGGGCTGGTCGCCGAAGCGCGGGCCGTTTTGCGGCGGAAAACCGGGCCTGAGGCCGATCCGCGTCGCGCGCCGCAGGCCACAGACGTCGCTGGTGGTCTCGCCGGTGAATTCCATCTTGCTGCCCCTCGCCCCGTTCTGGTCCCGCAGCTCTGATTTACTTTGGGTCGCTTGTCGCGCGCCGACGCGCGCTCCTTCGATATGCCGGC
>JAIBCD010000133.1 GCA_019694335.1 Rhodospirillaceae bacterium | reverse complement strand
CCGTGCGCCGGTTGTTCGGCGGCACGAAGGCCGACCCCAGACCGCGCGTCTACTGGGACAGCGATGTCACCCTGACCCTGGGCAGCCTGGTCAACGAAACCGAGACCAAGGCCAGCGGCAAGGTGCCGGTGATCTCGCTGGCCGCGTTCCGCGAAGCGATCGGCGATCTGTGGGAGCGCTACCGGGACAAGGCGATCATGATCGCCGAGACCTCGATCGCGCGGCGCATCGGCAAGGGCAACACCTATATCGCCGTGGACGAGGATTCCTGGCTGCTGTTGTTTTCGCGCTCCGACGAAGCCCAGGCGCAGGAGCGCGCCGACGCCATCGCTTCCGTCATTGGCAAGAAACTCATGGGCGCGCGTTTCTCCCTGGAGGAGATCCCCCTACCGGCGGCGCAGAAACTGGGCCTCGCCGACATCCTCAACGCCGACGGCACCGTCAATTTGGATGCGATGCGGGGCGAAATCGCCAAGATCAAGGCGGCACAGCGCGCCTATGCCAAGCCGGCCGCGCCGTCTCACGCCCGGAAGCTCGCGGACGACAAGGCGCCGGCCAAACAACGCATCGTCGCCCGGGCGCGTCCTCTGCCGGCGCCGCCCGTGCCGCCGGAGGAATTGTCCAAATTCCATGGCCTGGTGCAGCGCTACCGGCCCGCCTGGAACGCCGAGAGCCAGAGCGTGAACACCGTCCTGTTCCGCGCCTACACGCCGGAAGGCCTGAGCGTCACCGACGACGAGACCGCGCAGCTCAACAGCGCCACGGCGCTGGACGTGGTGCGCGCCGGCTTGGCCGCCTTCACCGAGATGCGCAAGGCGGAAGTGCCGATACTGTTCTGCCTGCCGCTGCCGGTCGGCGCCTTCAGCGCGCAGGCCCTGGGTGAGGCGCGCGAGCTGATCGCCCAGATCCCGCGCGAGGCGCGCCTCGGCGACCTCCGCCTCGACCTGCGCCGCCTGCCGCGCGCCAACCCCGAGAAACTGGTGGCCCTGCGCGAGCTGTTCCGCAGCTACGCGCGCGGCGTGACCATGCCGATCAACCCGTTCACCGGCATCGAGGCGATGCTGGCGATCGACCGCGTCGCCTACGTCGCCGACGTGACCCGGGAATCGGGCGCCACCGATACCGAGATGTTCGAGGTGCTGCTGCAACTCAAGAACCGCGCGGGCGCGCGGGCGGTGGCGGTGACCGGCCTGCGCAAGCGCGGCCACCTCGCCAAGGCGGTCGGCGCGGGGGTCGCCGAGGTCAGCGGCCCGGCGCTGCTGGAGGAAACCAAACACCCACCCGACCGCGTACACCGTTTGCCGCGCGAAAGCCTGATGACGGCGATTTAGGCGGGGCGGCGGGTGGATAAATGTACCAGGTACATTTATTCGGACATGGCATTGCCACAATCCGCGCCTATATCGGAGGTGGCTGGGTCAACATGACGAGGCTCCCATGATCCGCGCTCTAGCTCTGCTCCTGATGCTCGCCGCCCCCGCCGCATTGGCGGCCGAAGCGCCCGCGAACATCCAGTTCGATCAACTGAAGGGCGTGAAGACCTGGCGCAAGGGCGGCGACAATATCGTCTATGTCCAAGGCAGCGCCGGCGATTGGTACAAGGCCGTGATGCTGGAGACCTGCATGACGCTCGACACCAAGAAGGGCATCAGCTTCATGACCGAACTCGACCCCATCACCAACGTCAAGCAAAGCCGCGTGGTGGTCGACCGCCATATCTGCACCGTCGACAGCCTGACCAAAATCGACGGACAGCCGCCGGCTGCGCCGGCAAAATAGAAGCTCCGGCTGCGCCGGCAAACCAAAAGCCGCATCACCGGCCGAGCAGCACGCCGACCGCCCGCGCCGCGCGCGCCGACGCGGGCGCTTCCGTCCGGCTGAAGGTATCCGCGACCGCCGCTTCCTGAACCGCGCGATACCGTGCGTGATCCGCTTTCAGCGCGGCGGCAAGGTCGGCCGTACCCCCCACCACCGGACCGAAATTCCAGAAGGCGTAGTCGGGGTTGCCTTGCCAGCGCGCACCATGGGCGTCGAGAAACACGCAAGGCCGTGGACCGCCCGCCAGGAACTCGTAGACCTGGCTGGAGACATCGCCGAGGTAGATGTCGGCCGCGAGGGTATAGGTCATGTCGATGCTCGCGCGCGAGCCGGTGTCGATCAGGATGTTGGGGCAACCGAAGTATTTGCGCGGGATGTCCGCGCGCCAGCGCACGGCCCGGAACTCCGGCGAGATTTGCACCCGCCGCCGGAACAGCATGACGTGCGGCGCGAAGATCAGATTGTAGTCCGGGTGGCCGGCGAAAAACTCCAGCACCGCGCGGCCCATGCGGTACCAGGACGACAGATGCGCCGCGGGGTGCGGATTGTAGAGCACCACCGGCTTATCATCCGCGAACAGCTTGGAGCGCGTGAAATCGACGGTATCGAATTTGGGATAGCCCGCCACCGCGACCTGATCGGGGCGCAAGATTCCCTGCTCCACGAACCGCCGCCGCTGCTTCTCGCCCGCGACGATCACCAGGTCGTTGCCAGCGAAGGATGGCCGATACCCAGTGGCGCGATCGCCGGCGCCGTGGTCGATACGGATGAACTTCACATGGTCGAAGCCGCCGAGTTTCCTCAGGAACAAGCTGGTGCCCTCGGTCACCACCAGAACGTCGAAGGTGCGCAGCACCTCGCGGTGCGTGAACAGATGATCGAGCCGCCCGAACGGCATGAACAGATTGCCGGCCCGGACAATCGGCCGGTGCCACACCGGCAGATCGAGGCGGCGATAGATGCAGTCCGTATCCGGCGGAACCACGCCGCGCACCGCATTCATCAATGCCTGCGACGTTGCGAGCACCGAAACCTCGATACCGGAAATCCGGCTGAGCGGCGCGATCACGCCGGCGCTATGGCGCACCTGGTGGGCGGCCTCGTGATTGTAGACAAAGCCGACCCGGATCATTTTCCGGCCAGGAGGGATTCCGCCATGGCGACATGCTCCAGGCGGTCCACGTCCATGGCCGCGACCGGATCGTCGAGCAGCACCGCGCCCGCGCGTATGCCGAGCGTGCGCGACACCGCTTCGAGCGCGTTGGCGAGCGACAGCATGCCGGTGAGCGCCCGGAGCAGCGTGGACAGGCCGAAGTGCGCGATGAAGGCGAGCGGCCACTTGCGTTTGCTCTCCACGTCCACCCAGCCCTGGGCGGCCTTGGCGAGAGCTTCGGCGGGGCCGGCGAACAGGTTGCAGCCGCTGACGCCGCCGCCGCGCAGCTTCAGGAAAGTGCGGCGCGCTTTGGGGAAGGCCTTCTTGATGTCCCTTTCGCGGGCGAGCCCCACGACCACTTCCGCCGGCTCCTGTTCGGCGCGCGCACAGAAATCCACCAAGGTGGCGGCGCCAAGCAGCGGGTTGTCGGCGGTGGTGACCAGCACCGGCCCTGACAATGCTTCGCAGGCCTTGAGCACGCTGGCCGCGGGGCCGCCCGCGCCTTCCAGGAATCGCAGCGGCCGCCCGCGCGCGAAGGCCGCCACATCGGCGTTGGTTTCGATGGCGGCGACGGCGTTGGCCACCACAACGATTTCGCCCACCACCGATGACCCGGTCAGGGTTTCCAGCACATGGAGCACCATGGGCCGCCCGCGCAGGGGCAGCAGCGCCTTGCGCTTCCCGGGCGCGATCTCGGCGAGTGGATCGCCGGGCCGGTCCCCGGCCAACAGGATACAGGTGTATGGCACGCTCGGACCATCAAACTCCCTGTCATCCTCGCGCTTGACGCGAGGATCCAGGGTTGGGGAAGAAGAAAGGCTGCGGCATACATGATGCCAGCAGCACCACGTCCCCCGCAGCCCTCCATCGTTACTGCTCTGGGCCCTCGGATCAAGTCCGAGGGCGACACGGCGGCGTTTTAGAACGCCCCATGCGTGCCGAGAACCTTGCCGACATCCTCGCCCATGATGATGGCGTAGCGGATGTCGAATTCCTTCTTGAGGGTAGCCATGGCCTCGTCGCGGATCGAGGGCCACAATTCCTGAGGGATCGCCAGCACGCCATCGTCGTCGGCGTAGATATAGTCGCCGTTGTTGATGGTGACGTCGCCGATCTTGATCGGCCGGTTCATGGCGTGGACGGTGCCTTCATATTTGATGTCGTCGCAGCTGATGCCTTGCGCGAACACCGGAAACTCCAGGCCGTTGAGTTCGGCGGAATCGCGGGTGAAGCTGTCGACCACCGCGCCCACGGCGCCCGAGCGGATGGCGATATTGGCGTTGAGGTCGCCGAAGTAGGCTTTGTCCTTGACCTCGTTGTGCACCACGATCACGTCGCCCGGCCGGATGAAGTTGTAGGTGCCGAGCGCGGTGTAGATGCCTTTCCAGTCGTCGCCCTTGCGCAGTTTGCGCAGTTCCAGGGTCTTGGCGATGCCCAGCACCGAACGCCCGGAGATACGCTTGAAGCCCGGCGGCAGCAACGTCTTGAGGCCGCGCTCCTTGCAGATGTCGGCCAGCAGCGACGAACACAGGTGCGGGCGGATGGCGTCGAGCGCCGCGTTGTGGCTGGCGCGATAGCCGGCGCAGATGCGCTCGGCCAGCGCCAGGTCGTCGGGCCAATTGACGTCGAAGGCTTCTTCGTCGGTGAGTTCGAACAGCACCACCTTATCGCCGAAACGGCGCTTGGGCCGGGCCTTGCCCTTCTTGCGCACCATATAGAGCCCCATGGATTCGATCACGGTGTCGGGCAGGTCGACGGAGTTGGGGATGCGGCCTTCGCCGTAGGCCGGACGGCCCTTGGCCCAGGTGTACTGCTTGCGCTTCTGCACCGCGACCAGGGAGTCGGCCTTCTTGTCGGCCTTCAGGGCCTTGATCGCGCGCGTCATGGTTTCGGGCGTGATGAACGGGCTGGTGCACAGGCACTGGATATAGATGTCGGCGTCCACCTTCGCGCACTCGTTGGCGAACAGCTCATGGCCGTCGGTCTTGTTGGAGGCGAGCTTGGCGTCGCGCTTGAGGATCTTCACCGGCAGGTCGGAGGCCAGCTCGATGATGCGGTCGGATTCCGTATCCAGGTAGACCGCGTCGATCTCCGGGCAGGCCAGCAGCTGCTTCAGCTTGCGCTTGAACAGGTAGTCGCCGTCGAGCACGACGGTGTTCTTGTTGCTGATGCGGTTGCTTTCGCCTTTGGCCGGCACAAACGCCACGGTGCGCATCGGGATGGTCCTCTCGGAAGCGAAATTAATCCGAGATTAACCTATCCCAGGGGCGGTTAAAAAAGGGTGTGCCCCGGCTCTAATGGACCTCGGGGGGCTCCAGGTACTTCTCGTCGAGCACGAGAATGCCGTCGTTGGCGATGAGCCCGGCCATGGCGCCGGCGAAGGTGGTGGCGGCGACCGCCTCCTTCTTCTGCTCGGCCATGCGCGCGGCGTGGGCCGCCGCGACGTCTTCCTCGTAGATCGGCGAGAGCTTGGATCGTTCGGCCAGGTCGGCTTCGGGATCGAACGACAGACTGTATTTCTTGCGGAACACGCGCCACCAGATCGGCTTGCCGAGCTTCAGCGCGGCGCGCAGCATGGTGTGCGCATCGGGCGCGGGCATTTTGGATTCCACCGATTTGGCGGACCCCATCATGAGGTACATGATCTTGCCGAGCACACTGTCGGGCGCCTTGCCGCGCAGGAGCACCGTGCCGATGCCGAGCCGGCCCATGATCAGCTGCGTCAGGTCCGCCACTTCGCGCCCCTCGCGGCCGATCACCTTGTCGCATTGCTCGACGATGTGACGCATCACCTCGTTGGAGAATTCGGGGCGGTAGTAGTCCACCACCTTGCAGGATTCGAGGGCGAGTATGCCGGCGAAGTACCAGGGGTCGGCCGCCGTGAGCAGCGGCCGGTAGGAGGCATACCCCGCCAGCACCGGATCGGCGCCCGGCACGGGGTCGGTGGAATAACCGGCCGCCAGCGCCATGTCGCGCAGGAACCAGCGCGCCGCATCCCGCGGCGTCACAGGGATCTTCGCCGAACGGCTTGATCCGCCCGCGCCTTGCACTCCCGACGTCCCCCAACCTTTGCGGGAATGTTATCCACAAAACCGTCATTTTGCGCCAGAAAGATAAGGTTAAACCCGCCTTTAACAATCGCCGCGCGGCAACGGCCGGGTGGTTTGAACGGGTGCCCCAATCGGCTACGGTTGCCGCCCTTCTGTTTGGTTCAGGACCGTTCCCCGCCCCATGGACAACACCCAAGCCCCCGCCGCCGCCGCAAGCCAGCCCAAGATCATTCGCCTCGAGGACTACACCCCGCCGCCCTACCGGATTGCGTCCGTGGCGCTGGAATTCGACTTGGCGCCGCATGCGACGCGCGTCAAATCCACGCTGAAAATCGAGGCCGCCTTTGATCGGGCGAAGGGCGTGAAGCCGCTGGAACTCGACGGCGAAGGGCTGAAGGTGATCTCGGTCCTGATCGACGGCAAACCGCCCGCGGGAGGCACTTACACGCTCACCGACCAGGGCCTCGTGATCCATCAGCCGCCGGCTTCGTTCACCCTCGAAACCGAAGTCGAGATCGATCCGGCCGGCAACAAGGCGCTCGAGGGCCTGTACCAGTCGCGCGGCAACTATTGCACCCAGTGCGAGGCGGAAGGCTTCCGCCACATCACCTTCTTCTATGACCGCCCCGATGTGATGACCACCTTCACCACCTCCATCCGCGCGCCCAAGGCCACGGCGCCGGTGCTGCTGTCCAACGGCAACCTCACGGACGCGGGCGACCTTCCCGATGGCCGCCATTACGCCGTCTGGAACGATCCCTTCCCCAAGCCCTGCTACCTGTTCGCGCTGGTGGCCGGCGACCTCGGGCATATCAAGGATACCTTCAGGACCGTCTCGGGCCGCACCGTGAACCTCGCCATCTATGTCGAGCACGGCAAGGAATCCCGCGCGACCTATGCGATGGAAGCTTTGAAGCGCTCCATGGCCTGGGACGAGAAGGCGTTCGGCCGCGAGTACGACCTCGACATCTTCAACATCGTCGCGGTGTCGGATTTCAACATGGGCGCGATGGAGAACAAGAGCCTCAACATCTTCAACGACCGCTACATCCTGGCCGACCCCGAGACCGCAACCGACATGGACTACTACCTGATCGAGTCCATCGTCGGGCACGAGTACTTCCATAACTGGAGCGGCAACCGCGTCACCTGCCGCGACTGGTTCCAGTTGTCCTTGAAAGAAGGCTTCACGGTGTTCCGCGACCAGGAGTTCACCGCCGACGTGCGCAGCCGCGCCAACAAGCGCATCGACGACGTGGAAGTGCTGCGCGTGACGCAGTTCCGCGAGGACGCGGGGCCCTTGGCACACCCGGTGCGCCCGGACAGCTACATGGAGATCAACAACTTCTACACCTCGACCGTCTATCAGAAGGGCGCCGAGGTCATCAGGATGATGCATACCATCCTGGGCCCGGAGAAATTCCGCGCCGGCTGCGATCTCTACTTCAAGCGCCACG
>JAIBCD010000132.1 GCA_019694335.1 Rhodospirillaceae bacterium | reverse complement strand
CGGCCGAAGAGTACAGCAAGATCGAGGCCGCCAATGTCGACAACGCCAAGACCAACGCCGCCTACGGCATCCAGGCGCGCAACCTGGCCAAGATGAACGCCGCCGGCGTGAAGATCGTGCTCGGCACCGACGGCAAGGTCGCGTGGTCGCATTTCATCGAAATGGAAGACATGGTCGCCGGCGGCATGTCGCCGGCCCAGGTGATCACCGCCTCCACCAAGGCGGCGGCCGAGTTCATGCGCCTGCCCGACATGGGCACCGTGGAGCCCGGCAAGAGCGCCGACCTCCTGATCCTGGACGCCAACCCGCTGGAGAACATTTCCAACGCCCATAAGATCAACGCGGTCTACCTGCGCGGCGCCGCGGTCGATCGCAGCAAATTGCCGTAGGCATTCCCAAGGGACTGGGGTTAACCCCAGTCCCTTGACGCTTCCCGCGGTTCCTTCCAGGATTCCCGCACCGCCGGACATATGGGCCGGCTGCCACCTCCCCTACCGCCGGATGATCGGGCCGGCTGCACAGCGGAACACCCGGGAAGGAAAACCCCATGTCCTTTTGGACGTCGCTGGCCGTGCCGTCGGAGCAGGAGCTCGTCGTCGGCCTCTACGACCTCACCAAATACACCGTCTATTGCGAACGCTGCACGTCGGCCCAGGCGCTGGACCTGGTCACGCGCTACCACGCCCTGGCCGGGCGGATCATTCACGGCAATGGCGGCCTGCTGATCAAAGCCATCGGTGACGCCGGACTATTCGCCTACCCCGGCGCCCAGGCGGATGACGCCATTGCGGCGGCACAGCAGCTCCGCAGCGAAGGCGACGCCTGGCTGACAGGTGAAGGCTTTCCGGGCTATGCCCGCACCGTGATGCATGTAGGACCGTTGTCCGTGGGCCTGATCGGCGGACCTGGGCGCGAACAGATCGACATCATCGGCCGCACGGTCAACATCGTCGGCGCCATGCGCACCAGCGGCGCGTTCGCCATCACACCGGAATTGTTCCGGCGGCTCTCGCCGGAATCGCGGCAACTGTTCAAGAAACATACGCCACCGGTGTCTTATATCGGCATCGACGACCCGCGCCCCGCATAAACGAAAAACGCCCCCGGACGTCTCCGGGGGCGTTTTCTGTTGCGGCGTTCGCCTACTTCTTCGGGATGAAGCCGTTGATCTGCTTCACCGCGTAATCGACTTTCAGGTCGAGCAGGCGCTTGCCGAGTTCCGGCGTGGAACGCGTGCCGTCGCCGACGATGCCGTTCTTGACCGCCTTCGGGTCGTCCATCTTCGGTTTGCCGTCGACAACCGGGATACCGTGGGCGTTCTTCAGCTCGTCCTTGCGGGTCCAGGTGCCGTCCTTGTCGAGGTACAGCATCAGCGAAGTATCCGAGAGCCCGCCGTGCATGCTGGCGGGATAGCCTTCCTTCTCGGTCTGCTTGTCGAACTCGTTATTGGCCGGCATGTAGACCTGGTCGCAATAGAAAACATGCACGCCTTGCGGGCTGTACTTGGCGTCCAGCTTCTTGGCGACGGCGGCGTAGACATTGTTGGGCCCGGCCTGGCCGCCGCCGTGGTCGCCCATCAGCACCACGTTCTTGAAGCCGTTGGTGATGGTCTGTTCGGCGATGCGTTCCAGGACGCCTTCCAGCAGTTCATTGGTCAGCCCGATGGTGCCGGGCATCTCGGCGCTGGCCTGGTTGGGCGTGAACGGCAGGACCGGCATGGCGATGGCGTTGCCGAGCTTGAGCGCGATTTCCTTGACGATGGCGCGCGCCATCAGGTTATGGCCGCCATTGGCGTTCTGGGGCCCGCGCTGCTCGACGCCGCCGGTGTAGATCAGCGCCGTGGTCTTGCCGGCGGCGAGCGCCGCCTTCACTTCCGGCCAGGTCATGGTCTCGAATTCCACGCGCGCCGGCGCGGCGGCGGCGTGAGCCGACGTGTTCGCCATCATGAGCGTGGATGCCAGCGCGAGCGCCGCGCCCGCCATAAGGAATTTACGCATCAAGGAAGCCTCCCGAAAAAAGATGTGGTTGCGATGCCTTGGAATGAAAATCGCAAGTGGCGATTCATACCCACCTTCGCTCATCACGGCAAGGAAGGCGCAAAACAAACCCCGGCATTCGGCGGCCGAATGCCGGGGTTTCCAAGGGCTTACTTGCGCTTACTTCACTTCGATCGTGCCGCCGGGCAGCGCCGGCGTGTTCACCGGACGGCGGATGGCGTGGGTAGCCTGCTCGAAGCTGTAGCCGAGCGAGATCAGCTTGGGCTCGCTGAAGGCCGTGCCGAAGAACGAGATGGTCACCGGCAGGTCGTCGGTGGTGAAGCCCGCGGGCACGATCAGGTCGGGGAAACCCGAGAGATTGGCGATACCGGTGGCCGAGGGGCCCGAGCCCGCCGGCGGGCCTGGGGGCCCCGCGATCTGGGCCGGGCGGCGCGAGCCGGTGGGATAGACGATGGCGTCGAGCTTATCCTTGGCCAGGATGCCATTCACCAGGTTGACAGTCATCGGCATGAAGTAGTCATGCAGCGCGAGGTAGCCGGGGCCGGTCATGTCTTCGGCCGGCTTTTCCCGCTGCACCATGAACTCCCAACGCGAGAGGTTGGGCCCCGCGCCGTCGGCGCCCATGCTCAGGTACTCGTGACCGCGCGCGATCAGGTCGTCGAGACTCTTGGGATACTTGGGTCCGGTCTTGGCCTTCAGGTAGTCGCCGATCTGGACCTTGAACTCGGACGGATAGAGCGTGAACACCGCCGGGCCGCTGGCGTCCAGGAACCACTTGGGATAGCGCACATCGACCACGGTGCCGCCGGCCTTCTTGATGGCAATGACCGCGCTTTCGACCATCCAATCCACGTCCGGGTCCTGGCCCATGAAGTCGCGGGCGAGGCCGATGCGCGCCCCCTTCAGCCCGTCGGCCTTGAGGTATTGGGTGTAGTCCTTCTGGAACTTGCCTTCGCTTTTCTTGGTGGCGGCGTCCTTGGGGTCGACGCCGGTCATGGCGCCAAGTGCAATCGCGATGTCCGATACGCTGCGCGCCATCGGGCCGCCGGTGTCGAGCGACAGGGCCAGCGGGATGATGCCGTCGCGGCTGACCAGGCCATGGGTCGGCTTAAGGCCGACGATGCCGTTGACGTTCGACGGACCGCGGATCGAGCCGCCCGTGTCGGTGCCGAGGCCGAGCGGCGCATAACCCGCGGCGATCGCCACGCCCGTGCCGCCCGAGGAACCGGCCGGCGTGCGGGTCAGATCGTGGGGGTTGAGCGACTGGCCGCCCAAGGAACTCTGCGAGCCGTTGGCGAATTCGCCGAGGTTGACCTTGGCCAGCATGATGGCGCCGGCCTCGCGCAGGCGCTTCACCATATAGGCGTCGTCGGGCGGGATCGATCCTTCCAGCAGCACCGAACCGCCGGTGGTCTGCATCTCGACCGTGTCGTAATTGTCCTTCAACACCACCGGGATGCCGTGCAGCGGGCCGCGTACCTTGCCGGCCTTGCGTTCGGCGTCGAGGGCCTTGGCCTCTTCCATGGCCTTCGGGTTGAGGGTGATGACCGCGTGCAGCTTGGGGCCGGCGCGGTCGAAGGCCTTGATGCGCGCGAGGCACAGTTCCATCAGCTTCTCGGCGGTGAGCGAGCCGGACGCCATGGCGGCGGACAACTCGGCGATCGTGGCCTGGTCGAATTCGACCTGCCGGGCCATGGCGGGTGCGGCGGATCCCAGCAGCGCGGCGGTCAGCGCCACCACGAATTTAAAGCGGGCGGTGGCAAATTTGGCGGCGGGCTTGAGCATGATGCGGTCCCCTCAAAAATGACGCGAGAAGTTCCCCCTTCTCGTGGCGATCAGCCTAGCCCGGGCATTTCACACGTCAAAGGCCGGTTTTTTTGAGCCCCGGGCCGGCGGACGTTGTAAAAATTGCTTCCGCGCGACGTCCGCGCAACATAAGGACAGGGCTGTGACCCAGGCCGCATACACCACGCCACAAGGGCGCAGCTGCGCGGGATGCTCCCTGTGCTGCTGGCTTCCCGCCATCCCGGAGCTGAACAAGCCCAGCCAGATCCTGTGCACCAGCTGGGCGGCCGGCGTGGGCTGCAAGATTTACGAAACCCGGCCCGGCACCTGCCGTAAATTCGAATGCGTGTATCTGACCAGCCCGCAGCTCGGCGAGCATTGGAAGCCGTTGGCGTGTCACATGGTGATCGCGCACCAGCCGCGCGCGAACCGCATTGTCATTCATGTGGACGACGCCCATCCCGATGCCTGGGCCGCCGAGCCCCACTACGGCGACATCCGGCGCATGGCCGCGGCGCTTTATCCCAAGAACGGTCAGGTGCTGATCCTGAGCCAGGGTATGGCGACCGCCGTCCTGCCCGACCGGCACAAGGTGCTCGGGCCTTACAGCGACGACAAAGTGCTGGTGACCACCGAGACCGCGGGGCCCAACGGCCCGGTCTACGACGTGACCTTGTATAGTGAAGGCGATCCGGCCCTCGGCGCTCTCAGAAAGCAAGCGGGCGCGGTCGATCGCACCACGCCCGTTTAAGTAGGCCCGCCAAGTAATTCCGAAATCTATTTTCCGGGCACGTCGATGGCGCCGCCCGGCAAGGCCGGCGTGGTGACCGGCCGGCGGATGGCGTGGGTGGCCTGCTCGAAGGCATAACCCAACGCCAGGATACGCGGTTCGGTGAAGGCCTTGCCCAGGAACGACACCGTCACCGGCAGATCGTCGGTGGTGAATCCCGCGGGCACCACCAGGTCGGGGAAACCGGCGAGATTGGCGATGCCGAGCGCGGCCGGGCCCGAGCCCAGGTTCGTGCCCAGGGGCTCGGAGATGAAGCTCGGGCGCTTGGAGCCGGTCGGATAGATGATCGCGTCGAGCTTGTTCTTGTCGATGATCCCGCCGATCAGGGCCGTGGTCATGGGCTGATAGTACTCATGCAGCGCGATGTAGCCCGGATCGGTGAGCGCATCCGAAGGCTTCTCGACCTGCACCATGAACTGCCAGCGCGAGAGGTTCGGTCCCGCGCCGTCCGCGCCCAGGCTGCGGTAATTGCGGCCGCCCTCGATCAGGTCGTCGAGGGTCTTGGGGTATTTCGGCCCGGTGGTCTTCAGGTAGTCGGCGATCTGCACCTTGAACTCGGACGGATAGAGCGTGAACACCGCCGCGTTGGAGGAATCGACGAACCACTTGGGATAACGCAGGTCGATCACCGTCGCGCCCGCCTTCTTCATGGCGACGATGGCGGACTCGACCTGCCAGTCCACGTCCGGGTCGGCGCCCATGTAGTCGCGCGCGACACCGATGCGCGCACCCTTCAGGGCGTCGGCCTTCAGGAACTTGGTGTAGTCCTTCTCGAATTTGCCTTCGCTGCGCTTGGTCATGGGGTCGGCGGGGTCGACGCCGGTCATGATGCCGAGCGACACCGCCACGTCGTAGACACTGCGCGCCATGGGCCCGCCCGTATCCAAGGACAACGCGAGCGGGATGATGCCGTCGCGGCTGAGCAGGCCGTTGGAAGGCTTCAGCCCGACGATGCCGTTGACGTTGGACGGCCCACGGATCGAACCGCCCGTGTCGGTGCCGAGACCGAGCGGCGTGTAACCCGCCGCGATCGCGACACCAGTGCCGCCGGAGGAACCGCCCGGGCTGCGCAACAGGTCGTGCGGATTGTGCGACTGGCCGCCGAGGGAGCTTTGGTAGCCATTGGCGAACTCGCCCAGGTTGACCTTGGCCAGCATGATGGCGCCGGCCTCGCGCAGCTTCTTCACCATGAAGGCGTCGTCGGGCGGGATATTGCCTTCCAGCAGCACCGAGCCGCCGGTGGTGGGCATTTCCACGGTGTCGAAGTTGTCCTTCAGCACCACCGGGATGCCATGCAGCGGGCCGCGCACCTTGCCGGCCTTGCGTTCGGCATCGAGCGCGCGCGCCTCTTCCAGCGCCTTGGGATTGATCGCCATGACCGCGTGCAGCTTGGGCCCTTCGCGGTCGAAGGCCTTGATGCGCGCGAGGCACAACTCCACCAGTTTCTCCGCCGTCAGCGTGCCGGCGGAGAACGCGGCGTTGAGATCGGCGATGGTGGCCTGGTCGAATTCGACCTGTTTGGCCGAGGCAGTGGACGACAGCAGGGCCGCGGTGAGTGCGACCGCCGAAGCGAGTTTTGCGAAACGGTTCATGTGCGCGACCTCCTAGGGTATTTCGATCATGCTGCCATCCAGCGCCGGCGTGGTGACCGGCCGGCGGAGGGCGTGGGTGGCCTGTTCGAAGCTGTAGCCGAGGGCCAGCAGCTTCGGTTCGCTGAACACGGTGCCGAAGAACGAGACCGACACCGGCAAATCATCGGTCGTGAAACCGGCCGGCACGATCAGGTCAGGCGAGCCCGAGAGGTTCGCGATTCCCGTGGGTGAAGTACCCGTGGGCGTGGCGGGACCGGGCGGCTCGGCGATCAGGCCGGGCCGGCGCATGCCGGTGGGATAGATGATCGCATCCAGCTTGTCCTTGGCCATGGTGTCCTCGACCAGCTTCTTGGTCATGGGCATGAAGTAGTCGCGCAATGCGATGTAGCCGGGATCGGTGAGCGACCCATTGGCCTTGTCGCGGTCGATGAAAGCGCGCCAGCGCAAGGGGTTCGGCCCCTGCCCGTCCTCGCCCATGCTGCGGTATTCCTTGGCGCGTTCGATCATCTGGTCGAGGGTCTTGGGATATCCGGGGCCGGTCTTGGCCTTGAGGTAATCGCCGAGCTGCGCCTCGAACTCCGGCGAAAACAGGGTATAGAGCGCCTGGGTGCTCGCCCCCAGGAACCACTTCGGGTAGCGCACATCGACCACGGTCGCGCCCGCCTTCCTCATGGCGATGACGGCGCTCTCGACGATCCAGTCCACGTCCGGGTCGGCGCCGGCGAAGTCACGCGCCCAGCCGATGCGCGCCCCCTTCAGGGCGTCGGCCCTCAGGTATTTGGTGTAGTCCTTCTCGAACTTGCCTTCACTTTTCCTGGTGGCGGAGTCCTTGGGGTCCACGCCGGTCATGACACCGAGCGAGATGGCGATGTCCGCGACCGTGCGGGTCATCGGTCCACCGGTGTCGAGCGACAGGCCGAGCGGAATGATGCCGTCGCGGCTGACCAGGCCATGGGTCGGCTTCAGCCCGACGATGCCGTTGACCGACGAAGGCCCGCGGATCGAACCGCCGGTGTCGGTGCCAAGGCCGAGCGGCGCGTAGCCCGCCGCGATGGCGACCCCCGTGCCACCCGAGGAACCGGCCGGGCCGCGCGCGAGGTCGTGGGGATTGTGCGACTGGCCGCCCATGGACGACTGACCGCCGTTGGCGAACTCGCCCATGTTGACCTTGGCGAGGATGATGGCGCCGCCGTCGCGCAACTTCTTCACCATATAAGCGTCGTCGGGCGGCACGTTGCCCGCCAGCAGCACCGAGCCGCCGGTGGTCGGCATGTCGGCGGTGTCGTAGTTGTCCTTCAGCACGACTGGAATTCCATGCAGCGGCCCGCGCACCTTGCCGGCCTTGCGCTCGGCATCCATGGCCTTGGCTTGCTCCAGGGCCTTGGGGTTCAGCGTGATGACCGC
>JAIBCD010000030.1 GCA_019694335.1 Rhodospirillaceae bacterium | reverse complement strand
GGCGACGAGACCATTTTCGAATCCCTCGACGGATCCTTCCCGCAGGCCGTGCAGGGCTCCGTGCGCGCCCTGGCCGGGTGCTTCGGCTTCACGGGCGACGATGTCGATAAGCCGTGCGGGGTGCTGTCGGGCGGCGAGAAAGCGCGGCTGGTGATGGCCAAGATGCTGTTCGACCCGCCCAACTTCCTGGTGCTCGACGAGCCCACTAACCACCTCGACATGGCGACCAAGGAAATGCTGGTCGCGGCGCTGGCGGAATTCGAAGGCACAATGCTGTTCGTGTCCCACGACCGCTACTTCCTGGCGCGGCTCTCGAACCGGGTTCTGGAACTGACGCCAGAAGGCCTGCACCAATACGGCGGCGGCTACACCGAATACGTGGCCCGCACCGGCCACGAAGCCCCGGGCCTGCACCCGGGCGGGTAATGTCTCAAAGCGTGCCGTGGGCTTGAGATCCCGGTTTTAGTCCGCCACTTCGAACGGGCGCGTGACGATCGGGGTACGGTCCGCCAGCTCGCCCACCTTCGCGGCATAGGCCTGGAAGTGCGCCGTGGCGCGGTGCGCGGTGACGGCGGCATCGTCCTTATAGAGTTCATCCAGTACGAACCGGTTGTGGTCGTCACGGTCCTGCCAGATGTCCCAGCGCAGGTTGCCGGGCTCGGCGCGGCAGGGCGCGACCATGCCGCGCATCAGCGTTTCCAACTCGGCGGCCTTGCCCGGCTTGGCGATCAGCAGCGCCGTGATCTTGCGTTTCTCGCTCATGAAAGCTCCCCTTCCGCATCCACGATCCTATAAGTTCGTATAACAAGGCCTCATCCGGAGCAATTGTTTGTCGTCCCCACCATCCCCGCCGCGTCACCAATCCTTCGCGGCGTTCCGCAACCCCGGCTTCCGCGTCTATTTCACCTGCTCGGCGCTGGCGATGATGGCCGACAGCATCGAGCATGTGATCAGCTACTGGATGGTGTTCCAGAAATTCCAGTCCCCGGCCCTGGGCGGCTTCGCGGTGCTTTCGCACTGGCTGCCGTTCCTGTTCTTCTCGGTGATCTCCGGCGCGCTCGCCGATCGCTTCGATCCGCGCCGTTTAATTCAGATCGGCATGGCGCTGTTCATGAGCGTCTCCTTGGGCTGGGGCTATTTCTTCCTCACCGACAGCTTGCAGGTATGGCACGCCCAGGTGCTGCTGGTGGTGCACGGCTTCGCCGGCGTGCTGTGGGGGCCTGCCAGCCAGCTTTTGATCCATGACATCGCCGGCAAGGAGCATCTGCAAAGCGCGGTGCGCCTGAATGCCACCGCGCGCTACATGGGCTTGCTGCTGGGGCCGGCGGTGGGCGGCGCGATCCTGCTGGCCTTGGGGCCGGTCAACGGCATCCTGTTCAACGCCGCGATATACCTACCGCTGGTGATCTGGCTGTGGAAGGCGCCGTACGGTCCCAAGTTCCGCAGGACGCCCGATGCGCCGCGCCCGGCGCTGCGGGGCTTCGCCGACGTCGTTTCCACCGCGCGCGCGGTCGGCGGCAACCCCGTGCTGTTGTCCATGACCCTGTTGGCGGGTTGCACGTCCTTCGCCATCGGTAATTCCTACCAGGCGCAGATGCCGGGCTTCGCGCGCGATCTTGGCCATGGCGATGTCGGGATTCTCTACGGCATGCTGCTGGGGGCCGATGCCGCCGGCGCGCTGGTGGGCGGCGTCGTGCTCGAAGGCAGCGGCGCGCTGCAGGCCCGGGCCCGCACGGCCTTCCTGTTGGTGATGGGCTGGTGCGTCGCGCTGGCGGTATTCGCCACCACGGCGATTTATCCAGTCGCGTTGCTGGCTCTGTTCATCGCCGGGTTCACGGAACTCGCGTTTAGCTCCATGGCCCAGACCCTGGTGCAGTTGAACGCCCCCGACCGGATCCGCGGCCGGGTGATCGGCTTCTACAGTTTCTCCGCCCTCGGTATGCGCGCCTTCAGCGGCGCCACTGTCGGCCTGGGCGGCACGCTCGTCGGCATTCACTGGTCGCTGGCGCTCAGCGCCGCGGGTCTGTTCACGGTGATGGGGTGTCTGGCGATTTACCTGTCGCGTTCCGCGGCACGAACAGCAGAATCGGCGTGAGAGGTCACATGGCGTTGGTGATGTACGGCATCAAGAACTGCGACACCATCAAGAAGGCGCGCGCCTGGCTTGAGAAGCAGGGGATGTCTTACGACTTCCATGACTACAAGGCCGCCGGTATCGAGCGCGCCCAGCTGGAACGCTGGAGCAAGAGGGTGGGCTGGGAGACCCTGCTCAACCGCGCCGGCACCACCTTCAAGAAACTGCCGGACAAGGACAAGGCCGGCCTGACGGAAGCGAAAGCCATCGCCCTGATGCTGGCGCAACCATCCATGATCAAGCGGCCGGTGCTCGACCTCGGCGGTGGCAAACTCCTGGTCGGCTTTAAGCCCGAAACCTATGCGGCAGAGTTGTCCTAGGGCGCGTTTTTCAGTTCGTTCCTAAGCTCGTTGATCTTGTAGACGTGGCCGGCCTGCACGACCGTGTCGATATTCCCGATCTGCTTGATGTCCAACAGCGGGTTGCCGTTCACCACCACGATGTCGGCCTGCTTGCCGATCTCGATGGACCCGAAGCGGTCCTGCCAGACCAGGATCTCCGCCGAGCCGATGGTGGCGGTGCGTAAAGCCTCCAGCGGCGTCATGCCTCCCTGGACGTACCACTCCAATTCCTGATGGATGCTCAGACCCGGCACGATCGGCGGCGCGGGCTCGAGGTCGGAGCCGGTGCCCACGCGCCCGCCCATCTTCACGAACCGCGCCACCTGTTTGGCCTGGGCCAGCATGCTGCCCTTCCAGCGTTCCTTCACGGCCTTGAAGTCGTAGACCGCGGCGACGCGCAACGGATCCTTCTCGTAAGCGATCATGATCTCTTTCTGATAAAGATCGAACCAGGGACTGCTGGTCTTGCTGATGCCTTCCGGATCGGCGGCGACATTCTGGATGGTGATGGTCGGGATCAGCGCGGTCTTGTGCTCGATCATTACCTTGAAGATCTCATCGAGCTTCTTCTCGTTGACCTTGTCCCACTGGACGAAGCCGCGGTAGTAGCCGATGTCCTCGAGCGCCAGGCTGTCCTGGTAGCCGAGCGTCTCCTGCAACAGCGCGGTCATATGCTCGATGCTGTCGACGCCGAGCCGCGCCGCGCCGGCCGCGCCGAGCATGGCGAAGTGGCCGAACACCTTCGCGCCGTGCCGGTGCGCTTCCTCCACCACTGCCGCCGTCATCTCGGCGTCGACGTAGTTGTAGAATTTCACCCACTGGGCGCCCTTGAAGATGTAATCGCGGGTGAGCGCGCGGGCTTCCAGCGGCGTGTTGACGATGTCGGTGCGTTCCAGGCGCGGGAAGCCGGGCGCCTGCTCGATCGGGGGGAAAGAGCCGATCACCATGTTCGGGCCGCCGATGCGTCCTTCGTCGATGTCGTTCTTGATGCGAACCAGGTTTTCCTGTCGGTCGCCCATGGCGCGCACCGTGGTCACGCCGCCGGCCAGGAACATCTTCAGGTAATGGGGCAGGTTGATGTCGACATTCTTGTAGCTGTGCGGCGCGTGGACATGCAGGTCCATCAGGCCGGGCACCAGGAACTTGCCTTTGAGGTTCACCCGGATCGCATTGGCCGGGATGCGCGATGCGTTATAGGGAAAATCGAAGAACAGGCCGGTGATCTTGCCGCCTTCCAGCACCACGCCCATGTCGGCATAGGCCTCGCCGCGCACCACGTCGATCAGTGTCGCGCCCGACAAATACACCGGCGGGTCCGAGGTTTTCTGGGATTGCGCATGGGCTGCCGCAACCGACAGCAGCAGGAAAACGGCCGACAGAAAACGTGTCATGGAATCCCCCTTTTTGCCCAGGCCGCAGCCTACCAGGAAATCGTCCGGTGCGCTTCAAGGACCATGACAGCGGCCGATGCGGCCCTGATAGAATGGCCGGCGCGGCCAAGGGGAGGCGAGGGATGCGCATTCCGTATCGTTGGATCATCGTCGCCGCCGGCGGCCTGCTCGGATGCGTCGCGATCGGCGCCATGTTCTCGCTGCCGGTGTTCCTGCAGCCGATCGCCAAGGACACCGGCTGGTCGGTGACCGGGGTGTCCGCCGCCATGACCATCGGCTTCCTGTCGATGGCCGCGGGCAGCATGGCCTGGGGCAATCTCTCGGACCGCATCGGCGCGCGCTTGGTGGTATTGGCGGGGTCGGTGATCCTGGCGGCGAGTCTCGCACTCGCCAGTTTCGCTACCTCGTTGCTCGCGTTCCAGCTGATTTTTGGCTTGGCGGTCGGCGCCGCGACGGCGGCGATCTTCGCCCCCATGATGGCCTGCGTCACCGGCTGGTTCGATGCGCAGCGCGCGCTTGCCGTGTCGCTGGTGTCCATGGGGATGGGCATGGCGCCCATGACCATGTCGCCGCTGGCTGCATGGCTGATCACGCATAACGATTGGCGCACGTCCCTGCAGATCATCGCCGGGATCGTCGCGGTGGTGATGATTCCGGTGTCGCTCCTGGTGCGGCGCGCGCCCGCGCTCGAACATGGCGCGGCCCAGGTCGGTGAACCGCAGGCCGGCATGACCGTAGGCGAGGCGATCCGCTCGCCGCAATTCATCGTGCTGGTGGGAACCAACTTCTTCTGCTGCGCTACGCATGCGGGGCCCATCTTCCATACCGTCAGCTACGCGGTGAGCTGTGGCATTCCGCTGATGGCCGCGGTCACGATCTATAGCGTCGAAGGCCTGGCCGGCCTGGGCGGGCGCATCGCCTTCGGGCTGCTCGGCGATCGCTACGGCGCCAAACGCATGCTGGTGATCGCGCTGTTCCTGCAGGCATTCACGGCGCTCGGCTATTACTTTGTGCGCGAGTTGGCCGCCTTCTACACGGTCGCGGCGTTGTTCGGGTTTCTTTACGCCGGCACCATGCCGCTTTATGCCGCGATCGCGCGCGACAATTTCCCTTTGCGTATGATGGGTACCGTCATCGGCGGGACGGCCATGGCGGGCGGCCTCGGCATGGCGACCGGGCCGCTGGCCGGAGGGTTGATCTACGATTCCCTTGGCAGCTATGGCTGGCTCTATATCGGTTCCTGGATGATCGGCCTTGGCGCCTTCCTGACCGCCATGACCTTTAAGCCGTTCCCCAAAGACCCCACCCCCGTAGTCGTGGCGGCCTAAGGGGGCTGTTCAGAAACCGTATCTTTCGTCTTTCGAAGCGGTTTCAGTTTCCGCGATTAATTGCACAGGCCCGCGAATAAATAGGGCTTTTGCATCTGATCCAGTTTGGGCATTTCATTTAATACCCTGATAAATCAATAGTTTGATCCGCGGGTCGTCCTGGCATGAGGCTTGCTCCTAGGCGAGCATGACCAACACCGCCGCCATGTCAAAAGCCACCGGACCCAAAACAACCGGCGCGTGTAGTGCGGGTATGAATCTCGCCAAATCCTGCTGGGTTCGCGAAAGCGGTTCCGCTATAACCCTTCGCAAATTGAATGGTTCGGATTTCGAAGTAATGAGCGTCGCCGCAAAATCGGAAGAACTCGCGGGCTACATCCGCGAGATCAGGGAAAAACTGCATACCGCCGACAAGCGCAACCCGAAAACGGCGGCGGTTTTGAGCGTGCAGGAGGCGCATGCGCTGCTCAGCATCGGCGGCCGCGGTCGCATGACCATGAGCGAGATCGCTGGTCGCCTGCACCTGTCGCTCAGCAGCATGACCGCCGTGGTCGACAAGCTCGAGAAAAAGAAGTTCGTCTCGCGCGGCCGCCACAAGGAAGACCGCCGCGTGGTCGAAGTGGCGCTAACCCGCGCCGGATCCAAGTTCTACAAGTTGGTGCGCGAAGGGCATATGCAGGTGATGGAGAAATTCCTCGCCGCGCTGTCCGCGCCCGAACAAGACACCCTCCTCAACCTGTTCCGTAAAATTACGGCGAACCTCAAATGATCGGCCAAATGAACACAGTGTCCACGGACTCCGCCGGGCGGAAAAAATATCTCATCGCGGGCGCCGTGATCGCGCTTGGCCTGGTCGCCGCCGGTGTCGTGGTGGCCAGCCGCGGTGCGAAGCCGCCGGCCGTGGCGGCCAAGGCCGCGCCTGCGCTCACCGTCACCGCCGCCTCGCCGCACCGCGCCAACTGGCCCACCACCTTGGAAGTGCCGGGCGCCATCGCGCCCTGGCAGGAAGCCATCGTCAGCGCCCAGATCAGCGGCTACCAGATCACCGAAGTGCTGGTGAACGTCGGCGATCAGGTGAAGAAGGGCCAGGTGCTGGCGCGCATCAACCAGGCGCTGCTGCGCGCCGACGAAGCGCTGGCGGTTGCCAATTACGAACAGGCCGACGCCAACCACAAGCGTGCGATCGCGCTCAAGACCAACGGCTTCATCAGCGACCAGAACATCCTGCAGCTCGAGACCCAGGTGAAAACCACGAAGGCCCTGTTGGATGCCAAGCGCCTGCAGATCCGCTACACCGATGTGGTCGCGCCCGACGATGGCGCCGTCAGCGCCCGCAACGCCACTGTCGGCAGCGTCGCCAACACCGGGCAGGAGCTGTTTCGCCTGGTGCGCCAGAACCGCCTGGAATGGCGCGGCGAACTATCGGCCAAGCAGATCGCGGCGATCCAGCCCGGCCAGGCCGTGCAGCTCGCGCTGCCCAGCGGCGCGCGCGCGGCGGCCACCGTGCGCCAGGTCTCGCCAACCCTCAATACCGACTCCCGCCTCGGCCTGGTTTACGCCGACATCGAAGCTGACTCCGACGCCCGCGCCGGGATGTATGCCGTGGGCCGCATCGCCATCGGCGAAGCCCCGGCGCTGGTGGTGCCGGCGGAGGCCGTGGTCCTGCGCGACGGCCGTTCATATGTATTGGAGATCACCGACGGCGCCGACGGCGCGGCCAAGGTCGTCTTGCGCGCGGTCGAAGTGGGCCGGCGCGAGGCCCAGGAAGTCGAGATCGTCAGCGGAATCACCGATGGCGTGCGCCTGGCCGTGCGCGGTTCGGGTTTCCTGAACGACGGCGACGGCGTGCGGGTAGTGGAACCTGTGATCAGCAAGGGGAGCCTCCACTAATGAATTTCGCCACCTGGTCGATCCGCAATCCCGTCCCGACGCTCATGCTGTTCGGGCTGCTGGCCTTCGCCGGGTTTATGGGTTTCGGGCGTCTGCCGATCCAGAACTTTCCGGACATCGACCTGCCGACGGTCGTCGTCACCCTGTCGCAGCCGGGCGCCGCGCCCGCGCAGCTGGAAACCGAGATCGCGCGCCGGGTGGAGGATTCGCTCGCGACCCTCCAGGGCCTCAAGCACCTGCGCACGACGGTCACCAGCGGCCGCGTATCGATCGTGGTCGAATTCGAGCTGGCCAAGAACCTGTCCGACGCGGTGGCCGAGACCAAGAACGCCATCGACCAGGCGCGCGGCGACCTGCCCGCCGACATGCAGCCGCCGATCATCAGTTCCGTCACGGTCAACGGCCAGTACATGCTGGCCTATGCGGTCAGCTCGACGCGCATGGACGAAGAAGCGCTGTCGTGGTTCGTGGACGACACGATCGCCCGTACCATCCTCGCGGTGCCCGGTGTCGGCAAGTTCGAACGCGTCGGCGGCGTGCAGCGCGAGGTCCAGGTGCAGCTCGATCCGGTGAAAGTCACCGGCCTCGGCATCACCGCCGGCCAGATCAGCCGCGCGCTGCGCCAGGTGCAGCAGGAAGCCTCGGGCGGCCGCGGCCAGATCGGCGGCGCCGAACAGGCGGTGCGTACCATCGCCACCGTGCGCCAGGCGTCCGAGCTTGCCGCCCTGCCGATCGTGCTCGCCAACGGTCGCAGCGTGCGCCTGGACGAAGTCGCCACCATCACCGATGGCATCGGCGAACGCTCCCAGGAGGCGCTGCTCAACGGCAAGCCCGTGATCGGTTTCCGCATGTACCGCTCGCGCGGCGACGATGAGGTCCAGAGCGCCGAGAACGTGAAGGCCGCGGTCGAGAAGCTGCGCAAGGCCGACCCGAGCCTGTCGATCACCCTGATCGCCGACAACGTGAAATACACCATCGACCAGTACGAAGGCTCGATGCACCTGCTCTACGAAGGTGCGGGCCTCGCGGTGCTGGTGGTGTTCCTGTTCCTGCGCGACTGGCGCGCGACCGTCATCTCGGCGCTCGCCCTGCCGCTGTCGATCCTGCCGGCCTTCGCCGCCATGGCGTGGCTGGGGTACTCGCTCAACACGCTCACCTTGCTGGCGCTGGCGGTGATCGTCGGCATCCTGGTGGATGACGCCATCGTGGAGATCGAGAACGTCGAACGCCATGTCCATATGGGCAAGCCGGTCGAGAAGGCCACCGAGGACGCGGTCAACGAGATCGCGCTCGCGGTCATCGCCACCACCATGAGCCTGGTGGTGGTGTTCCTGCCGACCGCGCTGATGCCCGGCGTGCCCGGCCTGTTCTTCCAGCAGTTCGGCTGGACGGTGGTGATCGCGGTGCTGGCGTCGCTGCTGGTCGCGCGCATGCTGACGCCCTTGCTGGCGGCGCGGTTCCTGAAACCCAAGCCGCCGCGCGAACACGCCGACGGTCCGGTGATGACCCGCTACCTGGCGGCGGTCGGCTGGTGCCTCAAGCACCGCAAGACCACCATGTCGGGCGCGCTCGCCTTCTTCATCTTCGCGCTGACCATGCTGCCGTTCATCCCGACCGGCTTCATCCCGGCCGGCGACCGCGGCGTCACCTTCGTCCGGCTTCAGCTTCCGCCCGGCACCACCCTCGACCGCACCCTGCGGACCGCCGAGGAAGCGCGTGCGGCGATCTCCAAAATCCCGGGGATCCAGGACGTCTACACCACCGCCGGCGAAGCGCCGATCGCGGGCCGCAGCGCCCAGGGCGGCGAAGTGCGCCGCGCGTCGATGCTGGTGGTGCTTGGCCCGCGCGAAAGCCGCGCGTCGCAGAAAGACATCGAAATGGGCATGCGCAAGGAGCTGCAGAACGTGGCCGGCGCCCGCTTCGACATCGGCTTCGGCGGCAATGGCGAAAAAGTCCAGATCACCCTGGCCAGTGCCGACGTCCAGGCGCTCAAGACCACCGCCCAGGCGCTTGAGCGCGAACTGCGCACGGTCGGCACGCTCTCGAACGTGACCTCGACCGCCGCCATGGAACGGCCCGAGATCACCGTGCGCCCCGACTGGCAGCTGGCCGCCGAACGCGGCGTCACGGCGGCGGCGATCGGCGAGGCGCTGCGCATCGCCACCGGCGGCGATTTCGACGCCCAGGTCGCCAAGCTCAACCTCGACAACCGCCAGATCTACATCCGCGTGCGCGTGCCCGATGCCGCGCGCACCGACATCGGCACCTTCGCCGACCTGCGCGTGCCGGGCCGCAACGGCCTGGTGCCGCTGTCCAGCGTCGCCGATGTCTCCATCGCCACTGGCCCGTCGCAGATCGACCGCATGGACCGCGGCCGCTATATCACTATCAGCGCCGACCTGGGCGGCATGTCGCTGGGCCCGGCGCTCGCGGCGGCGAAAGCCTTGCCGGTGATGAAGAACCTGCCGCCGTCGGTGAAGCAGATCAGCACCGGCGACGCCGAGTTCGTGGGCGAGCTGCTGTCCGGCTTCAATCTCGCCCTGCTCACCGGGTTCATCTGTATCTTCTGCGTGATCGTGCTGCTGTTCCGCGATTTCCTGCAGCCGGTGACCATCCTGTCGGCGATCCCGCTGTCGGCCGGCGGCGCGTTCCTCGCGCTACTGGTGGGCCATATCGAGCTGGGCGTTCCGGCGATGATCGGCCTGATCACCCTGATGGGCATCGTCACCAAGAACTCGATCCTCCTGGTCGACTACGCGATCATCGGCATTCGCAAGGGCCTGTCGACCTACGACGCCCTGATCGACGCCTGCCACAAGCGCGCGCGCCCGATCGTCATGACCACCATCGCCATGATCGCCGGCATGATGCCGATCGCCCTGGGCTTCGGCGCCGACGCCAGTTTCCGCCAGCCCATGGCGGTGGCGGTGATCGGCGGGCTGATCGCCTCGACCGGCCTGTGCCTGCTGGTGGTGCCGGTGGTGTTCATCTATATCGGCCGCTTCGAGACCTGGATCGGCAAGCGCCTGCACCGCAAGCAGGCCGAAGCGCCCGCCCCGTCGCCTGAACCCAGCCGCCAGCCCGCGGAGTAATTGAGCGGGGGCGGGCGAGGGGTATAGAGTTCCCCCTCCACAAGGGAGGGGAGATTCCATGATCGGCTATACCTGCGTCGGCACTAATGACCTGACCAAGGCGGTGGCGTTCTACAACGCGCTTCTCGGCCTGCTCGGCGCGCGGGAATTCTTCAAGAACGAGCGCGGCGTGGGCTGGGGCACCGCGCCCGACAAGCCGATGTTCAGCGTGATGATGCCGTTCGACAAAAGCGCCGCCAGCGTCGGCAACGGCAGCATGGTGGCCCTGGCCGCCGCCGACCCCGCGCAGGTGCAGGCGCTGCACGCCAAGGCCCTGGCGCTCGGCGGCAAGGACGAAGGCGCGCCCGGTCCGCGCGGCGCGGGTTTCTACGGCGCCTATTTTCGCGATCTCGACGGCAACAAGCTCGCCGCGTTCTGCATGACCTAACGCCACAGGTTCTTGCCATTCTCGCGCCGCGCGGGAATGCAGGCGCGGCTTCAAGGCCGCGGGCAAGGGCGAAATCGCCGGCAAGCCCGTCAATTGGGAGGCCGTCGCCGCGCGGATCCTCAAGGCAGCGCGCAGGTCCTGGCTCCAGCGGTGCTTGGCGGCGCCGCCGGTTTTCGGGCATAACCGGAGCGCGACAGAAACGGGGGACGATGATGACGCCGACGGCGAAAATTCTGCTTCTGGGCTCGGGCGAGTTGGGCCGCGAGTTCGTGATTTCCGCCAAACGCCTGGGCGCCTATGTCATCGCCTGCGACGCCTATGCCAAGGCCCCGGCCATGCAGATGGCCGACGAATCCGAGGTGTTCTCGATGCTCGACGCGGCCGCGCTGGCGGCGGCGATCGATAAGCACAAGCCGGACTTCATCGTGCCCGAGGTCGAGGCGATCCGTACCGAAGTGCTGAAGGAATACGAGGACAAGGGCCAGAACGTGGTGCCGTCCGCGCGTGCCACCCTGATGACCATGAACCGCGACCGCATCCGCGAAGTCGCCGCCAAGGAACTGGGCCTGCCGACATCCAAATACCTCTACGCCGAAACGCTCGATGAAATGCGCGCGGCGGTGAAGGAGGTGGGCATCCCCTGTGTTGTGAAACCCGTGATGTCGTCCTCCGGCAAGGGTCAGAGCACGGTCAAGAGCGCGGACAAGGTGGACGCGGCGTGGGACTACGCCGTGGCCGGTATGCGCGGGGATCGTAAACGCGTGATCGTCGAGGCGTTCGTGGCCTTCGACTACGAGATCACGCTGTTGACCATCCGTACGCGTGACGGCGTGTTGTTCTGCGATCCCATCGGCCACCGGCAGGAGCGGGGGGATTACCAGGAATCCTGGCAACCCACCGCCATGTCCCAGAAGGCGCTGGAAGCCGCCAAGCAGCAGGCCAAGGCGGTGGTGGACGACCTCGGCGGCTATGGACTGTTCGGGGTCGAGTTCTTCGTGAAGGGCGAGGATGTGATCTTCTCCGAGCTCTCGCCGCGCCCGCACGATACGGGGATGGTGACCTTGATCTCCCAGAACCTGACCGAGTTCGACCTGCACGCGCGGGCCATCCTCGGCCTGCCGATCCCGGCGATCACCCAGCACGGCGCGTCGGCGTCCGCCGTGGTGCTCGCCGACCGCGACGCCACCGATTTCCAGATCACCGGTCTTGCCGAGGCCATGAAGCCCTCACAACCCGGCGTGGAACTCGATGTGCGCGTGTTCTGCAAGCCGACCACACGCCCGTACCGCCGCATGGCCGTGGCGCTGGCCCTGGTGCGCGAAGGCGACACCGACCTCGCGCGTAAACTCGCGAAGCAAGCCGCCGACAAAGTGAAGATCACTTACAAAAGCTGAAGGAGAGCATGATGACCATCGAACGCTTTCTCGAAGGCCCCGGCGTGCGCCGCCCCAACTTCGGCGGCCGCGACGTCTACGCGCATGCGGTGGCGTCACGCCGCCCGAAGATGATCTTCATCGCCGGCCAGCTCGCGGCCGACAAGGACGGCAACATCGTCGGCAAGGGCGACATGCGGGCCCAGATGCGCCAGGTGGGCGAGAACATCAAGGCCGCCCTGGCCCTGGCCGGCGCCACGCTCGACGACATCGTGCAGACCTCGACCTTCGTGACCGACTGGGAAAAGTTCCGCGAATGCCTGGACGTGCGCCATGAATACATCGGCAAGGTTCTGCCCACCAGCACGACCGTGCAGGTGAGTGCGCTCGCGCACCCCGACTACATGATCGAGATCAGCGTGATCGCGATGGTGAATTAGCCCCAAGGAGAACCCTCATGGAAGACGCCGTTTCCAAGCTGTTGTCCGATTTCGAAGGCGGTAAGCTCACGCGCCGTCAGTTGGTGTCCGGTTTGACTCTCACGGCGGCGGCTGCCGCAACAGTAGCGCCGGCCGAAGCGGCCGCGCAGAGTGCGTCGCCCATCACCCGCAAGACCGCGGTACCGGGGTTGGCGGCGCCGAATGCGCCGGCGAAACCGGCTTACGCTCACATGGTCTCGACCGCGCGGCGCAAGACCATTCATGTGGCGGGTCAGCTCCCACGCGACGCAGACGGGAAGAATGTCGGCGTGGGCGACGGCAAGGCGCAGATGCGCCAGGTCTGCGAGAACCTGAAGGCGGCCCTGGCCGCCGAGGGCGCGACCTTCGCGGATGTGGTCTCCATCACCGCCTATATCACCAGCTGGGAGAGGTTCCGCGAGGCCGCCGAGGTGCGCGCCGCGTACTTCGGCGCCAACCTGCCCGCCGCAACAGCGGTGCAGGTGGTGGCCCTGGCCTTCCCCGAGGCGTTGTTCGAAATCAACGCCATCGCCATGGTGGACGCCTAGGCCGCGCAAGCTGATCGGGTGACGTTGCCCTCGCCCCCGGGTTAAAGTGACGGCTCGGGGGGAGAGAACGCGTGACCGCACCGTCGGCGTCATCGGATCGCTCTGCGAATATGGCCGCGGCCGCGATCCTGGCCGCGGCGTATGCGCTGTATGTCGCGCTCGGCATCTACGGCGTCATCTATGGACGCACCTGGATCGATGAGGTCACCTATGTGATCAAGTCCTGGTGGTATGTCACCGGCGCCGAGAAGCCCTACAGCGACGCCGACGCCACCTGGTACATGCCGCTCTACTTCTATCAGTTGGGCTGGGCGCAGCAGATTTTCGGCCAGGGCCATATCACCGGCCGCGTCATGTCGGCGGTGCTGGGCGCCGGCGCCGGCGGGCTGGTGTTCCTGATCTGCCGGCGGCTGGCGTTGTCCGCGCCGATCGCGGCGCTGGCGGTGGCGCTGTTCCTGCTCGATCCCACCACCACCTATTACTTCACCGGCGCCACGCCCATCGCCACGGTGGCCTTCCTGCTGCTGCTCGCGGTCTACGCGGTTCAGCGTGCGCCCGAGGCGCCGCCGGTGCTGTCCTTCGGCCTCGGCGTGTTGTTCGCGGTGCTCTACTTCTACCGCCAGAACATGGTCCTGGCGCTGGCGGTGCTGGCGCCGCTGTACCTGTGGCAAGCCAAACGCCACCGCTGGTTCCACGGCGCGTTGCTCCTTCTTGGCTTCGTGCTGGTGGCGGCGCCGATCCTGGCATTTTTCCCGGCCAAGCTCGCGCTCTATGCCATTCGCCTGCCGGTGATCACGCCGCTCCTGCACCACTTGGGCCTGTTGCCCGACACCTTGCGTCTGATCCAGGACGCCACCGAAAGCCGGTATTCCCTGGATATCGATGTCATGCGCCTGTCGTGGCGCGATCCGGTGAATGCTTTCCTGCTGCCGTTCCTCGGCACCAACCTGCTGGCCCTGGCGGTGTTCGCGCTGTACCGCTCGGAGCGCTTCCTGATGCTGGTGCCGGCGTTCTATTTTTTCCTGGCGGCCACGCACTATCTCGGCTCCGCTGGCTATTGCTCGGCCTGCATCCTCACCTATACCAGCTATTTCGTCGGCCTCGGCGCCGTGGCGGCGGCGCTGGCGCTGGATGTGGTCGGGCGGCGCAGCGGCAAATTCGCCGTGCCCGCGGCGCTGGCGTTTGGCGCGCTGACCTTGAACGCCTTCGGTCCCGCGCTGGCCGTGAACGACGCCTTGGGAGCGCCCAGCTTGTGGAAGAACTTCCCGCTGCCGTTGCTGCAGCCGAACGGCGGCCTGCCCGACCTGGTGGTGACCGAGCGTCTTACGGGCATCCTGGATATGGCGGTGCCGGACGCGAAACGCATCCTGGTGCTGGATGACCAGCCGCAGCTTGCCTATGCGGTGGCGCGCAGCGGGCGCACATTGCCGGTGCAGGGCTTCAACCTGCGCCAGAGTTATCGCCGGTTGAGGGCCGATCTGCCCGAAACGGAACGGGCCGGGATCATCCGCCTGCTTGCGGCGGAATCCTTGTGGACCGACGCCATGCTGCTCGGGTGGCTGGACGACCCCGCGACCGGCGCGGTGTTGTTGCAGCCGGGCGCGGTGGACTTGCCGCCCGAGGCACGTACCCGCCTCATGGAAAACTTTCGCCAGACCGCCAATGTCGTGGTCCTGGGCCGGACCGTCGGCATTTACCTGCGCCAGCTGCCACCCAATCCCTGAAGCCCGCTGGCTCGCGGCCATGTTGGCGCGCTATGCTCGCGCGCCAACACTCCAGGGAGAATCTGTCATGGAACAAGTCATCGCCAACCTGCTCACCGATTTTGAACGCGGCCGCATTTCGCGCCGCAGCCTGATTTCGAGCCTTGCGGTCACCGCCACCGCGGCCGCGGTTCCGGCGCTCGCCGCCGACGCGCCGAAAGGATTCAAGACCGTCGCGGTCAATCACCTGTCCTATAACGTCAAGGACTACAAGAAGACCGCCGAGTTCTACGCCGATCTCCTGGGCATGAAGGTCTCCCACGACAACGGCAAGAACCAGTGCTTCCTGGAATTCGGCAACTCCTTCGTGGTGGCGCGCAACGCCCGCGAGGGCCGCGCCCCGGGCTCCATCGACCACGTCGCCTACACCATCGACACCTGGGACAAGGCGGCGGTGGAAGCCGAACTGAAGCGCCGCGGCCACACTCCGCGCCCGGACACCGAGAACAGTTTCCACATCACCGATCCGGACGGTTTCGATGTCCAGATCGCCGGCAAGGGCATGGATCCCAAGTTGATCTAGGCTGTGCTGAGACAAAACGGCCGCGGAGCATGCCCCGCGGCCGTTTTCCTGTGTGGTGCGATTAGCGGGCCTTGGCGACCAGGTTGAAGAACGCGCCCTGCGGGTCGATGCCCTGGATGATCCACTGGCCGCCCGGCACTTCCATCGGGCCGTTGATGACCTTGCCGCCGCCTTTGGTCACGCGCTCCACCGCCGCGTCGATGGCGGGCACGTTGATATAGAAGCCCCAGTTCGGCACTGGCACCGCCGTCGGCTTGGTCATGATCCCGCCCATGGCGAACTCGCCGCCGGTCTTGAACATCTGGTAGACGCCCATCGGGCCCATATCCATGGCATCGGACTTGGTCCAGCCGAAGGCCTTCTCATAGAACGCCATCGCGGCCGGGCCGTCGGCGGCGTATAGCTCGTGCCAGCCGACCGTGCCGGTGGTGCCGGGCGGGAAGGACGGCATGTCCTTCTTCATCAGGCCCTTGGCGAGGATGAACCCGGCGCCGCCGGGATCGGCCACGACGGCAAAGCGAATGATGCCTTCGATGTCCTGGGGTGGCTTATGGATCTTGCCGCCGAGGCTCTCTACCCTCCTCGCGGCCGCGTCCACGTCGTCGACCGCGATGTAGCCCATCCAGCACGGCGGCACGCCCATCTGTTTGGCGTCCGGCGGCAGCATCATGAACCCGGCAACGCCTTGGCCTTCCACGGTGAACAGATTGTAGTCCGGCCCCTGCTTGTCGGTGCCCCAGCCGACCACGCCGGTGTAGAACTTGCGCGTGCCCTCGACGTCGTTGCTCATGACGTCATACCAGAAGAATCCGTTAGCCATGGCGCGTCCTCCTGCGTTCTTGTTTGGGCCGGGCATTGAACTTGACCTTATAAGTTGATGTCAACATATTAACCGAGTCATGCCGCCTACCTTCAAAGATGTGTCATTCGAAACCACCCTGCTGGTGCGCGACACCTGCCTGTGTCTCGCGGCCCAGCGGGCGGCGCGCACCTTGGCGCGAGTCTTCGACGGCGCCTTGCAACCGTTGGGTCTCACCAATGGGCAGTTCTCGCTGCTCATGGCGTTGAACCGGCCCGCCCCGCCGCCGATGGGGCCGGTTGCGGACCTGCTCGCCATGGACCGCACCACGTTGACCGCCGCTTTAAAGCCCTTGCGGCGGCGCGGCCTGGTGAAAGTCGCGGTCGACCCCAAGGATCGGCGCGGGCGGCTACTGGCGCTGACACCCGCGGGCCGCGAACTGCTCGCGGCCGCGCTGCCGGTCTGGAAGCGCCATCACAAGAAGCTCGAAGGACGCCTCAAAGCCGCGGATACGTTGCGCGCCGATCTCGCGGTCCTCGCGCGCTGATCCGCTTCGCCCCTATCGCCCCGCTGCTGTCCGGTCTATAGACCACGGTTATGAGCGATAAAATGCAGCAATGGGATCCCCGTGGCGCGCCGGTGCTGGAGACGGCGGCGGTCTATGAGGAACTGCTGGACTTCAAGGACGCCAAGGTGCTGGACCTCGGCTGCGGTAACGGCGCCATCAGCCGCGCCATCGCCAAGGCGCACAAAAGCGCGTCCGTCACGGCCCTCGAAGTGGACACGGTCCAGCATGAGGCCAATCTCGCCGGGCCGCAGCTTCCCAATCTGGAATTCGGCCTGGGCGGCGCCGAGCGCATCCCCGCCGAGGACGAGACCTTCGACATCGTGCTGATGATGATGTCGTTGCATCACGTGCCCCTGGACGGCATGGCCCAGGCGTTGCGCGAGGTGCGCCGGGTGCTTCTGCCCGGTGGTTTGCTGTATGTGGCCGAACCGCCGTTCGCGGGCGCGTTCAACGCCATCATCCGCCTGTTCCACGATGAACGCGAAGCGCGCGCGGCGGCTTTCGCGGCACTGGAAACCGTCGTGGCCTCCGGCGGCATGGCGCTGGTGACCGAGAAGTTCTTCCTGACGCCGCTGCACGTCGCGGATTTCGCCGATTTCGAGGCGCGCTTCATCAACACGACTCACACCAAGCACAACCTCAGTCCGGCGCAGCGCGAGGCGGTGGAGAAACAGCTGAAACAGCACATGACCCCGAAGGGCGCTGATTTCCAGCGGCCGATGCGGGTCGATCTGCTTAGGAAGCTCAGTTAGCTAAAAGAAATACCTCGCCGCCGGAGGACCGGGGGGCGCATCGGAACCTCCCTCCATCCGCGGCACCCGGTCGGAGTTTCCCGGGATTTCGCCCAACGGAAAGAACCCCCACGCATGTGGATTCGTGAGGCCTCCTTGCGCCGGATTCAGTGGTGATTTCCGGGTTCTAGCCGCTGACCAGGCCTAAAGGCCGGTTGAACACCGCCAGAACATCGTCGAGCGAGTGGCCTTGGCTCAGTTTGCGCTCCCGGCTGGTGACCACATAGCACCCGGCGCGCGCGGTCTTGCGGCCATCGGCCTTGCCCAGTTTGGAGATCACGAACTGGGGATATTCCCGCGAGCTTTTGAACACCATGAAGCTCGCGGACTCCGGCGAGGAGGAGATGGCGTAATCGCGCCATTCGCCCTTGATGACGCGGGTGGCGTAAAGGCCCAGAAGGCGGGAGAGTTCGGCGCGGGTGAAGAAGAGGCTCGGGGGTTTGCGCCCAGCTTGACGGTAATCCTGGAGGCGAACGATGAAGTTCCCCAACGGCGACCCCTAAACTGAAACACCCGGACGCATGACGGTAGTGTTTCAGAACCCAGCCTGCGGTTCAAGGAACTCGCTAGTACCCAGAGGAGCCCAGAGCCTGGTTTTTGCGGTCTACGTCAGGGCGATCAAAGCAGTTGGCGTCGGCGATCGTCTTGTAGCAATAGCGGCTGACGGCGGCCTGTCCGCGGCCGGCGGGGCGGTTCTTGCAGAGCGTGTCCCCCAGGCTGGTGTCGGCGTTGTAGCACTGGTAGCCGAAAGCCTGGGTGTAGATGCGGTCGGGCTCGGTGGTGCAGCTCCACAAGGCCAGCGCGGTGATCGCGATCCCCACGGCATAGAGGCCGACCAGGCCGGTCACGTAACCGAGTCTAGAGTGGGCAAAGCGGGCAACCATGGCATTTCCTTTACGGCGCGGGGCCTTCGGGCACCAAGAGCCGGACTCTGCCGGGAGGGGGTTAACAAAGCCTAAACCCGGCGCCCTGGCCCTGGCCTCGACGGCGAACCCTGACGAGGCTGTCAGGTCATTGTAAATCCAGGGTTTTAAGCCTCGAAAATCACCCGTGAGGGGCGCGCTTTGAATTGCCACCGGGCGGGCGGTTCTTTATGGTGCGGCCCCTCTGGCTGGGGCTCCCGTTTCGGGAGCTTCCCGGCCTCGGATATCCCCGCGAGAAGGACCGGCGCCTTGGCTAAGAAGACCCCCGACACCGTCCCCGCCGAAAAGGTCGACCACGAGTTGGAAGGCCTGATGTCGGAGATCGAATCCGATATCCGCGAGGAAGAACTTTCCAAGATCTGGAAAAGATACAGCGGCGCGATGCTGGTGTTCGCCGTCGCGCTGGTGCTCGGTGTGCTCGGCTTCCAGGTGTTCCGTCAGTACGAGAACAAGGAACGGGCCGAGATCGCGCTCGCCTACGACAAGGCCGCCAAGCAACTCGACGCCGGTGAATCGGACGCGGCGATCAAGGGCTTTACCGCCCTCAAGGGCCGCCGCTTCGCCGGTGGCTATAGCGTGCTGTCGCGCCTCGGCGAGGCCGCGGCGCTGCTGCAGAAGAAGGACGAAGCCGGCGCGGTGAAGATTTACGGCGAGATTTCCGCCGACACCAACGCCGACCCGGCGTTCCGCGACCTCGCCACGGTGTTGCGCGCGGTGCACAGCCTGGACAGCGCCGACCCCAAGACCCTGGAAGCGGCCCTGGCGCCGGTGACCAATTCCGACAATTCGTTCAGTTACTCGGCCCTCGAGATGTCGGCGCTGCTGGCCGCCAAGCAGGGCAATACCAAACACGCTTACGAGCTCGTGCAGCGCATCCTGGGCGATCCGGCCGCGCCCAGCGGCGTGCGCCAGCGCGCCACCGACCTCGCCGCCATGTACAAGCCCGCGGATGCGGCGCCTCCTCCCGCCGCCGATGCTCCGGTACCTGTGAAGGCTCCGGCTGCAGCCCAACCCGCCAAGAAATAATCCGTTCAAGGTTCATCACATGACCCCGGTTGTCCGCCGTATCGCCCTGACCGCTTCGATGATCGTGCTCGCTGCCGGTCTCACGGCTTGCGACACCATGACCGACCTGTTCAGCGGCAAGGACAGCAAGAAGGTTCTGCCCGGCACGCGCATTTCGGTGCTTGCGATGGAGCGCCAGCTGCGTCCCAGCCTCGAGGCCACGGACATCCGCATCATCCTGCCGCAGCCGCTCGATACCCCGGCCTGGCCCGGCGCCGGCGGCTTCTCGCACCACGCCATGCACCACCTGGTGATGGCCGACGCACCCAAGAAGGTGTGGGAGACCGGCATCGGCGAAGGCACGAACCTGCGCAACCATGTGTTCGCCGAGCCGATCGTCGCCGACGGCAAGATCTTCACCATGGATTCCGACGGCGAAATCACCTCGTTCGATTCCAAGACCGGTAAGCGCCTGTGGCACGCGATCACCGCGCCCAAGTCCAAGCAGTCCAGCTTCACCTTCCTGCCCTGGAAGAGCGGTCCCACCCGCTTCCTCGGCGGCGCGCTGTCGGTGGACGCGGGCAAGCTCTTCGCCACGACCGGCGCGGCCGAAGTGGTGGCGTTCGACGCCGGCACCGGCAAGGAACTGTGGCGCACCAGCGTTGACACGCCGATCCGTTCCGCGCCCACCGTCAACGGCGGCCGCGTGTTCGTGATCACGCTGGAAAACCAGGTTGTGGCGCTCGCCGCCAACGACGGTCGCAAATTGTGGACTTATTCCGGCGCCTCGACCCCGACCGTGATCCTGGGCGGCACCGCGCCGGCCGTGGACGGCGGCGTGGTGGTCGCCGCGCTGACCACCGGCGAGCTGGTGGCGCTGCGCACCGATTCCGGCACCCAGTTGTGGCTGGAAAACGTGGTCGCCACGCGCCGTACCGAGGCCGCCGCGAGCCTGCCCGACATTGCGGGCCGCCCCGTGATCGACAAAGGCCGCGTCTACGCCGTCGGCCAGTCGGGTGTGATGGTGGCGATCGACCTGCGCACCGGATCGCGCCTGTGGGAAGTGCCGGTGGCCGGCATCCATGAGCCGTGGGTCGCGGGCGATTTCCTCTATGCCGTGTCCATCGACAGCGAAGCCATCTGCGTCGACGCCCGCACCGGGCGCATCGTGTGGGTGACGCAGCTGCCGGCCTTCGGCAACGAGAAGCGCAAGAAGAACCGCATCGTGTGGGCGGGCCCTGCGCTTGCCTCCGACCGCCTGATCCTGGTGGGCTCGAACGGCGAAGCCCTGTCGCTGTCGCCTTATTCCGGCGAAGTGCTGGGCAAGGTGGAACTGGACAGCGCGGCGAGCCTGACGCCGGTGTTCGCCAACAGCACCATGTTCCTGCTCGACGACGACGGCCAGCTCGCGGCGTATCGGTAGGAATCGCCGCTCGCGGTCGCGCGAAGCGCGCCACTTGAAGATTGCCGGCCTCCGGCCAGCGGCAAGGATAGGAATATGGCGCGCAATATCTCCCACAAGAAAACCCGGCAGCGCTACACCAACACGGATGTGGTGCAGCGCAAGCGTTCGTCGCGCAGCGCCAGGGCCAGCACCGGCGGCGACATGACCGTCGCCATCGTCGGCCGCCCCAATGTCGGCAAGTCGACGCTATTCAACCGCCTGGTCGGCCGGCGCGAGGCGCTGGTGCATGATCGCCCCGGGGTGACGCGTGACCGCCGGTACGGAAACGCCCAGCTCGGGCCGCTGGAATTCCGTGTCATCGACACCGCCGGCTTCGAGGACGGGGCCGAGGATACGATGGAAGGCCGCATGCGCGGCCAGACCGAGAAGGCTATCGCCGAAGCCGACGTGGCCCTCCTGGTGATCGATGCGCGCGCCGGCGTGATGCCGCTGGACGCGCATTTCGCCGAACTGGTGCGCCGCTCGAACACGCCCGTGATCCTGGTCGCCAACAAGACCGAGGCGAAGAACACCCAAGGCGCGGTGCTGGAGGCCTATTCCCTCGGCCTTGGCGAACCGGTCGCGATCTCGGCCGAGCACGGCCAGGGCCTCGATGCGCTCTATGAAGCGCTGTTGCCGTTCGCCCCGGAAGGGACTGGCGACCCGGTCGAGGAAGACGCGTTCCCCGAGGAAGTGGACACCGACGGCGCGCTGTTCGACGAAATGGACGCCGACAAGGTGGATGCGGCCGGCGCCGCCGCCGCGGCTGCCGCGAAGGCCCGGCCGCTGCAACTCGCCATCGTCGGACGGCCCAACACCGGCAAGTCCACTCTTTGCAATCGCCTGATTGGCGAGGACCGCCTGCTCACCGGGCCCGAGCCCGGCGTGACACGCGATTCCATCCCGGTGGACTGGGAATACGGCGGACGGAAAATCCGCCTCGTAGATACCGCCGGTGTGCGCAAGCGCGCCAAGGTGACCGACGCGGTCGAAAAACTCTCGGTCGGCGAAACCTTCGGCACCATCCGCATGGCCGAGGTGGTGGTGCTGGTGGTCGACGCCTCGGCGCCGCTCGAGACCCAGGAACTGACCATCGCCCGCCATGTGGTCGATGAAGGCCGCGCGCTGGTGATCGCCGTCAACAAGTGGGACGCGGTCAAGGAAAAGCGCACGGTGCTGGAAACGGTGAAGCAGCGCCTGGAAGATTCGCTCGCCCAGGCGCGCGGCGTGCCGGTGGTGACCATTTCCGGCAAAACCGGGCAGCGCGTGGAAGACCTGATGGACGCCGTGTTCAAGGTGCACGAAACCTGGAACAAACACATTCCCACCGCGGCGCTCAACCGCTGGCTGGCGGCGGCGACCCGGGCGCATCCGACGCCGCTGTCGTCGCTCAAGCAGCGCATCAAGCTGCGCTACATGACCCAGCCCAAGACCCGGCCGCCGACCTTCGTGATGTTCTCCACCCGGCCCGGCGATCTGCCCGATGCCTATATGCGCTATCTGGCCAACGGCATCCGCGACACCTTCGACATGGACGGCGTGCCGATCCGCATCTATCTGCGCAAGCCGAAGAACCCGTTCGACGACGACAAATAGGAGAGAGTCGTCACGGTCATCGACCGGGCCTTGCTCCTCCATCGCCGGCGGCATCCCCCAACCGCTAAGTACCGCCGCGGATCGGGGCCTGCGCCACAATTTCTCCGATGTCACAGCGTGTTCGTGGGGCGAATCGCGCCGCGGGCGCGGCTAAAGGAATCGCGCGCGCCAATAAGGCGCTAGTACGCCTTCACCAGCGCGCCGTTATGCGCGCAATCGGCGGCGGCGAGGTCCACGAACGTTCCGGTGATGGATTCGGGCGTGGGCAGGGTGTTCGGGTCTTCGCCCGGGAACGCCGCGGCGCGCATCTTGGTCCGCACCCGGCCGGGGTCGACGATATTGACCTTGAGCTTGGTGTGGCCGACTTCGGCGGCATAGATCCGCACCATCTGCTCCAGGCCCGCCTTGGAGACGGCGTAAGGCCCCCAGTACATCCGCGCGTCGTGCGCGACGCCGGAGGTGACGAAGATCGCGCGGCCCGCATCCGACTGGCGTAGCAGGGGATCGAGCGAGCGGATCAGGCGCCAGTTGGCGGTCAGGTTCACCGCCATCACATTGTCCCACATCTTCGGCGTATAGACCGGCATGGGCGAAAGCTGGCCCAAGGCACCGGCGGCGGCCACCAGGATGTCGAGCTTGCCCCAGCGCTGGAAAATCGCGCCGCCGGTCTGGTCGATCTTCTCGAATTTGGTGATGTCCTCGGCCACCAGGGTGGCGCGGGCGCCGGTCAGCTTGAAGATCTCGTCGTCGAGTTCCTCGAGGCCGCCTTGCGTGCGGGCGAAGGCGATGACGTGGGCGCCTTCCTGGGCAAATCTCAATGCGACAGCCCGGCCGATCCCGCGCGAGGCTCCGGTCACGAGCGCGATGCGCCCGGCGAGACGTTGCGATGTCATCGGGTTTAAACCGGTTCGTTGAGCAGCGAGAGCTGCTTGGGCTGGCTGCCGGCCTGGCGGTCGGTCAATGGCAGCGGGTAAGCGCCGGTGAAGCAGGCGTCGCAGAACTGCGGATGCGCGGCGTTACGCCCACCTTCGCCCAGGGCCTTATAAAGCCCGTCGAGGGAAATGAACGCCAGGCTATCGACGCCGAGCAGGCGCGCCATGCCGGCCAGGTCGTGTTGCGCGGCCAGCAGGTTGTCGTAGTCGGGCGTGTCGATGCCGAAGAAACACGGATGCGCGGTGGGCGGCGAGGAGATGCGCATATGCACCTCGGTGGCACCCGCCTGGCGCACCATCTCGACGATCTTCTTGGAGGTGGTGCCGCGCACGATGGAATCGTCCACCAGTACCACGCGCTTGCCTTCCAGCACGGCGCGGTTGGGGTTGTGCTTGCGGCGCACGCCCGAATGGCGGCTCTGCGCGGTGGGCTGGATGAAGGTGCGGCCGACGTAGTGGCTGCGGATGATGCCCATCTCGAACGGCACGCCGGAGACCGCCGAATATCCCAGCGCGGCGGCGACGCCCGAATCCGGCACAGGCACGATGATGTCGGCATCCACCGGGCTTTCCTTGGCCAGCTGCGCGCCGATGCTCTTGCGCACCTCGTACACGCTGTGGCCTTCGCTGACCGTGTCGGGGCGGGCGAAGTAGATATATTCGAAAATGCAGAAGCGCGGATGCTGCTTGGGGAACGGCTTCAGGCTGCGCACCGCGCCATTGCGCGACAGGATCACCACTTCGCCGGGCTCCACGTCACGCACGAACTCGCCGCCGATGATGTCGAGCGCGCAGCTTTCCGAACACAGGATCCAGGCGTTGTCGAGGCGGCCCAGCACCAAGGGGCGCACGCCCAGGGGGTCGCGCGCGCCGATCACCGCGTTGGGCGTGAGGCAGACGAAGGAATAGGCGCCTTCCACCTGGCGCAGCGCATCCACCAGCCGGTCCTCGAAGGTGGTTTCGTCGCTGATCGCCATCAGGTGGATGACCACTTCCGTGTCCGAGGTGGACTGAAACAGGCAGCCGCGCTTTTTCAGTTCCTGGCGCAGGGTCAGCGCATTGGTGAGGTTGCCGTTGTGGGCGATGGCGAAACCGCCGGAATCGAGTTCGGCGAACAGGGGCTGTACATTGCGCAGGATGGTGCCGCCGGTGGTGGCGTAACGGGTGTGGCCGATGGCCATGTCGCCCTTGAGGCGCTCCATCACCGTTTCGGAGCCGAAGTTCTCGGCCACCTGGCCCATGCCGCGGTGGCTGTTGAACTGGACGCCGTCGAAGGTGACCATGCCCGCGGCTTCCTGGCCGCGATGTTGCAGGGCGTGAAGCCCGAGCGCGGTCTGGGTGCCGGCTTCGCGGTCGCCAATAATGCCGAAGACTCCGCACTCTTCTTTGAGATGGTCGCCATCTTCCGGCTCAAAAGGGTGAGTCGTGGCCATGGGATCCTTACGCACGGGAGATTTACGCACGGGATGTTTACTCATGGGGCGGGCTTTCGGAGGCCTTCGGAGTCTCGGCCTCGCCGGTGCTCCGGAGCAAGCGTTCCATATCCTGCCGCACGTTGTTTTGATAGGTGGTTTCCTTCGGGGAACCGGCTTTGTCGTCTTTTTCGGCCGCCGCGGCGGGCGTGGCCAGGCGCTCGAAGGCTTTCTTGGCGTCGGTGGCGGCGCTGGCCTTCTTGGCGGCCTCGCGCGCCAGTTCGGACGGCGCCATGAAGGACGCGGGCACCAGGGTCTTGATGCCGCCGGCGGCGCTTTCGATGATCGGCAGGGTCTTGGCGGTGCGCACCCAGGTGGGGCGATCGCGGTCGGTGAGCCAATCCACCACGATCAGGCCCACGCCCAGGATCAGAACCGCGCGCGCCAGGCCGAAGACGAAGCCCAAGGTGCGGTCGAGGTTGTTGAGCGCGCTTTTCTGGATGCGCATGGCGACCGCGTGGCTCATCATGCCCAGCACCACCAGCACCACCAGGAAGATCACGGTCGCGGCGGCGGCGTCCGCCGCCCAGCCGAACGGGATGATCTTGTGGGCGAAAGGGCGCGCGTAAGGCAGGCCATAGGTGGCGGCGGCCAGCGCGCCGGCCCAGGCGGCCACCGACAAAACCTCGTGCACAAATCCGCGAATGAAGGCGAGCAGGGCCGAGATCAACAGCACCGCGCAGACCGCGAGGTCGAGGCCGTTGATGGGCAGGCCCTCGATCACGAGCGTTTCTCTTTGGCAGCGGTGAACTGGCTGACCACGTCCTGCACGTGTCCGATGTCCTTTATCGCAAAGCCGCTTTTCGTTTCGCTGGCGCGGGGCGCCTTGTCGGTTCTCGGTGGCCTGGGAATCCAGGCCTGCTGGAACCCCAGCTTGGCCGCTTCCTTCAGCCGGAGGTCGCGCTGCGATACCGCGCGCACTTCTCCCGACAGGCCGATCTCGCCGAACACCACGGCGCCCGCAGGCACGGGGTTGCCGGTCAAGGCCGAGACCAGGGCGGCGGCCACCGCCAGGTCCGCCGCCGGCTCCTGAATCCGAAGCCCGCCAGCGACGTTCAGATATATATCGGTACTGCCAAAGGCAAGGCCGCACCGGGCTTCCAGCACCGCCACAATCATGCCCAGCCTTGCGCTATCCCAACCCACCACCGCCCGCCTGGCCTGGCCTGGACTGGTGGGGGCCACAAGGGCCTGAATTTCCACAAGAACCGGCCGGGAGCCTTCGAGGCCCGCGAACACACAGCTGCCGCTCACATTGCCGCGCCTTTCCGCCAGGAATAAGGCGGAGGGATTGAGCACTTCCTTCAACCCAGCGTCGGTCATTTCGAACACGCCGATCTCGTCCGTCGCGCCGAAGCGGTTCTTGACCGCGCGCAGGATGCGGAACTGGTGGCCGCGTTCGCCTTCGAAATACAGCACCGTGTCGACCATGTGCTCGAGCACGCGGGGACCGGCCAGGGTGCCTTCCTTGGTGACATGGCCTACCAGGAACAGCGTGAATCCCCGCTTCTTTGCAACCCGCACCAGTTCATGGGCGCAGGTGCGCACTTGGGTGACGGTGCCGGGCGCGGAATCGGTCGAATCCGAGAACATGGTCTGGATGGAATCGATCACCACCACGTCGGGCGCCGCACCCGCTTCAAGGCTGGCGACGATGTCGCGCACATTGGTGGCGCTGGCGAGCGCCACCTTGGCGTCGCCGAGGCCGAGGCGCTGCGCGCGCAGACGCACCTGATCCACGGCTTCTTCACCGGTGACGTAGACGCACACGGAATTCGCCGCCAGCAGGCCGGTGGCTTGCAGCAGCAACGTGGACTTGCCGATGCCGGGATCGCCGCCGACCAGGATCACCGAGCCCGCCACCAGGCCGCCGCCGCAGACACGGTCCAACTCGGCGATGGTGGTGGAGCGGCGCGGCGGCGGCGCGCTCGCGCCTTTCAGATCGACGAACTCGATCTTGCGGCCGCCCTTGCCGCCGGACACGCCCTTGGGCAGGTTCTCGCGCGGCGCTTCCTCGATGATCGTATTCCACTCGCCGCAGGCGTCGCATTTGCCGGCCCAGCGCGTGGTGGTGTTGCCGCAGTTCTGGCAGACGAAGGATTTCTGCGCTTTAGCCACTAGCGATGCACCTGCATCTTGATAGGGCCTTCCGCGGCGCCGTGCACGAACTGGTCGACATAGGGATTGCCGCTGTTCTCGACTTCGGACGAAGGGCCGACCCAAATCAGCTTGCCCTGGTAGAGCATGCAGATGCGGTCGGCGATCTTGCGCGCCGAATGCATGTCGTGGGTGATGGACAGCGCGGTGATGCCCTGTTTGCGCACACAGGCGACGATCAGGTCGTTGATCACGTCGGCCATGATCGGATCGAGGCCGGTGGTGGGTTCGTCGAAGAACACGATCTCGGGCTCGCCGGCGATGGCGCGCGCGAGACCCACGCGCTTCTGCATGCCACCCGACAATTCCGCCGGCGACAGCATCGCCACGTCGGAACCGAGCCCGACCTTCGCGAGGGTCGCGACCGCGCGGTCCTTGGCTTCGGCGCGGGACAGATGCTCGCGCTGCAACAGGCCGAAGGCCACGTTCTCCCACACCGGCAAACTGTCGAATAACGCCGAGCCCTGGAACAGCATGCCGAACTTGCGGTTCACCGCGTCCCGGTCAGAGGCCGGAACCTGCGCGACTTCCTCACCGTCGACTTTGATCGCGCCGAAATCCGCGAGCAGGATGCCGAGCACGCATTTCAACAGCACCGACTTGCCGGTGCCCGAACCGCCGATCACCACCACCGATTCCTTGGGCGCGATATCGAGAGTGATGCCGTCCAGGACTTTCTTCGGCCCGAACGACTTACGTACATCGGTGAGGGAAATCTTGGCGGTCATGTGCCGAAGAAGAGTTCGGTGATGATGTAATTGAGCGTCAGGATCAGGATCGACGACGATACCACGGCGTTGGTGGTGGCCGCGCCCACGCCTTGCGCGCCGCCCTTGGAGTAGTAGCCGTTGTAGCAACCCATCAGCGCGATCACGAACCCGAAGGCGCTGGCCTTGATCAGGCCGGAGATCACGTCGAAGGCCTGCATAAAGTCGTAGCTGTTGTTGATATAGGACGCGGCGTTGAAGCCAAGCTTGTAGACGCTCACCAGGAAGCCGCCGAACACGCCGATGATGTCGGCCACCAGCACCAGCACCGGCAGCATCAGCAGGCCCGCGATCAGGCGCGGCACCACCAGATATTTGAACGGATTGGTGGACAGCGTGGTGAGCGCATCGATCTGTTCGGTCACGCGCATGGTTCCGATTTCGGCGGCCATGGAGGCGCCGATGCGCCCCGCCACCATCAATCCTGCAAGCACCGGCCCCAGTTCGCGGGTCAGCGACACCACCACCACGTTGGCGACCGCGGTTTCACTGCCGGCGGAGAAGCGCGCGAAGCCGGTATAGCTCTGCAGCGCCAGCACCATGCCGGAGAAGATCGCGGTCAGGCCGACCACCGGCAGCGAGAAGTAGCCGATGTCGACCATCTGGCTCGCGACCCGCCGCCAGTAGAACGGCGGGCGCAGGCAGTGGGACAACGACGTGCCGGCGAAAATGGTGAGCCGCCCGAGATGGCCCAGGAAGGTCAGGACAACGCCGCCGATGAGGCTCAGGAAATGCATCAGGGCTTTTTGATCGGAGTGGGTGCGGGCAAGTAATGACGGTGATAGCGCGCGCCGAGCGAGGTCAGGATCTCGTAGCCGATGGTGCCCGCGGCGGTGGCGACATCGTCGACCGTGGAATGGCTGCCGATGATCTCCATCAATGCACCGGGATGCAGCCCGGAGTCAGGCACGTTGGAGACGTCGAAGATCACCAGGTCCATGGAAACCCGGCCCTTCACCGGGCAGCGAATGCCATCGACGAAGCCCGCTCCGCCGGCCCCCCAGGAACGCGGAATGCCGTCTGCATAACCTATTGATACTGTTGCCAATTTGGTGCCTTCTGGGACCGCGGCGGTGGCACCATATCCAACCGTCGTGGCCCGGTCAACGCGCCGCACCTGAATGATTTTGGCGAACAGGCGCACCACCGGCAGCATGGGGTTGGGGACGTCCGGCGTCGGGTTCACGCCGTACAGCGCGACCCCCGGCCGGGCGTAGTCATAGTGATATGCGGGATCCAGGAAGATTCCCGAGGAGTTGGTGAACGAGGCCTTGGCGTCGGGGAATCTGGTTCTGAAGATGCTCAGCACCTCGGCGAACGCCTTGCGCTGCGCCTCATTGAGCGGGTGCTTGGCTTCCTCAGAGCAGGCGAGGTGGCTCATGAGCGCCAGCGGATGCAGGCCATTGAAACCGCCGTCCGCGATATGAGCGTCGAACTCCTTGCGCGTGAGGCCCAGCCGGTTCATGCCGGTATCCACATGCACCAGCGATTCCGAGAGGATATCGGCGGTTTCCGCGTATTTGCGCCAGCCCGCGATCTGCTCCGGCGTGTTGAGCACGGGAATCAGCTTGAGGGCGGCGAAATCGCGCTCGGTGCCCCGGTTGGGGCCGTGCATCACGACCACGCGCGGGCCCGCGCCGACCGCGCCGCGTACCGCGATGCCTTCATCGAGGTGGGCGACATAGAAGGTCGCGCAGCCGGCGCTCTTCAGCGCCGCGGCGGCCTGGACCGCGCCCGTGCCATAGCCGTCGGCCTTGACCACCGCGCCGGTGTCTTTGGCTGCGCAGCGGCGCTTCAAAATGCGCCAGTTTTCCGTGAGCGCGGCGAGATCGATGGATAGGACGGCGCCCGCGCGATCCTGAGGGGAAGAAAGAAGCCCAGCCATGAGCGCCCATTTACCATGCGCGTAAACTTAAGTCTGTCCCCGATTCTGCGACCCGGAGACAGACTTAAGTTCTTGTCTTTGCCGCGTTTTTTACGCCGACCATCCGCGGGGCGCGATGGGCGGTGGGCGATGGCGTGGCACATGGGCGCTCGTGGGGCAGCGCGGCCGTCGCCCTGTATCGGCAGGCATCGGGCGGCCATGCGCAACGCAAAGGCCATTGCGCACATCGTGCAACCGTCAGGCCCCGCCAACGAGACTTTGACGGCGTTCAGGATGTCGCGCCAGGCCATGTGCGAAGCCTCAGCAGGAATCAGCGGCGCTTTCTCGCGCGGGAGCGCCGGATGTGTCGGCCGCGACGTTACTCGTCAAATCCGGAAGGCAAGTGATCCGCGTCAACGTGATCGCTGAAGTGGGTAAAGTCCGCTTCAAAGTGCAGCTTCACCGAACCGATCGGACCGTGACGCTGTTTGGCGACGATCGCTTCCGCGACATTGAACGCCAACTCGCAACGCTCCTGCCATTTCAGATGGCGCTCATGGAATTTGTCGCCCATTTCGTCGGGCTTCTGCACGGGCTCCGCGCGCTCCAGGTAATACTGTTCGCGGTATACGAACATGACGACGTCCGAGTCCTGCTCGATGGTTCCGGACTCGCGCAAATCCGAGAGTTGCGGCCGCTTGTCTTCGCGTTGTTCGACCGCACGCGAGAGCTGCGACAGCGCCAGCACCGGCACGCCAAGGTCTTTCGCCAGCGCCTTGAGGCCGCGGGTGATGCCCGAGATTTCCTGCACGCGGTTCTCGCTGCGTTCGCCGCGCGGCGGCGCGATCAGCTGCAGATAGTCGATCACGATCAGGCCGAGGCCGCTGGCGGCTTCCGCGCCGGGGGCCTTCTTGCGCGCCAGGCGGCGGCAACGGGTGCGGATGGTGGACACAGTCACCGCCGGCGTATCGTCGAAGTAGAGCGGCAGCTGTTCGAGGTCTTGCGAGGCCACGACCATGCGGCTGAAATCGTCGTTGGACAGGCCGCCGCTGCGGATCAGATGGCTGTTGATGCGGGCCTGCTCGGCGAGAACGCGCGTGGCGAGCTGCTCGGCGGACATTTCGAGCGAGAAGAACACCACCTGCTTGCCACGGTCCTCGGCGCGGTCGGTGGTTTTGAAATAACGCGCGGCATTGACGGCGATGGTGGTGGCCAGCGCGGATTTTCCCATGGAAGGACGGCCGGCGAGGATGATCAGGTCGGATTTGTGCAGGCCACCCAGCTTGCGGTCGAGGTCGCGCAGGCCGGTGGTGACGCCGGCCAAGGCACCTTCGCGGCGGTGCGCGGCTTCAGCCAAGCCAATGGCGTCGGTCAGGGCCTTGTTGAAGGTCTTAAGGCCGCCATCGGTGGCGCCGGTCGAGGCGAGTTCGAACAGGCGGTGTTCCGAGGTCTCGATCTGGTCGTTGGCGGTCTCGTCGGGCTTGGAGTCGAACGCCTCGTTGACCATATCCTCGCCGATGGCGATCAGTTCGCGGCGCAGGAACAGGTCATAGATCAGCCGGCCGTACTCACCGGCGTTGATGATGGTGACGGCCGAGGCGACGAGCGTCGCCAGGTACTTCATGCCGCCGGCGGCCACCACCAGGTCGTCGCGCTCCAGGTAGGTCTTGAGGGTGACCGGATTGGCCTGCTGGCCCTGTTCGATAAGCTTGGCGCAGGCTTGGTACACCCGCCCGTTCACCGGGTCGGCGAAATGCGCATCCGCCAGGAATTCCGACACGCGCTCGAAGGCGCGGTTGTTCATCAGGATCGCGCCGAGCAGGGCCCGTTCCGCCTCGTAGTTATGGGGCGGGGTGCGAAGTCCATTGCCCGCGGGATCGGCGGGATCGGTGACGCGAAGGGGTGTAGCCATGATGGGCGGACCCTATCGCGGCGTGGCATGCGGGGAAACCACAGGCCTTGTGGATAAAAAAATCTGCTGGGGATAAGAGCCGTCCGCCGGGACGCAGACGGCCGGAATGCGGCCGCCGAGGCTAAACCTCTGATATTTGTAATGAAATTACCATAACTTATCCGTGTAGACGGTTACGTTTTTGCGCGCCATAACCGGAACTAAGCAGTTATAGTCGCCCACGAGCTGGGGACTTTCGGGGGAGGGGCGCACGTTGACCGTGCTGGCTTTGGCCCTTACGGTTTCAGCGCAGCTTGCACGCGATCGTTACAGCACGCCTTAGGGGAGGTTTCACAATGGCACGTGTACTCGTCGTCGCTTTCTTCATTCTCGTCGGTATGGGGATTTATCTGTTCACGGTGAACCAGAAGCTCGAAGCGGCGAGCATCAAGGTGGAGGAAGTCACCAAGGACCGCGATCAGTGGAAGACCCGCATGACCCAGTACCAGTCCGAGGGCAAAGCCCAGAAGGCCGAACTGGATCAATGCACCACCGCGAAGACCGACCTGCAGACGCAGCTCGACACCATCAACGCCGCGATGGCCAAGAAGGGCCCGGCGAAGAAGTAAGCTTTCAGCGTTCCATCCGGAGCGCCTAGCGATCAGAAACCCGTCCCGGCGTGATCCGCCGGGGCGGGTTTCTTTTTTCCGCGCGTTGCCCCACATCTTGCCAAGCGCGGATGTCTCTGCCCTGATGCGCCTCCTCGCGGATCGGACCAGGGACACACCAAGGACACACCAAGGACTCATGGATTTTCAAAGCTTGCTGATGGCGGCCTTCCTCGGCGTGGTGGAAGGCATCACCGAATTCCTGCCGATTTCCTCCACCGGCCACCTGATCCTGGTCGAAGACCTCCTGGGTTTCGAAGGCCCGCCCGGAAAGCTGTTCGAGATCGTGATTCAGCTGGGCGCGATCCTGTCGGTGGTGTGGGTCTACCGCGACCTGTTGTGGCGCACCGTGCTCGGCCTCGCGCGCGAGCACACGGCGCAGCGCCTCACCCTCAACGTCACGCTGGCCTTCATTCCCGCCGCGCTCGTCGGGGTGGTGGCGCATGATTTCATCAAGGAAGTGCTGTTCTCGCCGTGGGTGGTGTCGGTCAGTCTGATCGTGGGCGGCATCGCCATCCTGATCATCGAGCGCACCCCCCGCACGGCCACCGTCCACAGCACCGAATCCATGAAACCGTTGCGGGCGCTGTCCATCGGCGTGTTCCAGTGTCTGGCGCTGGTGCCGGGCGTGTCGCGCTCGGGCGCCACCATCATGGGCGCGCTTCTGCTGGGCGTGGGCCGGAAGACCGCGGCGGAATTCTCGTTCTTCCTGGCGATCCCCACCATGTTCGCGGCCACGGTCTACGATCTCTACAAGAACCGCGCGACTTTGAGCCTCGATGGCGCGGCGGTGATCGCGGTGGGGTTCGTGGTGTCGTTCATCGTGGCGCTGGCGGCGGTGCGCTGGCTGCTCCGCTACATCTCCGCCCACGACTTCAGCGCCTTTGCGATTTACCGCATCGTCGTCGGCGTGGTGATGCTGGGGATACTGTTTACGGCGTCCTAAGCCTTTATTTTTGTCATCCTCGCCGCTTCGCGGCGAGGATGACAAAAATCTAAAGCCGGAAATCCGCGACGTGCAGCGTGCCGTCCTCGCATCCTGCGAGCAGGCGGTCGCCGTCGGGGTTCCAGGCCATGGCGGTGACGGCGGCCTTGTTCTCACCCATCACGATCAACGCCGGCGTCGCCGGTCCAGGCTGGCCGATCAGTACCGTGCCGTCCTCGAAGCCCGCGGCCAGAACGTCATGCTTGGGGTTTGAGGCGACGGCCGTCACCGGCGCGCCGCCGGCATAGCCGAATTCCAATGGCGCCCGGCCCATGGGGCCGCCGCCGGTGAACGGCCAGCAGATGATGGCGTCCGCGCCGCCGGTGGCGAGGAAATGCCCGCGCTTGGTGAAGGCCATGGAGCGCACTTTCGCGCCGTAGCCGGTCATGCGCATATGCTCGTTGTCCGAGAGCCGCCAGCCGTGCAGGGAATTCTCCTGCATGATCGAGATCACGTAGTCGCCATCCGGCGACCAGGCGAGGTTGAGGTGCGACCCTTTCCATTCCAGGACGGTGGCGCTGCCCTCGGTGCCCAACCACCATAAGCTCACGCCGTTGTAGTGGCTGACCGCGAGGCGCTTGCCTTTGGGGTTGATGGCGAGGCCGCCGACCGCGGTCGGGTGCTTGAGCTTCCGCGTACCCTTCTTGCCGAGGATGGTGGCTTCCTTGCCCACGGAATAGACCCGGGTGCCGGACTCGGCGTGCGCCGTGACGTGGTCGATCCAACGGCCTTTCTCTTCGGCGATCAATTCACTCACGGAAGGCGGGCCGGAGCGCATCACCTTGCCGTCGTCGCCGCCGGACAGGAAAAAGCCGGGATTGATATCAGGCGCGAGGCTCAGCACCGCGCCGTCATGCGCCGCGATCGTGGTGGGATCGGCGTCGATGTTCTCGCTGTCGACCAGGCGCACGGCGCCGTCGCCGAAGCCGACGCCGAACAGCCGGCCATTGGCATGGGCCGCGACCACATAGGCGTCGTACTTGCGCGTGACGACCTTGGCGCGGCGCTTGCCTGCGGCTTCCCCTTTTTCGGCCACGGCGGCCGCCCTACGCGGCGCAGGCCGCGAAACCTTCGCGGAGCGATTTTTCGTTGAGCTTGCGGCCGATGAACACCAGGCGGCTCTTGCGCTTGTCCTTGGCGGGCCAGGGGCCGGTGAAACTGCCTTCCGAGACCATATGCACGGCCTGGAAGACATAGCGCTGGTCGGACTTGTCCATGTTCAGGATGCCTTTGGAGCGCAGGATGTTCTGGCCCTCGGCCATCAACAGGCCCGAGATCCAGTCGCTGAACTTGGCGGCATCGACCGGCTTGTCGAGCATCACCGACAGGCTGCGGATCTCTTCGTCATGCAGCGGATTTGCATGGTCGTGGTGGTGATGGTGGTGATCGTGGCCGCCTTCCAGGAAGTCCGGGTCGAGGCCGATGATGCGGTTCAGGTCGAACGAGCCGCGGTCGAGGATCTTGTCGAGCGCGATATTGCTGCGCACCGTGTGGTGCACCTTGGCGAAGGGGTTGATGGTCTTGATGCGGTCTTCGATCCTGGCCAGCTCTTCCTTGCTCACCAGGTCGGTCTTGTTGAGCAGGATCACATCGGCGAAGGCGATCTGTTCCTCCGCTTCGTCGGCGTCCTCGAGGCGCAAGCCTACGTGTTTCGCGTCCACCACCGTCACAATGCTGTCGAGACGGGTGCGCTTCTTGACGTCGTCGTCGGTGAAGAAGGTCTGCGCGACCGGCGCCGGATCGGCGAGGCCGGTGGTTTCCACCAGGATGGCGTCGAACTTATCCTTGCGCTTGATCAGGCCGCCGATGATGCGGATCAGGTCGCCGCGCACGGTGCAGCAGATGCAGCCGTTGTTCATCTCGAACACTTCTTCATCCGCGCCCACCACCAGGTCGTTGTCGATGCCGATCTCACCGAACTCGTTGACGATCACGGCGTATTTCTTGCCGTGGTTCTCGGTCAGCACCCGGTTGAGCAAAGTGGTCTTGCCGGCGCCGAGATAGCCGGTGAGCACGGTGACGGGGATCTGGGTGGGGGCGTCTGCCATGGAAAGACTCCTGAGGTATCCGCGGAATATAGGGCGCGGTGGCGCGGACGGTAGGGCCTATAAGCAAACCGGCGCGGCTTTGGATAAAGCCGCGCCGGGAAACACTTAACCGGAGAGAGACTTACGCCTGTTCGGCGGGGGTCTCTTCGGCTTCGGGGGCGTCGCTGCCCAGGAGCTTCTCGGCATCCTCGGCGCGCTCCAGGAGGGCGGCCGCGGCGGCGAGGTTGGCTTCTTCCACCGAACGGGCGACGGTGAATTCCACATCCACCTTCACTTCCGGATGCAGGCGGACCGAGGTCTTGAAGCTGCCCAGGGTCTTCACCGGCGCGTTCAACATCACGGCGGCGCGGTCGACCGCGAAGCCCTTCTCGATCAGCGCGTCGCCGACGTCGCGGGCGGTGACCGAACCGTACAATTGACCACCCTCTCCGGCCTGGCGGACGATGATCAGCTTGGTGCCGTCCATCTTCTTGGCCAGAATCTGCGACTCGTCGCGGCGCTTCACGTTCAGCGCTTCGAGTTCGGCGCGCTTCGATTCGAAGAACGCCTTGTTGTCCTTATTGGCGCGCAGCGCCTTCTTCTGCGGGAAAAGGAAATTGCGGGCGAAACCCGGGCGCACCTGCACCACGTCGCCCATCTGGCCCAAACGCTCGATACGTTCCAACAAAATCACGTCCATCACTGTCCTCCTGGCTGCGGAGCTTCGATGCGGCTGCGCAGCGCGAAAAAATGTTCCACCATACCAACGGTCACCAGCACGATCAGCGCGACGGCTGGAAACCTCAAAGCACTCACATAAAACACCGCCAAGGCTACGCGCGGATAACTCACCCGGCCGGCGATGGTGTGAACCACCGCGAGGCCTTGCAACACCGGAACCAGACACAACGCGACCGCCGCATTGCCGGCAATGAACCCGGCGTCGCCCTCAATCGTCACCGCCGCCAAGGCAGCGCCCCCGAACAGGAGCAGCGGCCACAGCGGCGCCGCGAAGCGCTTGTAGAGGGGCGTTTCGATCAACGCGATCCCCATGCGCTTCAGCATCAGTTGCCCGAGCACCGCGCTGATCAGCGCGCGCAAGGACCAGTTCCAGGCGGCGGCCCCGGGCAGGATGCCCGCGATTCGGCGCACGATCTCCGCGCGCGCGGCCGCCAGATCAACGCCTCCGCTCGTCGCCGCCCCCCCACTTCCAATTGGGGCAGCTGCGAGCATCTCATCCAGGCGCGACCGCAGCAGAGCTTCGATCGTACCGTCACCGGCATCCTGGGCCATGCCCAGGAGACCGGCGATCACCAGCAGCACGGCGCCCACGGCCATGACCGCGATCGCCTTACCGAGCGCTTCGCCCGATGGCCTTTCGCCCCCTTCGGAGGCGCGGGCGAACCGGGCGATGACCGCGATCGGCGCGGCGTCGATCACGAGATAGATCGCCGCCATCAGCACCGAACCGGTGAGCACCGTCACCGTCACCGCGCCGCTCACGACCGCCACGGGCAGGAACATCGGCCCCAGCCCGAGGGCGGCCATGGCCAACGGCAACGGCGACAACATCGCACCGAACAACATGCCCAGGATGGAGCCCTTGAAGAAGGCCGCCAGCAACGCCCCGCCGAGGGCGCCAGCGCCGACGGCGAGAGTGCTTGGACGTGTCATGCGGTTCTCCGCCGTCGGATCTCCTTAGATCGCGACGACGTAAGGCAGCAGGCCCAGGAAGCGCGCGCGCTTGATGGCCACGGCCAGTTCGCGCTGCTTCTTGGCGGACACGGCCGTGATGCGGCTCGGCACGATCTT
>JAIBCD010000029.1 GCA_019694335.1 Rhodospirillaceae bacterium | reverse complement strand
CCCGGCAAGGCCGTGGGCGAAGGCGTCTGCGACTACTCCATCCGGGGCGAAGTCGATCTCGCGGTCGGCAAGCTGCTGGAAATCCTGGCCGGAGGCGGCGATCTGTCGGGCGTGCCGGGCGTGGCCTACCGCGGCCAGGACGGCAAGCCGGTGGTGGTCGACAAATATCCCGAAGTCGATCTGGCCGACATCGCCATGCCGGCCTACGGCATCCTGGACGCCACGCACGTCGAGGGTTACGCGACCGTCCTCGAGAAGGGCAAGATCCGCTACCCCGAGAAAAGCCCGCACTACCGCGACATCATGGGTTCGCGCAGCTGCATTCTGCGCTGCGCGTTCTGCAGCGTGTCCCACTTGCGCGGTCCGCGCCAGAAATACCGCCGCAAGGCGCCCGAGCGGATCATCGCCGAGATCGAGCAGGCGCTGGAACAAGGCATAAAGGAAATCCATTTCTTCGACGATCTGTTCGCCCATAACGAAGCGGACGTCTTCACCTTCACCAACGAAATCGCCCGGCGCAACCTCAAGTTCGACTGGTTCATCGGACAGGGCATGCCCCTCTGGGTGATGAACTGGGATACCTTGTCGGCGATGCGCGACACCGGGATGTACCGCGTGATCGCGCCGTTCGAGACCGGCAGCAACCGCGTGCTGAAGGAAGTCGTCGGCAAGATCCATTCGACGGTCGAGCACCACAGCAACGTCGCCAAGTGGGTGCAGAAGCTCGGCATGGAGCTGATGGGCTTGTTCGTCATCGGCCTGCCGGGCGAAACGCGCGAGGACATCCTGACCACGCTGGAATTCGCCGAGGCCCATCCCGAGATCGACTACAGCGTGTTCTCCATCGCTACCCCGCTGGTGGGCACGCGGCTGATGCGCGCGGCGGCGCGCGACCATGGCTTCACGGAACACGATCAGATCAACCGCGTCATCAAGCGTACCGTCGGCCTGTTCCGCACCGGGCAGTTCAATCAGTACGAATTGGGCGTGATCCGTTCCTACGACTGGATCCGCATCAATTTCTCGACCGAGCAACGCCGCCGCAAGTATGCGGGCATGGTCGGCATGACCATGGACGAGTTGGATGCGGCCATTCAGGATTCGATCAACGTATTCACCCGGTTCTTCCCGGATTACGACGGGCCGAAGTCGTTCCGCGAGCTCTATAACCGGCCGGACCTCTATACGGCCCTCGAACCTATCATACCCAAGCAGCTCTATTCTTGAGGCCGGCCCCGGGCGGGTCGGAGAGGCGAGGGTGATGCGGAGCGTTTCTCGTGACTAAGACCGTGGTCGTCATCGGTGCATCGAGCGACATCGCGCACGCGGCCACCCGCCGCTGGCTCGAACGGGGCTGGGCGGTGTCCGGCACTTATCGCACGGAAGGCGCGCGGGTCCGGGAGCTAGTGGACGCCGGCGCCGCTCTTCAGCAACTCGATCTGGATGACGCCGCCGCGCTCAAGCAGGTGGGGGCGCGGCTCCCGGCCAATTGGGACGTGGCGCTGCTCGCGGCCGCGACGCTCGAACCGATCGGGCCGTTCGAGACGACGGATATCGATGCCTGGGCGGCGTCGGTGGAATTGAACCTGGTCAGCCATGCGCGGACGATCCACGCGCTGCTGCCGACCCGCCGCCGGAGTGGAAGTCCGGTCATCATCCTGTTCGCCGGCGCCGGCGTGAACGACGCCCCGGTCAATTTCTCGGCCGAACTCGTCGGCAAGCTCGGCTTGATCAAACTGTGCGAACTGCTGGACGCCGAACTGCCGGACGCCCGCATCGTCATCGTCGGGCCGGGCTGGGTCGACACCAAGATCCACCGCCAGACCCTGGATGCCGGCGAACGCGCGGGCGCGGCCTTGGCGCGGACCCGGGAGAAATTGGACAGCGGGGCGTTCGTTCAGGTGGGCCGGGTGATCGACTGCCTCGACTGGATCATCGGCCAGCCCAAATCGGTGGTCGGTGGCCGCAATATCAGCGCCGCGCACGATGCGTGGACCGACGCGCGCCTGGCCGACAAATTGCACCAGACCGGTGACATGTATAAGTTGCGGCGAAGACTCAACGACTGGATTCCGGACGCAAGGACTCCTTCCGAGGTTGCGCGGCCATGAAAGTTTCCGATTACGTCGCGACGTTTCTCGCCGAGCACGGCGTCAAGCATGTGTTCGTCGTCACCGGCGGCGCCATCGCGCATGTCATCGACAGCGTCGCGCGGCGCAGCGACATCGCCTACGTCTGCACGGCGGGCGAACAGGGCGCGGCGATGGCGGCGGACGCCTATGCACGAGTCAACGGCCTGGGCGCGGCGTTCGCGACCACCGGCCCCGGTTTCACCAATTTGATGACCGGCATCGCCAATCTCTATTACGACAGCGTTCCCGCGATCTTCGTGACCGGGCAGGTTTCCACCTTCCGCCTCAAACACCACGCCCCGGGCGTGCGGCAGTTGGGGTTCCAGGAAGCGCCTCACGTCGAGATGGTGAAGCCGATCACCAAGTACGCGGTGCTGGTCGACGACGCCAAGAATATCCGCTTCGAGCTGGAGAAGGCCCTCTACCTCGCGCGCGAGGGGCGGCCCGGTCCGGTGCTGATCGATATCTGCGACGACGTCCAGCGCGTGGATGTCGATCCCGCCGCGCTTGCGTCTTTCACGCCGCCGGCCGTGGAAGAGAACGAGGGCGAGGTGGGCCTCGCCGTGGAGCGGGCGCTCGCGCTGCTCGCCAAGGCCAAACGGCCGGTGATCGTGCTCGGCAACGCCATCCGCATCGCCCGGATGGAAGCCGAGGCTTTGAAGCTCGTGCGGCGCCTGCAGGTTCCGGTGGCGCCCACCTGGGCAACCATGGACATGTTCGCCAGCGACGATCCCCTCAATGTCGGCAGCTTCGGCGTGACCGCGACCCGGCGCGGCAATTTCGCCGTGCAGAACGCCGACCTGATCTTTTCGATCGGCTCGCGCCTCGATACCCACGCCACCGGCACGCCCGCCGGCACCTTCGCGCGCGCCGCGCGCAAGATCGTGGTCGATATCGATGCCGGGGAGTTGGGGAAATTCGCCCGCCAGGGCATGGAGATCGACGTTCCGATCCGCGCCGACGTGCGGACCTTCTTTCGCGTCATCGAGCGCATGTCCAACCGGATCGAGGTCGGCAATATCGATCCCTGGCATCGCCGCATCCGCCAGTGGCGCAAACAGTATCCGCCATGCGATCCGTCCTACCGGCGCCAGAACAACCCGGTGAATCCCTATGTTTTCCTCCAGGCGCTCGGGGCCGAAGCGGCCGCCGACGACCTCCTTGTGACGGACACCGGCGCCAACCTGATCCAGACCTTCCAGAGCTTTCCCTTCAAGGAAGGCCAGCGGGCATTCTCGGCGTTCAACAATACGCCGATGGGCTATGCCCTCCCGGCCAGCATCGGCGCGTGTTTCGCGCGCGGCAAACGCCGGGTGCTGTGCCTCATCGGCGACGGCGGCATGCAGGTCAACATGGGCGAGTTGGGCACCATCGCCCACCACAAACTGCCGATCAAAATCTTCGTGTTCAACAACCACAGCTACGGGATCATCCAGCAGACCCAGGACGACTGGCTGGACTCGCACTACGCCGCCTCGCGCGCCGACACCGGCATGCCGGATCCCGACTACGCGAAAATCGCCAAGGCCTTCGGCCTCAAGACGGTGTCGATCATGGGCCATCGCGGCATGAAGGCGCGCGTGGCCGAGGCGCTGAGCGCCGACGGTCCCGCGCTCATCAACATCGATATCAGCCCCGATCAGCGCATCGTTCCCATGCTCAAGGCCGGCCGCGCCATCGAAGACGCCAAGCCGCTGATCGACCGCGAGGAGTTCCTCAAGAACATGGATGTCCCGCCGTTGCCCGCCTCACGTACGGTCGATTAGGAGCCTCTGAAGATCATGGATTTCGCGGGGAAGGCGGCGATTGTCACCGGCGGCAGCACCGGCATCGGTTTCGCGATTGCCGCGCATCTGGTGCATCTGGGGGTGCGGGTCATGGTCTGCGCCCGCCATGGCACGGACGTCGAGTCCGCGGTCGCGCGGCTCGGCGGCGACAGGACCAAGGTCATGGGCCGGAGTTGCGACGTGCGCAGCCTGGACGACGTGACCGCGATGGTGGATGCGGCCGTGAACGCCTGGGGTGGTCTCGATATCGTGATCAACAATGCCGGCGTCGGTCACCTCGGCAGCTTCGAGGATCTCACGGTCCAGCAATGGCACGACACCATCGACACAAACCTGACGGGTGTCTTCAACGTCTGCCGCGCCGCGCTGCCGGCGCTCAAGGCGAGCGGTGGGCATATCGTGAACATGGGCAGCCGCTCGAGCCGCAATCCCAATCCGCAGAGCATTTTCTATACAGCATCGAAATTCGGCCTGCTCGGGTTCAGTGAAGCGCTGGCCCTCGACCTGCGCCGTCACGGCGTGCGGGTCACGAGCATCCTGCCCGGAATCGTTGCGACCGAATTCGCGGGCGTCGGGGTTCAGCCCTGGCAGCTCATCCCCGAGGATGTGGCGAAGGCCGTGGCGGACGTGTTGAGCTTTGATGCCCGCGTTCTGCCCACGATCGTCGAACTCCGGCCGGCGAGGCAGCCATCATGACCGAATCCGTCTTTGGACTGCACGGCCGCGTCGCGCTGATCACCGGGGCGGCGCAAGGGATCGGCGCCGTGCTGGCGCGTCGGCTATCCGAGGCCGGTGCCGCGGTCGCGCTCATCGATCTTCAGGCCGAGCGCGGCGAAGCGCTCGCGCGTGCGATTACCGCCAAGGGCGGCAAGGCGATCTTCGCGAAAGCCGATGTCACGCGCGCGGAGGAAACGGATGCGGCGGTCGCCGCGACCGTGGCGCAGCTGGGCAGCCTCGACATCCTCGTCAACAATGTGCGCCCGATGGACCGCAACCGGAAGGCGTTCCCCGAGAGCCTCGCGGCCTGGGACATCGAGCACGACATCATGCTCCGGTCGCCGACGCACCTGATCGCATCGACACTGCCGCATCTCGCGCGCTCCGGGCATGGCGTGGTGCTCAATATCGCCTCGGTGGTGGCGTTCACGATCTCCCATGGCTCGTGCGGTTATCACGCCGCCAAGGCCGCGGTCGTGCACCTGACCCGTTATCTCGCGCATGAATTGGGACCGCGCGGCATCCGGGTCAATTGCCTGTGCCCCGGGATCGTCGACCGCGACGAGGGCACCAAATTCACCGACGACCCGGCCAGCAAGGCGGTCACCGACCGGGTGATTCCGCTGAAGCGGGCGGGAACCGGCCTCGATATCGGTCACGCGGCGGTCTTTCTGTGCTCGGAGGCGGCGGCGTATATCACCGGCCAGACCTTGGTGGTGGACGGCGGCCTGACCCTGGGGCTGTCGTTCGATGCCGGAATGGCGGTCTATCGCGCGGCCCAAAAGGGCGAAATTTGACCCGGTATCCACAGAGATATGATACGGTTAATAACCATTAAGTCCGAAGGATAGCCACCGCAATGCCCCGTTCCGCCATGGCAACAATCGACAAGAAGGCCGATACGCACCGCGCCGTATTGGGCGCCTTCATGGAGAAGTTCCGCCTGGCCGGGCCGCGTGAGCTGGTCCTGATCCAGCCGCCGCTGGTTCCCGGCAACGTCTTCGACGTGAACACGGCCCGGCGCGGCGGCTACTTCAATTTCCCGCCGATGGGCCTGCTCTACATCGCGGCGGCCGCGCGCGAAGTCGCGCCCGACATCAAGATCCATCTCATCGACCTCAACCAGGAACTCCTGCGGTTGAGTAACGACGACGAGAATTTCCAGTATCTCGTCTGGCAGGATCTGGTGCGCGAAGCGATCACCAGCTGCGCCGCGCCGATTGTCGGCATCACCTATATGTTCGGCACCACCAAGTCGTGCTTCAAGGAAGTGAGCGATTTCGTCCGGCGGGAATTCCCGAACCTCGCGGTCATGACCGGTGGCGTTCAAGCGACCTACGATTACCAGGAAATCCTGCGCGACGGCTTGTGCGATATCGTTTTCCGTAAGGAAAGCGAAACCCAGTTCGCGGCCATGCTGCGCAACTGCCTGGCCGGCAGCGCCGCCGAAATTCCCGTGGGCGCGGCGGTGTTGCACGACGGCGAGGTCTATGAATTCGGCACCGCGCCCAGCGAAGTGCCGATGGATTTCGACATCACCGGCGTCTACGACCTGATCGACATCGCCAGCTATAACCGCTACGGCTCGCTGGGGCCGTTTTCCCGCTATGTCGGTTCCGACAAGCCGTTCGCGACCGCGCTCAGCAATCGCGGCTGCCGCGCGCGCTGCACCTTCTGCACGGTCCGCAACTTCAACGGTTTCGGCATCCGTCAGCGCACGGTCCAGAACGTCATCGACGAGATCAAGTTCCTGGTCCAGGAAAAGGGCATCCGCTACATCGATTGGCTGGATGACGACCTGTTGTGGGATCCGAAGCGCGCCGTTGAACTGTTCAAGGGCATCGCCGAGCAGGTGCCGGGCCTGGAATGGACCGCGCAGAACGGCCTGATCGCGGTCGCCATCGACGACGACGTCATGGAGTGGATGGTCAAGTCGGGCTTGAAGGCATTCAAGATCGGCATTGAATCCGGCAACGAGGAGATGCTGCATGTCATCAAGAAGCCCACGACCAAGCCCAAGCTGCGGGTGAAGCGCAAGCTGTTCGCCAAGTATCCCGAGGTTCTGGTCAGCGCCAATTTCATCATCGGCTTCCCGAACGAGACCTTCGGCCAGATGATGGACAGCTTCGATTTCGCCTGCGAGCTCGAATACGACTGGTCCAGCTTCTATATCTGCCAGCCGCTCAAGGGTACCGACATGTTCTCGGTGTTCCAGTCGCTGGGCGACAGCCGCACCGAAGAAGAGGGCTACTCCAAGCTGTTGAACCCCGCGCGCGCGGTCGATCGCGGCGAATTCGGCTATAACTTCGATCCCAACGCTCCGGTGCTGCGCACGGGTTGGGATGTGTTCTCGCTGCCCGAGGACGTGGTGCCGGACCGCGAGCAGCAGAAGGAGATCTGGTTCGCCTTCAACTTCGTTTGCAATTTCCTGCGCAATCTCAATTTCAAGCCGGGCGGCAATCTCAGCAAGCTCATCCACTGGCTGGAATCGATCCACGCCGGCTATCCCTACGACGCCTCCATGGCGGCGACCCTGGCGCACGCCTATCGCAGTGCCGGCGACCGCGCCAAGGCGGATCATTACCGCGACCGGTTCATCACGCTCGCCGAGGAATCGCCCTACTGGCGCGACCGGGCCAACCAGTTCCCCGAGATGTTCGTTCTGGCGGGCATCACCCAGGCTCCGGCGTGGTTGCGGGCGGAGATCCCGGCCACCCTCGACCGCGACATCGAAAAGCTCTATCGCCGGCGCAAGCCCAAGATCGTGGCCTAGAGTGTGTTTCCGATTCTTTGAATCGGAAACACACTCTAGGTTTTTGTTTGGTAGCATGTTGAGCGGCCGAACCGGTTTCCACTTCGGCCTAACATGCTCTAGTTCCCGGAACCCAGATGCGTCTAAAAAAGGACATCGAGGCACTGCAAGCCAGCGGTGAACTGCAGTTCGGCTATGTCGATATCACGCAGTTCAATTGCCCGCCGTTCGTCATGTTCACCAACCATGGCGACTGCGGCATCTGCGGATTTCAGCTGCTGGGCATGGAATACGAGCCGCATTCGACTTACGTCTGGTCGAAGCTGGTCCGTGACGCGACCTCGATCTTCGACATCGGCACACGCTGCGGCGAATACAGCCTGATCGCCGCGTCCCTGCGTGAGGACGTGCCGATCATCTCGTGCGAACCAAACCCGGATGGGTTCGCACGCCTCCAGGTCAATATGCTCGCCAATGGCGTGAAGAACATGCATATCAGCCGCGTGGCGGTCGGCGCCGATGAGGGTTTCTCTCATTTTGCGTGGCTCCAGAAGGCCCCGGGGCACATCTCGTCGGGTGGCCAGCTCAAGCCCAACCGGTACGATGTGCCCGCAGCCAAATTGACGCAGCTGGTCGTGGTGGTCGCCTCCTTGGACACGGTGACGGCCGGTATGGACCCCGGAGGCAAGCCGGTCATGAAGATCGATGTCGAGGGGGCCGAGATCGGCGTTTTCAAGGGAATGCCCAGCCTTCTGCAGAGAAAGCCCGACATCATCCTTGAAACGTTCAATCAGGATGCCTGCGCCCTCATCAATGCGATGACGAAGCCCCTCGGATACAATTATTTCTTTATCGACGAAAAAGGCCGTTCGTTGGCGCCGCGCGAGGAATTGAGGCCGGTGACAACCGCTGACGACGACCGGGGGCTCAATCATCTCCTGACCACGCGCTCGCCGGAGGAGCTCGCGGTCCTGCTGACGCCGTAGACGCCCGCGGGCTAGGTCAGCTTCGGGCTAGGTCAGCTTGATCGACTGCATGGTCTTGATGTTGTAGTAGCGCTTGTCGGTCATGGCGTTGGGCAGCCGGCCGTCCTTGAAGGCCTTCACCAGGTCGCGGATGGCCTCTTCCACCGTGTGCTTGGGCTGGAAGCCAAGCTCGCGCTGAATGAGCGCCGACGATACGTGGTAGGAGCGGGGATCGTCCGTCGGCAGCACTTCCACCGCCACATCGCCCACCACCCCGCGCACGCGCTCGGCCAGGTCGGAGACCTTGATGTTCTCGTACCCGGCGTTGAAAATGCGCCCGTCGATCTTTTCGTCCGGCAGCTGCAGGCACAGCAGATAGAGGTCGACCATATCCTCGATGTGCAGGTTGGGGCGCAGCTGCGCGCCGCCGAACACCTTGATCTTGCCGTTCACGACCGCATGGCTGGTGAGGATGTTGACGATCACGTCCAGGCGCTGGCGCGGCGAATAGCCGCACACGGTCGCGGGCCGAATGGTCAGCGTGACAAAGCCGGGTTCGCGTTCTTCTTCCAGAACGGTCTCGCACATGGCCTTGAACTTGGAGTAGTCGGTCAGCGGCTCGAGCGCCAAGTCCTCGGTGACGTTCTGATCGGCCTTCACGCCGTAGACCGATGATGACGAGGCATAGATGAACCGGTTGACGCCGGCCTTCTTCGCGGCCTGAACCAGCGGGCGGAAGGCATCGAAGTTGATCGAGCGCCCGAGGGTGGGGTCGAGCTCGAATGACGGGTCGTTGGAGATGCAGGCGAGGTGGATGACGGTGTCGCAGCCTTGGAGCGCCTGCTTCACGGTTTCGATGTTGCGCAGGTCGCCCTTGATCTGGCGCAGGCGTGGGTGGTCCTTCACCTCGTCCAGCACGTCGTCGCCGAACATGTAGAGGTCGAGCACGGTGACGCCGTGGCCCTCCGCCAGCAGCCGCGGAACCAGGCGCGCGCCCACGTAACCGGCGCCGCCGGTGACCATCACGTTGCGGGTTTTTGAGGCCATTTTTACATTCTTTTCAATAGGTTGACTGATTTTTCGACGCGACCGGACATCGCGAAAAGCTATCGCGAAGACCTTAACGAGTCACCGCCTATTTCGTGTCGTTTACTTCATCAAGGCGGTGATGAACTTCAGGAACGGAACCCGTTCCACCGACGAGCGGTGCCCGACGATGCCGACTTTGATGGCGCCAGCGGCATTGCCCAGGAAGGCCAGGATCGCCATGGGCACGCCCAGCGCGGCGAAGGGCGCGGTCACGGCGAAGAACGCATCGCCCGCGCCGACGGTGTCGACGATGGTGGAGGTGAGCGCGGGAACCTCCGTGGCGCCGTCCTTTTTGTCCCACGCGACGGCGCCGCGCTTGCCAAGAGTCACGATGAACTTCTCGCAGGCCACCATGGACGGCAGCTGCTCGAACACGATCCGGTTTATGTCGACGTGGTTTTCGCGGGTCGCCAGGCGCGCTTCATTGGTGTCGAGGCAGATATAGTCGGCGCGCGGATAACGCGTGATGACGTTGTAGCCGTAGTTGCCGCTGTTGGCCTGCGTGTTCACGGCCAGGAAGCGGGCCCGCTTGCACAACAGGTCGATGGTGGACTTGGCGAGCAGGCCATGGCCGAAGTCGTTGACCACAACCACGTCGTAGCTGTCGATTTTCTCCTCGATCAGCGCGTTGAGTGCGTTCAGTTCGGCGCCTTCGAAGGGCGCATCGTTCATGGAGTAGACTTCGAACAGCTTGCGAATGTCGTAGCCGGTGGCCACGAACCGGGTTTTCAGGGTGGTGGGCCCTTCCTTCCGGTAAACCACGTGCAGGGTGGTATTCGCCTTCAAGGTGCTGCGGATCAGCTCTTCTTCGGTATTCTCGAATCCCAGTGCGGTGATGACATCCACCGATTTGCAGAAGCTCGCGAGGTGGTTGGCCGCCGCGATCACGCCGCCCGCGAATTTTTCGCCGTTGATGAACTGGGTCGCGAGAATGGGTTCCTTCGAGGGGCGCCCCAACGGTTTGACGTATTTGTATTCGTCGATGATGGCGTCGCCGATGATCAGCGCCTTGAGGTTGGCCGCCTCGTTGCATTTTTTGGTGATGTAATCGAGCGCGTTCCGGCCACGCAGGTATTCCAGGTGTTCCTGCAGCGGCTTTTCGTAAAGGTTGAGGTACTTGTTGGTGAGGTGAGAGGAGCTGAACGTGATCTCATTGGTGAACACCATGTGTCCGCCGAGGGATTCCACCAGTTTGCGTTCGGCGGTGATCTTGCCGGTGATGTCGTCCTCGGGGTTGGCGTAATCGGACCCCTTCACGTACATCGTGGGGCGCACGGCCTTGAGCGCGGTCTCGGCGGACGGGCTGTTGTTGACGGCGACATAGGAGACGCAGGACAGGGCGGCGAGCATTTCACAGCGCAGGCCGTCGAGAAAAACCGGGCGGCCCGGCCCCTTGTTGACGTAGCTGTCGGCGGTGACGGTGACGACCAGCAGATCGCCCAACTTCCGGGCGGCCTCGAGATGGCGGACGTGGCCGAGATGGAGCAGGTCGAACACGCCATGCGCATGCACAACCCGCAGGCCTTTCGCCCTGGCATCCGCGCAGACTGCCCCTAAGTCACTGAGAGATTTGATTTTTGCGCGCAGCGTTTCGGTGACCGGCGGAGAATTCTCAGTCATCTCGTTCCTGGTTGAAAGCGGCCCAAGGGAGTGTGGTCCGATTGATTTTGGCCCCCGCTCTCTTCCGGGGCGCTCCGGCCCGGAGGCGCCATGCGGCGTTCTGTCGGGCTTGATCCAGCGGACGGATAGCCAAGGCTTTCTTAGCCTTAGTGCCCCAAAAACTCAAGTATGGGCCGGGAAGGGTCAACTTGAATCCGCGCGAGAAACCCAAGTATAGCTTCATTCGGACGGACGCGCCTGGCGTCCGGTGTGCGGAAGGAACGACGCGATGTACGGTCACATGGGGAAACTTGGGGCAAGCCCGCACTTCCCCATGAAGATCCTCGCGCAGATCAATGCCCGATCGTTCGGGGATTTCGCGTCGAGCCTGTTTTTCCTCAATTCGGTGGCCGACTGCTTCGACCACAAGATCGTCACGCTGCTCTACCGCGACGACATGGCTTTCAAGTCAAAGCTGGTGAAACTCGCGAATATCCACAATGAATTCAGGGTGCCGCGCGGCGAAATGCTGCCGAGTTTCGAACTGATCAACTGCTCCTCGCCGGTGCCGCAGGAGCACATCAAGGGCTGGTTCGAGGCCAATCTGCAAGAGCAGCATTTGATCGTTTCCGAGACCATGTCCGCGGCCTTCAATCTCGCCCTGCTGGACCGGTTCGCGTATCTGACCTTTCCCGCGGATATTGCGCAGGCCTGCGAGACCCAACTCCTGGAGCTCGGCCTTTCCAAGGACAGCTGGTTCTGCGCGATGCACTGCCGCGAACCGGGCTTCGACGAGAAACCCACCGTCGTCAACTTCCGTGACGGCGACCCCGCTATCTTCCGGATCGGCGTCGAGCATGTTCTCGATAAGCTGGGTGGGCAGGTCGTGCGCCTTGGTCACCCGGGCATGACGCCGTATCCCGCCCGTAAAGGCTACGTCGATTTGTCGGCCATGCCGGACTCATCGATGCTGCAGGCCTATGCCATCAGCCGCGCGCGTTTCATGTTTTCCGGCCCGTCGGGGCCGGCAGCGGTAGCGGAGGCCTTTGACGTGCCATTGGCGCTCATGGACATGGTCGACCACTGCCTGTTCAAGGACCGGGATGTCGCGCGGACGATCAACGTGGTGACAGCAAGCGGCCAGACCATCAACCAGCAACGCTATGTCGATATGGATCTCAACAAGCTGGTGCTCAAGGAACTCGCGATGCGCGGCTGCAAACTCTACAAGAACGGAGCGCCGGAGCTTATCGCCCTGATCGACCGGATCGCGGACGTAAGCAGCGATACGCAGGGATGGCGGGAGCCGACGCCCCTGTCGTCGGCGCCTCGGCCCAACAGCTTCACGTTCCCCCGGCCGGGGCGGCACAAGTGCACATTCATATGAATGCGCCGCCGCGGCTCTAGCGCGGCATCACCGTATCGAGATCGGCAGAGAACGGACGCGGCTGCCAGCCGGTCTGCGCGCGCAGCCGGTCGTTGAGCAGCGAGCAATCCCGGGGGCGGGGATCCTTCACCGGAAGGTCCGCCGACAGGCAAGCGTCCACCAGGTTTTCGGCGTTCAGGCGCGCGGCCAGGGTCATCGCCAGGGTATAGCGCGTGTACCATCCGTCCCGGGGCGGGCCCATGTGGAAGGGACCGGCCGCCCCGCCGGCCATCAGGCGCACGATCCCTTGCGCGATGTCCATGACGTTGGTCGGGCAGATCATCGCATCCGTCGCCGCCAGCACCCGCTGCCCGGAGCGCAGTCGCGCGATGGTCTGGCGGATGGGCGAGGTATCCGTTTCATCTGTGCTGTAGAGCTTGCTCAGACGCACGATCAGATGCGGGCGTGCGCCAGCCAGAAGATAGTCCTCGACCGCGCGTTTTTGCTGTCCATAAACCGTCGTCGGCTCCCGCGCTTCATATTCGCCATAGGCGCCGCGGTCGCCCCTGAACACCACGTCGCTGGAACAGAATACCGGCACGATGTCGCGTGCGTGCAGCGCCGCGATCAGGGCCTGCGTACGCGCGACATTGAACCGGCCGGTCTCGGCCGGGTGCTCGAAGCAGCGGTCGATATTGCTGATGGCGCTGCAGATCACGGCGTGGCTGGCGCCGGCCATATCGGCGACCGGGCCGTCGAACGGCTTTTCGAAATCGAGGGGTATGTCGGCGGCGCCGTGATGGGAAGCGCGGATCGCGGGGATGCCCTCGCGCGCCAGCGTCGCGGTCAGGGCGCGCCCCAGGAACCCGTTGGCGCCGATCACCGCTACTTTCATGAGCGGGTCATTCGCAGATGAACCAATCCCAGTCGCCGGTGTATCCGACTTCACCGAACACTTTGATCCAGTCGTCCACGCTCATGGTGGTCTTGGCGGTCAGGTTCCACTTGCCCAGGCGCTCTTTCTCCAGGTCGTTGCGCCAGGCGTCCAGGATCACGAAGGCGTGCTTGCGGCTCACGCGCATCATCTCCTTGAGCGCTGTGCGGCAACGGTCCAGCGGCAGGTTGTGCGCGGTGTTGATGGAGATGACCAGGTCGAAGCTCTTGTCCGGAAAGGGCAGGGACTCACAGTCGGCTACCTGCAGGAACGGCTTCGCCACCGGGTCGGCGTTCGCCACCGCATAGTCCGAGATGTCGATCCCGCGCACGTTGGCGCCGGGCAGAAGTTCGATGAGATCCCGCACCATGAATCCCTTGGCCGCGCCGATGTCGAGGATGGCGGACTGATTGGTCAGGCCGTAGTGATCGGCGAAATCCTGCACTACCGGCTTCCAGCGGCCGTCGTACTTGTACCCGCCGTAGCCATAGAGGCGGTCGCCGTCGAAGAAGTCCTTGCCGAACTGGCGCGCGATGGCGCGCTGCTCCTCGGTGATGCGCTTGGCCCGGTCGTCGTAGTTCCGCTTGGCCTTGGGGTAGCGGCGCATGACATCGGCGAAAGGCATGGGGTATGTCCCGGTTATTCGGCGAAAATGTAGTCGTGGGGCATCGTCTTGATGGCGTCCCAGTTGGCCTCGATCCACCGGCACACGCCGCGCACGCCTTCGTCAAAGCCGATGGTCGGCGCCCAACCCAGTTCGCTCCGGGCCTTGGAGGAGTCGAGGATGTAGGCCGCGTCCTGGCCGGGGCGTTCCGGGCCGACCTCGACGAACTTCGAGAAATCCGCGCCGATCTCGCGGCAGATAGTTTCCACCACATGCCGGATGGACACGCCCCGATCCGGCGACAGGTGGTACACCTCGCCGGCGCGGCCCTTGGTCATCGCCAGGTATTCGCCCTTGGAAATATCGCGGATGTGGATGAAGGATTTCACCGCCACGCCGCCGCCGTCGAGTTTCAGGGTCTTGCCGAGCTTGTAGTAGATCACGGTGCGCGGAATGATCCGGTAGAGCTGCTGGTGCGCGCCGTAGACATTGGACGCGCGGATGGTGGTCACCGGAAAGCCCAGCGTCTTGCTGAGGACGTTGAGGTACAGGTCGGCCGCGCCCTTGGAAGCCGCATAGGGCGAGCTGGGGTTCATGACCGCGCCTTCGCGCACCGCGCCGTCGGCCGCGCTGCCGTAAACTTCGGGCGTGGAAATATGGAGATAGCGCTTGAGGCCCTCCATCTTCCGCAGCGCGGTGGTCAGTTTCACCATGGCCAATGTATTGGTCTCGAAGTGCTCGATGGGGTGGTCGAAACTGGTCCTGACTTCACCCTGGGCCGCGAAATTCACGACATAGTGGGGGCGGAAGTCCTTGAGGGCCGAAATGACCTTCTCGGAATCCTTGACCAGATGCAGCTGCGCGAAGCGGTAGCGGCCGGTGCCGTGGCGCAGGTGCGGCAGCATCACCGGCGTGGCCTCCGGCGAACGGCTGATGCCAAGGACGGTATTGCCCGGATTCTCGAGGGCGTAGTCGATGAAGTCGGAGGCCGAGAAGGCCGTGCTGCCGATCACCGCGATGCGGGTAAGTTCGCTCACGCGTCTGTTCCGGATCTAGGGCTTGAAAAACCGGTTCACCAGGCCCGCCACATAACGGACGTCATCCTCGGCGAGGAACTGGTGCACGGGCAGGGTCAGGATACGCGCCGCCTGGCGCTCGGCGACGGGGAAGTCGCCGGGCTTGTGTCCCAGCGCCTTGGCCGCCGGCTGCAGGTGGATCGGGATCGGGTAATGGATCGCGGTGCCCACGCCGTGCGTGCCGAGATAAGCCTGCAACGCGTCGCGGCGGTCCACCTGCACGACGAAGGTGTGGAACGAGTTCAGTTCCTCCGGCCGGCAAGGGGGTGCGAATACATGCGCCGGGTCGAGCAGGCGGCGGTAAAGGTCCGCATTGGCGCGGCGCTTGGCGGCGGTCTCGTCGACCTTGCCCAGGCGATGCAACAGGTAAGCCGCCTGGAGGGTGTCGAGACGCGAATTGACGCCCCATTCCAACACGGTGTTGCGGTCCACAAGGCCGTGGTTGCGCACTAGCCGCATGCGCGCGGCGGCGGCGCTGTCGTTGGTGGTGAGCATCCCGGCGTCGCCGGCGGCGTTGAGGTTCTTGAGCGGATGGCACGAGAAGCAGCCGTAGTCGCCCACCGCGCCGCTCTTCTTGCCCTTGAAGGCCGACCCGATCGATTGCGCGGCGTCCTCGATGATCACGAGCTTATGCCGTTCCGCGAGCGCCTTGATCCTGTCCATGTCGCACATGCGCCCGGTCAGGTGCACCGGCATGATCGCCTTGGTCTTGGCGGTGACGGCGGCGGCGGCCTTGTCGCAATCGATGTTCTGGTCGGGCAGGACATCGACGAACACCGGCTTGGCGCCGACATGGCAGACCGCGGCGGTCGAGGCGATGAAGGAGTTGGGTGTGGTGATGACCTCGTCGCCGCGCCCGATGCCGGCGGCGAGCAGGGCGAGGATCAGGGCATCGGTGCCGGAATTGACCGCGATGGCTTCCTTGACGCCGCAATAGGCCGCCCAGCGCGCCTCCAGTTCGCTCACTTCGGGGCCGTTGATGAACTGGCCCGAGGCGAACACCCGTTCGGTGATCGCCATGATCTCGGCGCGTTCCGCCTGGAACTGCGCCTGCAGGTTGATGTAGGGGACGGTGCGGCGGGCCGGTTCAGCCATGGGCGTAGAATTCCCGGACGGTGTCTCCGATATAAGCCAGCTGCTCCGCCGTCAGGTGCTGGTGGGCGGGGAAAGTGATGATCTCCTTGGTATGCCGGTCGGTGACCGGGAACGCGCCGGGCTTGTAGCCGAGGTGCTTGAGGCCTTCCTGCTGGTACAACGGGATCGGGTAGTGCACCTTGCACTCGATGCCCTTGCCGATGCAGTGGCGCAGCAGCTCATCGCGCCGCTCCGCGAATACGATGTACAGGTGATAGACCAGCCGCATGTCCTTGGGGCGCGGCGGCAGGCGGATCTGCTTGTTCTTGGACAACAGGTTGTCGAGCACGCCGGCATTCTTGATGCGCTGCTCGGTGATCCAGTCCATGTCCTTGATCAGATGGTTGCCGACGATGGCCTGGACCGAGTCCAGGCGCGAGTTGTAGCCGAGCAGCACCACTTCATCGCGGTTGGCGAGGCCGTGGTTGCGCAACAGGCGCAGCTTGTCGGCGAAGGCGTCGTCGTCGGTGACGATGATGCCGGAATCCGCCCAGACGTTCAGGTTCTTCAGGGGGTGCAGCGAGAACGCGCCGCACTGGCCCCAGGTGCCCGAGCGCTTGCCCTCGATGTCGGACAGGATGCCCTGGCAGGCGTCCTCGATCACCGGCAGCTTGTGGCGCTTGGCGATCTCCATGACCTTGCGCATATCGGTCATGTAGCCGGTGAAATGCACCGGCAACAGCGCCTTGGTCTTGGGGGTGATCGCGGCTTCCAGCTGGTTGACATCCATGCAGAAGGTGTCGTCGCAGTCCACGAACACGGTCTTGGCGCCGAGTTCGTTGATCGCGCCGACCGTGGCAATAAAAGTGTTGGCGGTGGTGATGACTTCGTCGCCGTGGCCAACGCCGGCGGCCTTGAGGCCGAGCTTGATGGCGTCGGTGCCCGAGTTCACGCCGATGCCGTGCTTGGCGCCGACCTTGGCGGCGAAGCGGCGTTCGAATTCCTGCACCGGCTTGCCGAGGGTGAAGTCGCCGGTCGGAATGAACGCCTTCAACTCCTCGAAGATGGCGCTGGGATCGGCGAACTGCTGGGGCAGATAGGAATAGGGGACTTTCAAGGCGATTACCTTTTGTCAGTGGGCCTAGAAGGGGCCCGTGAATTTCGGATCCGGAACGTCGATCGGCAGCGTGCCCTTCTGGGCGCGCAAGGCCGCGACCGCGCCGTCGAACGCATCCTGGGTCAGGAGACCCATCTTGAAGACTTCGCCGATGATCGCTTCGGCGGTCGGATAGTACCCCGGAATCAGCCCCATGCTGCTGGGCGAGGGATAGTCGGCCGTGGCGAGGCGGGCCGGCGGCTTGGCCAGGGCGGAAAAAGCCTGCTCGGCGACCGCGGCGACCACCTCGGCCCCGATCCCGTATTTCCCCCAGCCGGTATCGACCGTGATCAGATGTCCGGTCTTGCGCACCGACTGAATCACCATGGCCGGGTCGAGCGGACGCAGCACGCGCAGATCCAGAACCTCCGCCTGGCAGCCGAAGATATCGAGGATCTCGGCCGCCTTCAGGGCCTCGACCACCATGTAGGAGGTGGCCGCGATGGTGACCTTGCCGCCGGCGCGGGCAATGCGCGGCTGTTCGATGGGGGTAAGGTAGCGGCCTTCGGGCACCGGCCCACGGGTGCCGTGCAGCCAGCGGTGTTCGAGGTAAATGACCGGGTTGTCGTCGGTGATCGCCGCCAGCATCAGGCCTTTGGCGTCCTGCGGGCAGGCGGGCATCACCACCTTCAGGCCCGGGATGTGCGCGAACACCGATTCCAGGCTCTGGGCATGCTGGGCACCCTGGCCCCAGCCGCGGCCGATGATCAGGCGGATGACGATTGGCGCCTTGTAGATGCCGCCGTACATATAGTGCCACTTGGCGGCGTTGTTGATGATCTGGTCGAGGGACAGCAGGGCGAAGTCGACGCGCTGGTGCACCAGCACCGGACGGCGCCCGAGCTGCGCGGCGCCCAGCGCCACGCCGGTCATGGCGTTCTCCGCCAGCGGCGTTTCCATGACGCGGTGCTTGCCGAATTTCTCCGGCAGGCCCGCCAGCGTGTTGAATACGGCCTTGGGGTCGGCCACGCCTTCGCCCATGACGAACACGCCGTCGTCGTCGCTCATGGCGATGTCGAAGGCCTCGCGGATCGCCGCGGTGAAGGTCAGCTCGCGGGCCTCAGGCATAGATCTTGTCTCCCGCGGTCGCGGCGTCCGGGTAAGGGCTGGCCTTGGCGAAGGCGAACGCGGCGGCGATTTCGGCCGCCAGCTCCCCGCGCAGGCGCTCCTCGTCCGCCGCCGTCAATTGCCCGGCCGCGCGCAGCTTGGCGGCGAGTTGCGCCATCGGATCCTTGGGCACCCAGGACTGGAATTCCTCCTCGGTCCGGTAGCCGATGTGGTTGTCGTAGTTCGGGCCGCAGTGCTCGCGCCAGCGGTAGGTGGTGAACTCGAGGAAGACGGGGCCCTGGCCGGCGCGCGCGTGGGCCACGGCTTCACGGGACTGGGCGAGAACCTGGCCCAGGTCGTTGCCGTCGCCGCGCCAGACGGGCATGCCGTGGCCGCGCGCGAGGTCGGCGAGCGGGCGGTCCGGCTGCCGGTCGGAAAGGTGGGTGTAAACGGAATACAGATTGTTCTCGCACACGAAGACCACGGGCAGGCGGTGGACCGCCGCGAAGTTGGCGCTCTCGTGGAACACGCCTTCCTCGATGGTGGCGTCACCCACGAAAATCCCCACCACCTGCGGCCGTTGGGCCTGCTTGAGCGCCAGGGCCAGGCCGACGCCGATGGGGATGGAACCGCCGACGATCGGCAGGGCGCACTGGAAGCCGCAGGCCGGGTCGACCAGGTGCATGGAGCCGCCGCGCCCGCCGGTGCAGCCCGTGGCGCGGCCGTAGAGTTCGGCGATCATCTTCTTCAGATCCCCGCCCTTGGCGAGGTAGTGGGCGTGGCTGCGGTGGCCGCTGACCACGAGGTCGTCCTTGTCGAGCGCCGCGCACACGCCGACAGCCGCCGCCTCCTGGCCGATGGACAGATGCACCGGGCAGCGCATTTCCTGCTCGGCGTAGCGCTCGGCGATGGCCTCCTCGACCATGCGGATGCGCAAGACGTCGCGGAAAAGGGCCCGCAAGTCGTTGGAGGCGATCTCTGTCATGTGGTTGGTTGGGGTTTCAGCCTGCTGGTGCCCAGGGACGGGTCGCGAAGCGGCCAAAATGCGGCTAATACCATCGACTTGCAAGCGGCGCGTGCTACCCTTGGGAGCCCCGTCCGGGTAGAAGAACGGGGTGGTTTGGGCCAGGACAAGAGTAGACCAGGACATGACGGGATTGAGCGGGAACGTGGACACGGCCGGCGCGCGCTTTCTGGATGCGGGGTATGTGGTTTTTCCGGCCGAGGATCGGGCGGCCTTGGACAGCTTGCGCCTGGCGACGGCCCAAGCCGCCGCGCGGGTGCTGGAAACCGCCCTGCCGGCGGATATAGGCCAATTCCTGGATACCATTCACGAGCGGGTGCGGGTGTCCGGCCTCAATGCCTTGCGCCTCGCCGTGCTGGAGGCCCTGCTGGCCGATCCGGCGTTCCGGCCGGCCTATCTGGCCTGCGGGCGGCGCATGATCGAGGCCATTGTCGGCAACGAGCTGGCCATGCAACGCAGTATCGGGCTCAGCGTCCAATTGCCCCAGGACGACAGCTCGCTCTTGCCGCTCCACTCCGACACCTGGGGGTCCGAATGCTCGCCGTTCGAGGTGGTGTTGTGGATTCCGCTGGTGGACTGCCGGCGCACCAAAACCATGTTCCTGCTGCCGCCTGAAAACGACCGCAAGTGGCGTGCCCGGCTGAATGAATTCGAAAGCCAGAGCATCGAAGGCCTGTTCAAGGCGGTGGAACCGGAGCTGACCTGGGTCGATATCGATTACGGCAACGTATTGTTGTTCACGCCCACGGTCATGCACGGCAACCGCGTCAACCGCGAAGCCACCACGCGCTGGAGCTTCAACATGCGCTTCAAGGGACTGTTCACGCCCTATGCCAACAAGAGGCTCGGCGACTATTTCACGCCGGTCGAGATCAAGCCGGCCTCGCAGGTCGGTCTGTCGTTCGACATGCCGGTGCTGCCGCATGCATGAGCCCGACGCGCGGGGCTACCGCGGCTATATCACCAGCCAACCGGTGAACGGCACGGTCTACCCCCACAAAGTCCAGAACCTGGTGGTGCGCGATTACTGCAAGCGCAAGGGCCTGCCCTACCTGCTGAGCGCCACCGAGGGCTCCATCCTGGGCAGTTTCATGATGTTGAACGCGGTGTTGGAGGAGGCGCCGGCACTGCGCGGCATCGTGCTGTTCAGCCAATTCATGCTGCCGCGTCAGCGCGCGGCGCGCGCGAAGATTTACGAACGGGTGAACGTGGCCGGGATCGAGCTGCACGCCGCGCTCGAGGAAGTCGCGATCACGGGGCCCGGCGAAATCGCCGTCTTCGACGCGCCCCTTGTGATAACGCCCTGGCTGCCGGCGACACCGTTCGGCGGGCGCTTTCCCGTGAGCGGCCCGGACAAGGCCGGCTTCCGCTAAAGCCGCCGAGGCTGGTTTTGGGCGCGGGATCTCTCCGCCCGCAGGATCGCGGCCAGGTTCGCGACCCCCATCAGCCGCGATCAGGATCAAGGCGGACGGAGCGGCCCGGCCGCCGGCCCCGTCGCTTCTCTAGCGCTCGTGACGCGCCTGGGACGAAGCGGGCGTGGTTGTCGCCGCCGATGCGACCTTATTGTCCGTGGGCGGGTGGACGATGAACGTCTGCACGAACTTGGCTTCGAGCGACCCGGAAATCGCGGTGTTGCGGCCCGTGACCGGATCGGGATAGGCGTCGGCGTTTTTCCGCAGAACCTTGTACAGCGAGTTCAGGGTCGTCTGGCCGTTGCTCTGGTGGTGGGTCGATTCCGACTTCATGGTCTGCCAGTACCAGTTCTCCACATCGACATAGCCGCCGATGTAGCCGACCGCGGACTCGGGCCGCAGGCGCAGCTGGAACCGCATGTCGTGGAACTTCTGGGTGGTGGGCAGCGAGAAGGAAGACCACGGGATCTGCCCAAAGGCCACCGGCTCGGTGATGAGCGTGCCATCGACGATCTTGCCCTTGAACTTCTGGACGAACTTATTGCCCCACTTGGCGTCGATGCGCATGGTGGTGCCGGAGACGTAGCGGTCGCCGGTGGCGTCGGCCACCAGTTCGTCGAGCCCGCGGTACATGGTGACAGTGACGTCGCTGTCGTTGCTGAGATTCTCGACTCCGGTGAGCTCGATCAGCATCCGGTTATAGCGCTCTTCCATGATCGCCTTGTTGGCGTAGAAGGTGGTCGTGCCTTCCGGCGGACGGTAGTTCTCGACGCAACCGATGGAACGGAACAGCTGGTTGTCGATGCCGGGTTCGCCGTCGGGGCTGGTGAAATCGTTGGGTCCGACCTTGCCGTCGAGATTCAAGCCGGCCGAATATTTGCCCTGGGCCTCATAGAACGGAAAACGGTCCGGGGTGTCGGCATCGGGGAACCACGAGCCGATCTCGAAGGCGAGGTGCGTGCCCTCGACCGTGCGCTTGCCGTCATCGGGGTAGAGTGCCTTGAACTGCTCGCGCGGGCCCCAGGGATTGACCTTGCCGCCCGGGCATTCCGCTTTCGCATCGGGGGTCTTATATCCCGCCCAATGCAGGTCGGTGATGATGTAGCCGATGGTGCCGTCCTTCAGCGGGGATTCGGCGGCGTGAGAGGCGATGGGCGCGGCGGCCAGAGCGGCGGCGGCGAACAGGAGCGATGTCTTGATGCGTGCCATGGAACTGTCCTCCGTCAATTGTTGCGGCCGTAGAAATCGTCTCTGAGCCAGAACGCGAAGTAGCCGTCGCGCTGTCCGTGCCATTGGCCGAGGCCATCGGCTTCGACATCGCCGGGTTCGCGGTCGCCGACCTTCGGCGGCGGATCGCCGTCGAACGTGTAAAGCGGCCGGTCGCGATAGGTCCAGATCCGCACCGCGCCCTTGTCGCCCGGTTGGGCGAACCGTCCGGTCATCGGATTGTAGTCCCGCACGCTCCAGGCGCGGCTGGTGCTTTGGGCGCCCGCGGACGCGAGGACCAGTGGGAAGCGTTTGAGGCACCGCGCGGCATCGCCGGCGCCGCACAGCGCGAGGCGCGTCACCTGGCTGGTTTCGGGATGATCGCAGGTCAACTGGTCGTCGGCGTCGTCCTGGCAGAAGTAGATATAGATCGTGCGCCCGCGCCCGTCGGCGAGGACATCGCCGCCGATGGTCGCCTGACGCTTCAGTTCGCCGGGAGGTTCGGGAGTGGTTTGAGTGTAAACCGGCCGCCAGCCCGGCACGTCGCTGCCGTCGAGGCTCATGCCATGCCCGCGGAACGGCAGATCGGGGATATGGGTATAGAGCGGCTTGCCGCGGAAAACCCACTGGCGCACGCCGGGTGACCGCTCCATCAGCGCCCACTCCTTCGAGGTCGGCCGCGCGAGTTCCGGGGCCAGCACGGGCTTCCATTCGCGCAGGCAGTCCTCGCTGGTGCAGGCCGTTTTGGTGGCGGTGTCCTTGTCGAAGGTATAAAGCGCCGGCCGGAGCGCGGTGTTGGCTCCCACGAGCAAGCGGCCGTTGACGGTCGACAGCACGTCGAAGCCCGGCGGGGTGTTCGGCGGCGGACCGACCGGATTGCGCACGGCGGGGCGCGCGCTCACGCCGGGCTTCATGTCGCGCTTGGTGCCGCCGATGGTGTCGCCCGGCATGCGGTCGTATTTGAACGTATAGAGCGGCTGCTGGGCGTAAGCCCACTGCCGGGTGCCGTCATCCCGCGCCACGATGGTCCAGTTGCCGACGGGCTTCGCATCCTTGTCGGCGAGCAGGGGCGGCCACATCTGCGCGCAGCTGAGCCGGGTATCCAGGTCGGGCAGCAACAGCCCCGGCGGATAGGGACTCATATGGCCGCCTTCCTCGCGCAGAACCTGATTGGTGCAATTGGTCTTGTTCGCCGGATCGCCCGCTTCGCCCACGCGCATCGGCTTCAGGGGCCAGTTGTAAAGCGTATGTCCGTTGGCGTCCGCGAACACGTTGCCTTCCAGCTCGGTGTTGATGACTTGCACGCCCGCCGGCATCGGCACGCGTACGTAGTCCTCGGTGGCGCGCGGGCTCGCCGCCAGGCATTGCCAGCCGAGCGGCATCAGGGCGGCGGTCACCAGGAGCGTTTGAAGGCGCATGGACGCGTCCCCTATACCAGAATCTCGGAGATTTCCTTCGACGTGGTGTTGCTGAGCGTGCCCCACGACGGGATGTCCAGGCCCAGCACTTTCATCAGCGTATAGCCGAGGCGCGTGCCCGGGTCGCCGTTGCCCTGAAGATGCAGGCCGGTCTTGATGCGCCCGCCCGCGGTTCCGGCGGTGAACATCGGGATGTTATCGAGCGAGTGGATCTTGGCGTAGGAGATGTCCGACATCGCGTAAACCAGGCTGTGGTCGAGGAGCGTGCCGTCGCCTTCCTTGACGCTGGCCAGGATCGACACGAACTCGCCCCAGGATTCCATGGCGCGCCGCGTGTACCACGACACTTCCGGCTGATAGCCCAGGATGGGGTCGGTCACTTCCTCGTGCGTGGCGGTGTGGTGCGGTTTGTCGTAGCCAGCCTTGGTTGTCGCGGCGGTTTCGCCCGCATAGGACATGTTGAAGACGCGGGTCTGGTCGCAGGCCAGCGCCATCGCCATCAGTTGGGTCATCACCTTGTGGCGTTGCGCCACCTGGACGGTATCGATACCCGCCGACGGTTCGCTCTTGATTTCGGCGACCTTGGTGCAGGCGGCGCGCGGCTCGGGTTTGGTGAGCTGGAGGTCGAATTGGCGCTCGAGATCGCGCAGGCTGGAGAAGTATTCGTCCAGCCGCGCCCGGTCTTCGGCGCCCGCGGCGCGCTGGAGGGACTTGGTTTCGTCGAGAACGCCCGACAGCACGCTCTTGCGCACCATGACATTGGTGTCGGGCTTGAACTCGGCCGCGTTCGGATCCTGGTAGTCCGCGCCGAACAGGTTGCGGTAGAAGCCGACCGGCGAGAATTCCGGCGCATTGACCGAGTTCTCGCTCTCGTAACTATAGCTGTGCCGCACGTCGCCCGTGGCGGTCGCGCTGATGATCGGGAAGCGCGTGGTGCTGCCGATCTTCTTGGCGACCGTGACGTCGATGGTCTCGCCGGGGCGCACCTGTTGCAGCGAGGGCGCCATGCCGGTGCGCAGGATCACCCAGCCGGTGTGGTGGCACATCAGCGGGGCCGCGTCCTTGAACGTGTTGAAACGCGTGAACAGGTTGATGTGCTTCTGCACCGGGGCGAGCGAGGCGATTTCCTCGGGCAGGTCGAAATTGGCGCCGGTCTTCTTCGGCGTGAAGATCACGTCGTTCATGCCCAGGCCCCAGATCCAGGTGCCGAAGCGCAAGGGGATCTGCTCGCCGTTCGCCAGCGCGTTGCCGTTCCCGTTCAGGAACAGGTTCAGGAGCGGAAGCGCGAGCGTTACCGCGGTTCCATCCAGCATCCCCTTGAGAACGCGGCGCCGGTTTACATGCTTCATGGCGAACACTCCTGCACTGCGCGCGGGCGCTTATTCCGCGGGCGATTGGGTCTTGGCGTTTGCTTCTTTGGTGGTTGCGCGCGCGGCCGGGGTCACCTGGTAGAACGCCGGGCTGAGCGCGATCGTCTGCAGCAGATCCCGGAAGCGATACCCGCTCGCGGCAAACTGCTGGGTGAACTGGGCGAGGATCTCCGTATCGCTTTCCTTCAGGGGCGATCCGATGGCGTAGCCATAGGCCCGCCGCACCAGGCAGGACGGCAACGACGGATGATCGTGCAGCGCCTGGCCCAGCCCGGCCGGGTCGCGGAAGGCCTGGCCGTCGAGGCTGCCGCTGGCGTCGATCGCGACACCCTTTTCGGCCGCGCGGTACTGGCCCGCGCCGTCGAAGTTCTCGAGCGCCAGGCCGATCGGGTCGGTGATGCGATGGCAGCCCGCGCACACCGGGTTCTTGCGGTGAACGTCCAGGCGGTCGCGGGCGGTTTTCGCCGCGGAGTTCGGATCCTCGAGGGCGGAGAAATCCACGTTCGGCGGCGGCAGCGGTACGTGCTGGCACAGCAGCAGTTCACGCAGCGCCTTGCCGCGGCGCGTGGCGGAACTGCGCGCCGGATGCGCATTGACCGCGAGGAAGCTGATCTGCGTGAGCAGGCCCACGCGCGGGCTGTCCGCGGGGAAGGTGTACGGTTGCCAGCCCGGCGCGGTCGGGACGCCGTACACGGTGCCCAGGATGGGCGACATGAGCATCGTGCGCGAGGTGAACAGGTCGCGGTAATCCAGGTTCTTGGTCACCAGCAGGTAGTAGATCGTGCGCAGGGTCTGCTCGCGCGCCGCCGTCAGTGTGATGCCGGTTTCTCCCGGATAGGCCGCGGGGTCCTTCGACAGGCTCGCGAACGAATCGAAGGCGAGCATGTCGTCGAAGAACGCGCGCATGCCTTCTTCGAGCCGCGGGCTGGCCAGCATCATCTCGACAACCCGCTTGCGGCCCTTGGCGGTGGCCAGTTCACCGCTCTCGGCGGCCTTCAGGACGCGGTCGTCGGGGAAGGAATTCCACAGCAACAAACTAAGGCGCGACGCGTAGGAGTATGCATCGAGGCGCAGCTGGCCGGGGCGGGCGGGGTCCGGCTCGGTCCGGTCGGTGATGAACAGCACGTCCGGGCTCAGCAGCATGCCCTCGAGCACCATCCCCAGGCCGGTATAGAAATTGTGCGAGAGCGTCGCCGCCTTCGCGGCTTCCGCGACGAACTGATCCACGCGCTCCTGCGCGACCGGCCGGCGGTAGAGCAGGCGCGCGGTGCCGGCCAGGAACATGCGCGCGCATGCGTCGTCCGCCGCGGTGGCGTCAGCCGGCTTGCAGGGGATCAGTGCATCCTGACGCGATGGGATGTGCAACGCGACATTGCCGCTGCTGACGACCTGCGCGGCCACCTGGCGCGCGGCGCGCTGGAATTTCACCATCTGTCCGGCCGGAACGCCGGCTTGCGTCGCGCCCACGCCCAGCAGGCCGTCGGTACGTTGCATCGGCGCGAATTGGGCAATCACCTCGATGTCCGGCCCGAACATGTGGGCAATGGTGTTGAGATATTGCTCCTCGGTGATCAGGCGGCGGCTGGCGGGCGACGATTGGCCGGCGTCGGCGGTGCCTTTGGCGGCGGTGCCGGTGTGGGGGGCGGGCGCGCTGCAGCCCGCGATCAGGAGGCCGGCGAGAGCGGCATAAGGGGTGGGACGCAAACACTTCACAGTCGGCTCACCTGAAATTTTGCCTGCATACTTTGCCGGCGTGGCAGCGTTCATGTTTCCGGAAGGGAATTAGATGGCATCCCATTCCGCGGTGCAAACAAAACGCGGTGCATTATAGTTTAGAAAAACTCGTTCTTCATCCGCTCGTCGCCCATGGTCCGGCACGCGCCCCGACCGGTCGCGGGCCGGACCATATCAATAAAACATAACCATGCCAGATGGTTACACTTGCCTGGCTGTGCCGGTCCGGAGGGGCCGCGGGCCGGCGGAGCGCCGAAAATCTAGCGTTCCCGCGCGGGAGAGCGCACTATGCGGCCCGGCTAGGCTGCCTCGGGGCGGGGAGAGGCCGGCGCAACAGGGAGATACAAGGTCATGACTGCATTCAACCGGCGTCGTGTGCTGCGCGGAATCCTCAACGGAGGCGCGGTCACGGTCGGGTTGCCGCTGCTGAACTGCTTCCTCAACGGCAACGGCACGGCACTGGCCGACGGCAAACCGCTGCCGGTACGCTTCGGAACCTGGACCTGGAGCCTTGGGATGCAGAAGGCGATCTTCGTCCCCAAGAAAACCGGGCTGAATTACGACCTGCCGGAAGAGATCGCCGCCCTGGCGCCGATCCAGAAGCACATCAACCTGTTCACCAATGCCACGGCCTTCCGCGACACCTATGAAAACCTCTGCCACTACTCGGGTTGGGTGATCCTGACCACCGGCCAGGCGCCGCGCGACACCAACGACATCCCCGGCGAAACCCTCGACGTGACCATCGCCAATGAGATCGGCCGCACCACGCGCTACAAGTCGCTGACGGTCACCGGCACCGGCGAGGAAAAGAGCACGCATTCCTACGAAAGCCGCACCACGCCCAACGCGCCCGAGGTCTCGCCGCTCAATTTCTACACCCGCCTGTTCGGGCCGGACTTCCAGGATCCGAACGCGCCGACCTTCGCGCCGGACGCGCGCCTGATGGTGCGCAAAAGCGCGCTCTCGGGCGTGATGGACGAGGTCAAAAAGCTGCAGCAGGCCGTCGGCGCCGAAGACCGCGAGCGCCTGGACCAGTATTTCGGCGGCCTGCGCCAGCTCGAGATCAATTTCGAGCGCCGCCTGACCAAGCCGGAACCGATCGCGGCCTGCCACGATACCGCCAGCCTCGATCCCAAGAAGGACGTGGCACCCGGCAAGGAAAGCGAGCAGCTCACGCAGCGCCATAAGATCATGACCGACCTCATGGTCATGGCGGTGGCCTGCGACCAGACCCGCGTGTTCAACGTCGCCTACACCACGCGCCCGGGCGATCCCAGCAAGGCCGGCTACGAGAAGCCGCACCACACCTGTACCCACGAGGAACCGGTCGACGAGAAGCTCGGTTATCAGCCGACGGTGTCGTGGTTCACCCGCCGCAACATGGAGGCCTGGGCCTATTTCGTCGACGCCTTCGCCAAGGCTCGGGAAGGCGACGGATCGGTGCTCGACAACGTGCTGATCTATGCCACCACCGACCATGGCTATGCCCGCGTCCACAGCCTGGACGGCATGCCCATGTTCACCGCCGGCCGCGCCGGCGGCCGGATGAAGACCGGCATGCACATCGACCTCAAGGGCGACGCCGGCACGCGCGTCGGCTACACCGCGCTCAGGGTCATGGGCGTGAATACGCCGCAGTGGGGCACCAAGAGCAACCTCACCAGCAAGGAAGTCGGCGAGATCCTCGCGTAAGCGGGGCGCTAGAAGCCGAGGGTGAATTTGTACATGCCGGAGAACGTGCCGGGGTGGAGCGCCTCGACCTTCTCCCATGACGCGAGGTCGTTGGGCTCCTTGAAGCCCATGTCTTCGAAACGCTTGCGCGCCTTTGCGGTGTTGGCGAACTCCAGCAGGCGTAACCCGCTGGCGGCGACCAGGTCGGCGATCATCGGGATCGTGTAGTTGTGCTCCTGCACGTGGAAAAGCAGGTCGCGCACTCCCGAGATCGAGAAGAAATCGCGCCCCTGGGATACCGTCTTGGCCGGATGGTCGTCGGGCAGCGCCAGAATTTCCTGGCGGAAGGCGCGGATGGCGTCGGGCGTTGCCGGAATGCCGCGCGCCTTGCGCATCTCCTGGGCGGCGAGCGTTCCCCAACGGGCCGCCGCGGAATACAGGAAAAGCCGGATGGTGCCGCTGTGCTTTAGAACGCCTTTCAGGGCAAGCAGGCCCTGCAGCGGTTCCTTCATGTGATGAAGCACGCCAGAGCTGCGGATCGAATCGAATTTCTGGCCGATCATCGCCACGTCCAGGATGTCGCCCTGGAGGAAACGGATATTGCCGGCGTCGTGCTCGCGCGCGCGCATCAGCCCGTAGGCCAGGCTGGTGCGGCTCAGGTCCAGCGCGGTGACGCGGGCTTTCGGGTATTCCTTCGCCACCAGAATGGGCTCCTGGCCGGTGCCCGCGCCGGCGACGAGGATGTCGATGGCATCGTCGCGGGGCGTGGTGGGCGGCAGGAAGCGCCAGCGCGGATAGGGATTTTCCTCATATTGAGCGCCAACCGCTTTGGAGGTTTCATCGCTCAGGGGGCGCAGTGGTTCGATCTCGTCGCGCGGCAACCGTTCGGGCGCGACCGGCCTGAAGCAGCCGGTCATCAGGCGTTCGGTTTCCGACCGCGCGGGATCCAGTTTTTCAAGGCGCGCGGTATCGTCGGGCGCTTCCCACATCACGTATTCCGACGCGTGGCAAAATCCCGCGAGCGCCGCGAGCAGGTCCAGTGGCACGGCTTCGCCGCGCGCGACCTTCTCCAATAGGTCCGAACGCAACGCGGTCATGTAGCGTTCGGTCGGGATGTTATCGAGGACGCCCTGCTGCAGGTATGGGATAAGCTTGAGCTGCATGACTCCGCGCTCAGGTATTCGCGGGCATGGGGTATTGCCAGAAATAACCCATGACATATTTGGTCTGGGACACCGGCGAAACGCCGCGGTGAAAATGCGTCCAGAACGGCGGAAACAGCGCGATCTTGCCGGCCTCGCATTTGACATGCAGCTTCTGGTCGGCGAACTCGGTGCTGCCGCCATCGTCCACCGTGTTGAGATAGAGCAGGCCCGCCACCACACGCTGCCAGGTGGCCGAGGAATGATCGATATGCCATGCGAAGCCTTGCCCGGGCTGCACGCGTTCCATCACCGGCCCCACGAACACCAGCTCCTCGGAATTGGCCAGGTACTGCAGCCCTTCGTACTTGACGACATAGTTGCGCATGGTGTCGATGAACGCGGGCGCCAGGTCTTTCAGGATCGGCTGCCACGGCGGAGCGACCGGCTTGAGGCGCATGCCGGTGCGGATCGAAGATGTCTTCACCTTGCCCCTCAGGTTGACTTCGCTGGGATTCTTCCCGGGATCGGCCTCGAACAAGGCGATGATCTTCTGGCACAGGTCCGGGGACACGACTCCGGGGTATTCCTCGATGAACATTCAGGTTTCCAGTCAGCCGGCGACGGCGGCCAGCATAGCAATCTGGCGGGCTTCCGTCCCCTGGGGTAAAGAGGCCGGCAATGGCCCCTCCTTTCCGGCACCCCTCCAAATTCGGCGTCATCACGCTGCGGCCCAGCAAGCGGCACGGCACGCTGACCTACGAGCAGAAGGGCGGCAACCAGAGCACGGTGGACGCGGACGGGGTCAGCTTGGACGCCTATATCCACGCGCTCTATGGCTTCGCGCTGCAACGGCCGGGCAAGCGCGTGCTGATGATCGGTTGCGGCGGCGGCACGCTCGCCACAATGCTGGCGCGCGCCGGCAAACGCGTGACCGCGGTGGATATCGACAAGGTGTCGTTCCGCCTGGCCAAGCGCTACTTCGGCCTGCCGCCCGCGGTGGAATGCCACGTCGGCGACGGTCTCGCCTTCCTGCGCAAGACCCGGCGCAAGTTCGACATCCTGATCATCGACGCCTTCATCGGCGAATACATGCCGACCCATATGAAGGGCCAGGGGCTCGGCGAGGCCGCGCGGCGTTGCCTGACGGGCGCGGGCGTGGTGCTGGTCAATATCTGCCTGCACACGAAGATCGATCCGACCGCCGACCGGATGGCCGAAGGATTGGCCGCCGCCGGCTGGCCGGTGCGCCTTTTGGACAGCCCCGGCGCGGAACGCAACGCGATCGTGCTCGCCGGCAACGTGAAGGGCCTGAGAAGGCCCGCCTTGACCCTGCCGCCGGCGGCGCGCACAGGCTGGACGCGCCGTAATCTCAAGGTTATGCGTTTCAGGAAGTGGAAGCGGGCCAAGCGCCGCTAGGGAGGGTATGCCGTGGCCGAGAAAAGGAAACTCCGCAGCCAGTCCTGGTTCGGGTCCGACGACTTGCACGGCTTCATCCACCGCAGCTGGATGAAGAACCAGGGCTATCCCCACGACCTGTTCGACGGGCGCCCGGTGATCGGCATCTGCAACACCTGGTCCGAACTGACGCCCTGCAACGGCCACTTCCGCGAATTGGCCGAGTGGGTGAAACGCGGGGTGTACGAGGCGGGCGGGTTCCCGCTGGAATTCCCGGTGATGTCCCTGGGCGAAACCAACCTGCGGCCCACCTCCATGCTGTTCCGCAATCTCGCCAGCATGGACGTCGAGGAATCGATCCGCGCCAACCCCATCGATGGCGTGGTGCTGCTGATGGGCTGCGACAAGACCACGCCGTCCCTGCTGATGGGCGCGGCCTCCTGCGACATCCCGACCATCGGGCTCTCGGGCGGGCCGATGCTCTCGGGCCGCTATCACGACAAGACCGTGGGTTCGGGCACCGGCCTTTGGAAAATGTCCGAGGACTTGCGCGCCGGCAAGATCACCAAGGCGGAGTTCCTGGCGGCCGAAGGCGGCATGAGCCGCTCCAAGGGCCACTGCATGACCATGGGCACGGCCAGCACAATGGCTTCGATGGTCGAGGCGCTGGGCATCGGGTTGCCGGGCAACGCCGCGATCCCGGCGGTGGATTCCCGCCGCTACACCCAGGCCCAACTCACCGGACGGCGCATCGTCGAGATGGTGAAGGCCGACCTCACCATGTCCAAGGTGCTGACCCGCAAGGCGTTCGAGAACGCGATCCGGGTCAATGCCGCCATCGGCGGTTCCACCAACGCCGTGATCCACCTGCTGGCGCTGGCGGCGCGCATCGGCGTGGAACTCACGCTGAAGGATTGGGATGATCTCGGCTCGAAGGTTTCCTGCCTGGTGAACCTGCAGCCCTCGGGCCAGTACCTGATGGAGGACTTCTACTACGCCGGCGGCCTGCCGGCGGTGATGAAGGAACTGGCGGGCGAGGGGCTGCTCCACCTGGATGCGCTGACCGTGAACGGACAAGCCATCGGCGAGAATATCAAGGACGCCCCCAACTGGAACCGCGCGGTGATCCACGCTTATGACGCCCCCTTCAAGCCCGAGGCGGGAATCGCGGTGCTCTCGGGCAACCTCGCCCCCAACGGCAGCGTGATCAAGCCCTCGGCCGGCAGCCCGCATCTGTTCAAGCATCGCGGCCGCGCGGTGGTGTTCGAGGACATCGAGGACTTCCACGCCCGCATCGACGACGAGGCGCTGGACGTGGACGAAAACTGCGTCATGGTGCTGAAGAACTGCGGCCCCAAGGGCTACCCGGGCATGGCCGAAGTCGGCAACATGCCCCTGCCGCCCAAGGTCTTACGCAAAGGCATCACTGACATGGTGCGGGTCTCGGACGCGCGCATGAGCGGCACGGCCTACGGCACCGTGGTGCTGCACGCTTCGCCCGAAGCCGCCGCCGGGGGTCCGCTCGCGCTGGTGAAGAACGGCGACATGATCAGCCTGGACGTGGCGGCGCGCAAACTCATGCTCGAGGTCGACGACGCGACCCTGGCCGAACGCCGCAAGGCCTGGACCCCGCCGCCCGCGCCCAAACGCGGCTACGCCAAGCTCTATGTCGATCACGTGCTCGGGGCCGAAACCGGCGCCGACCTGGATTTTCTCGTGGGCGGCAGCGGCGCCGAAGTGCCGCGAGAGTCCCACTAGGGCGTGGCCGTCGGCGTCTGCCGACGATGGGTCGTTTGCTCAAACGCGAAAGCCAATCCCAGCAACTTGGGCTCGCTGCACGACGGCCCGAGGAAGCTCAGGCCGAAGGGGCGCGTCTTGTTCTGCGCTTCTTCGGCCGGCGCGCGCGGGTTGGTGACCATGGCGAACGGCACCGTGATCGCGGGGTAACCCGCGAGCGCGCCGATCGAGGAGGCGCCGCCGCCGGGGATCAACAGCGCGTCGAGCTTGTTGGCGGTGATGGCGGCGTCGATGCCGTTCTCGCCGGCATATGATTTATCTTTCGCGCGGTCGGCCTCGTAGCGGGCCTTGTCCCTTTCGAGATCCCAGTCCTGGTCGGCGCGGTCGATGAAGGCCTGGCCGAAGCGGATGGCGCCGTAAGGCGCATGTTCGGTGTTCCAGGCGCGCAGTTCGGTGAGGCTCTTGACCGGCGCATGCCCGCCCTGGCTCGCGAGCCACAGGTTGAAATCGCGCTTCATGCCGTAGCCCAGCACGGCGGAACACAGCTCGCGGGTGTCGGCCGGGTCGTCGGGCAGTTCGTCGCCGCACACGATCCGGCGAAGGACATTCTTGGCGGGCTCTTGCGCGACCACGCTCGGCAAATCGGCGGGATCGACGATCTCGGCGCCCGCGGCCTTGAGGGCGGCGATGGCGTCGGTCATCGCTTGCGCCTCGTCGGGCAGCAGGCCCGGGCGGCCACGCGTGGCGCCTGGCGGCGTGAACTTGTCGTAGTAGGCGGTGCGCGGGATGCCGATGCGGGCGCCCTTCAGGGCGTCGGCCTTGAGGAAGGGCAGGTAGCTGCGGTCCATCGGCGGCTTGCCGGTGCCGGTCGCGGCATCGTCGGGGTCGGGGGTGGCGCCTTCCAAGGCGCCCAGCAGGATCGCGATGTCGGTCACGGTGCGCGCCATGGGCCCGGCGGTGTCCTGGTCCATGGTGATGGGGATGATGCCGTGGCGGCTGATGCGCCCTACCGTCGGGCGCAAGCCCACGATCATCGCGGCATTCGAGGGGCCCAGCACCGAGCCCGAGGTATCCGTGCCGATATTGGCCGCCCAGTATCCTGCGGCGACGCCGATGCCGGAGCTGGAGCCGGCCGGGCTCAGCACCGGCTCGCCGTTGTCCTGGGCGCGCGGGTCGAACGGGTTGTAGCTGAAGCCGCGCACGGCGTTGTAGCCGCCGGGGGCCGGTGTCGGCGGCTCGGCCAGGGCGCCGGCCAGCTCCGACATGGTCGATTTGGCGAAGATGATCGCGCCCGCGTCCTTCAGGTTCTTGACCAGGGTCGCGTCATAGGGCGGCACATAGTCCTTGAAGGCGAGCGCGCCGCCGGAGGTGGGCATATTAGTGGTCTGGATATTGTCCTTGAGGGCGATGGGGATGCCGTGCAGCGGCCCGCGCAGCTTGCCGGCCTTGCGTTCGCGGTCGAGCGTGTCGGCCTCTTCCAGCGCATGCGCGTTCACCGAGATCACGCCGTGCAGCTTGCTGTCGTAAAGCGCGATGCGCGCCAGGTACTGGGTGGTGAGTTCGCGCGAGGTGATCCGGCCGTCCTTCAAGGCGGTCTGGATGTCCTGGATCGAGGCATTCGCCACGTTGAAAGGGGGCGCGGCGGTCTGCCGGTCGCAGCTGGCTAAGGCGGCACAGGCCGCGATCGCGGTGACGGCGACAAGCCGCCGGTGATGTTTGGCCATGGACCATCCTCCCCAGGAACGACGGGCCGAGAGTGCCAAATAAAATAAATAGTATCAACATATTAGCAAAATCGCCCGCGCGGCGTCGGCAATAATTGGTTCGGTTTCGGAATAACTTTGTAACGGCCTACGTCTTTTCATGTACGGGCCTCTTTGTGCGCTCCGGTGCACGCCAAACCCGCATAAGGCGCCGATTGGGTAGGAAAGCGTTGATGCCGCAAGGCTGGGGCAGGGGCCTCACCGGTCTGAAAGTTCTCGGGCTCGCTCTGGCCGCCTTTGCCGCATCGCCGGCAGGGGCCGCCGAGACCGGACTGGTGATGCCCGGATTCTCCACCGGCGCGGCGGTTCAATCCTACCTGCGCTTCTCCAATAGCGACGGCCTCGCCCATAACGTGACGGTGATGCTCCACAGCGCCGTGACCGGCGAGATGCTGGGCGCATGGACCAGCCCGCCGGTACCCATCGGCGGCACGTACGAGGCTTCGCTCGCCGAAATGATCGCCGGGTCCGATCCCCCCATTCCCGCCGAACGCCTGCCGCGTTCGCTGGTGCTGGTGATCTCCGGGCTCACCGGCCATGTCCAGCACGCCGCGCGCACGGAAGCCAGCGGCGCCTGGAGCAACCTGTCGTCCTGCGGCATGGCGATGATGGCCGATCCGTTGTCGCTGCCCTATGTCAGCGGCCCGGCGCGCGACGACATCTCCGGCTTCGTGCGCGTGACCAATGGCACCGACGCGCCGCGCTCCTTGCGCATTTACCTCAACGACAACGCCGGCGCGGTCTCGGCCTGGGACTCGCCGGTGATCGCGGCCACCGCCGCCAGTGTGTTCTCCATGGCCGAGGTCATGGCGCAGGCGTCGCCGCCGGTCGCGGCCACCGCGCGCTCGCTGGTGGCGATGGCCGACGCCGCGCCGTTCGGGATCGCGCTCAGTTACATGGAAGGGATCAAGGGCTCCGGCACCTTCGCCGACTTCAGCGCCGCTTGCATGCTGGCGATTCCGGCGCCGCCGCCGGTGGGCGTCGGTGCCGGGACGGGTGGAATGCCGGACATGACCGGGATGCCGGGGCATCCGGAATAGTTTTGGGTAGGTACGGCTGTGACGGGATCGTGGGCCCTTCACCGCCGCGAGCGTCAACACACAGGGGGATCTATGAAGACCAAATATGTATTCGGCGCCGCCGTCGCGACGCTTCTTGTCACGTCGGGCGCGCAGGCCGGCACGCTATATGTCGCCAACCTCAGCCAGGCGAACGAAAATCCGCCGACCGGAGCGCCGTACACCGGCACCGGCTGGCTGATCCTCAACGACGCCGAGAATTCGGCGACCGTCACCGCCACGCACAACATCAACATCGCGCTCACCGGCGGCCACATCCACCGCGGCATCGGCACGGTTAACGGCCCGGTGATCTTCCCGTTCGTGGCCCCCTACACCAGCCCGGTGGGCCCGCTGACCTGGGCGATCCCGGCGGCCGACGTGGTGAACCTTAAGAACCTTGGGCTTTATGTGAATTTCCACACCGCGGTGAATCCGGGCGGCGCCATTCGCGGCACGCTCGTGCGCGCGCTCACCAGCACCGCCGCCACCACCGGCGCGCAGACCCGGGTCGCCAACGCCCTGGACGTTTCCGCCGGCTATAACAGCGATCTGGATTCCGTCCTGATGTCCACCGCACAAGCGACCGCGTCGGTGCGCACCCAGACCCTGGAAGACCTGAACGGTAAGACCATCTACGCCCAAGGGCGCCAGTCGGTGGAGAGCATGCAGGGCTTCCAGAATTCCCTGTTCAGCCACGCCGACGCGCTCGCCCGCACGCCGGGCGGCGAGGGCTTCTCGGGCTTCGTCGACGGCGGCAGCGCATTCGGGAAACACAAAGCCTATGCCGACCAGGCGGGCGCGACCGTGACCCGGCCGTTCATCCTGGGCGGCGTGGACTACCGCTTCGACCAGCAGGCCGCGGCGACCTTCGCGGTCGGTTACGCCGACGGCCTCGACAAGTTCGACAACAATGCCGGCCGCACCAAGTCCAAGACCACCTCGATCCAGGGCGCCGTCACCGCCGGCATGGGTAGCCGCGTGGTGTTCTCGGCGAGCGGCGGCTACGGCTGGAGCAAGTACACCACCACCCGCAATATCGCGTCCCTGAACCGCACGGCGTCCTCGTCTCATAACGGCAGCGTCTGGACCTTGGGCGCCAAGGTCGCGGCGCCGTTCGCCATCGACAACGGTGCGACCATCGCGCCTTACGCGTCGATCGACAGCCAGTCCGCCACGGTCGACGCTTACACCGAAACCGGCGCCAACAGCGTCAACCTGATCGTGCCGCAGATCAAAGTGAAGGAGTCCGCGGGCGAACTCGGCGCCAATTTCCGTGTGCCGATGGGGGCCGAAGCGGCCGGCGTGACCGCCGGCCTGACCGCCGGCTGGCGCTACCTGCTCAACAAGGGCTCGAGCAGCTTCAACACCGCGCTGCAGGGGTCGCCCAACGTCGCCTTCACCAACCTGATCCTGGCGCCCGGAAAGAACACGGCCCATTTGGCGGCGAACCTCAACGCCGTGATCTCGGGCAACCTGTCGGGGTCCATCGGCTACGAGGGCTTCATGAGCAGCCGGCGGAGCATCCACGCCATCGAAGCCCGCCTTGTTCTGAAGATGTGATGCGGCGTTTCCGCCAGCGTGAGCCGCTTTCTCGGCATCGTCCTGTTGGGATTTTGGCTTGGCGCACCCTCACCGGGTTTCGCCAAGCCGGTGTCCTATGTCGGTGGGACGATGCTGATGCAGGAGAACGACATCTCGCAGCGGACGGTGGGTGTCGATTACACCATCGCGCCCAACATGGCGGTGGCTTTCCACGCCCAGGAGCATACGCGCGGGGCTCCGTTCGTGATGCTGGGGCCGCAGATAAATCTCCTGCTCAAGCGTTGGAATTTGCCGGACGGGCAGGGGAACATCTTCACCATGACCGGCGCGGGCGTCACCATCGACCGCGGCGACATGCGGCCGGCGGTGTGGACCGGCGTGCTGGCGGACTACGAGACCCGGCGCATCTTCCTGTCCTACGAGGGGCGGCTGATGTACGCCAAGGACGTGGAGAAATCCGCCTGGCAGCGCGCGCGCGTGGGCTTCGCGCCGTATCTCGGCAATTACGAGGACATCAACACCTGGCTGATGGTGCAGGTCGAGCGTTACGACGAGAAGCATCTGTCGGGGCATCACTTTTCCACCCTGCCCAGGACCGACGCCACACCCTTGGTGCGGCTGATGTACAAGGCCTTCATGATGGAAGGCGGCGTCAGTGTGCACGGGAAGTTCATGTTCAATTGGATCATGCAGTTTTAGGATAGGCCCATGTTTAGGATAGGCCCATGCGCACGCTCCTGATCGCCGCGTTCACGCTGATCTCGGTTTCCGCAGACTTTTTCGTGGCGGCGGGCGCCGCCCGCGCGGAGACCATCGTCGCCAACGTCAACGGCATGGTCTGCGCCATGTGCGTGACCGGCATCGAGAAGAGTTTCCGCAAACAGCCGGCGGTGGAAACGGTCAAGGTCGACCTGGAGACCAAGAAGGTCACG
>JAIBCD010000131.1 GCA_019694335.1 Rhodospirillaceae bacterium | reverse complement strand
TCTCGCCACTGAAGCCAAATAGGTCACGCGCCTTTTTCGTAAGGCTTCAGGGCGGCGTGGGCGAACTGGTGGACCGGAACGTCGATCCCGTAGCGTTTCGCGAGGCGCACGATCACCCCCGAGATGGCGTCGTTCTCCACCGGCTTGCCGCGCATCAGGTCGTGGTATAGCGAGGCATAGAGATCGGGCGGGAAACTGTCGAGCAAGGCGAGCGCGGCCTGTTTGGCGTCCGGCGGCAACTTGACGCCATGCGCCAGCGCCACCGCGATCACCTCGTCCATGGATTTCAGGGCAATCGCGCGCAAGTCCGGGTCGCCATAGACCACGCCCACCGGCTGGCGCACCACCCCGGTCATGGCGGCATTGGTGGCGAAGGCCACGAACTTCTTCCACTGGGCGGCGCGAATGTCGGGCGAGATCTCGCATCCCACCCCGGCGCTTTTGCAGGCATCCCGCAATGCCACGCAGCGCGCGCTCACCGCGCCGTCCTCTTCCCCGATGACGATCGACGACATGGCGCTGGTGTACCGGATCACCCCCGGCCGCGCGATCACGCCCGACATGAAGGCGATGCCCGGCAGCAGCGCCGCGCGCGGCAGGATCGCGCCCAGGCGCTCGACGCTATCGACACCGTTCTGGAGCGTGACCAAGGTCGCGCCATCCAATACCGGAGCCACGCTGCGCGCGGCCGCGTCGGCGTCGTAGGTCTTGACCGAGAACAGGACGAACTCAGACCCCGCCAGCACCTGGGGATCGTCGCTGGCCGTCACGCGCGCGGTGATATCGCCGCGCGGGCCTTCCAGCTTCAGTCCGTCGGCCTGGATGGCGGCGAGATGCGCGCCACGCGCGAGCATCCGCACGTCATGGCCGGCCGCCGCCAGCAGCGCGCCGAAATATCCGCCGACGCCCCCGGCGCCTACGATTCCGATCTTCATCCGCGCTTGAACAGGCCGACGAGAACGCCCTTGCCCAGGGTCTTGCCCGCCATGGCGGCATCCACGGCGGCGCGGGTCGCCACGGGCGGCTGGCCCGCCGCCGGCACTTCGACCCGCGCGCTCACCGCGTAGATCTCGAAGGCATAGTGATGCGCCGGCACCGACGCGGGCGCGGCGGCAAAGACGGCACGAAACATGCGAGACCCCCAGGAACAGCGGCGAACAAGCACCGAGCATGGCACAATATCGCCGCCCGCGCGCGCGTGTTATGGTTCCGCCCGCACTGAAAAGAGGGCCCATGCGCACTATTCTTTTGATCCTGGCGGCGATCCTCTTGGCGGCCGCCCCCGCCGCGGCGGCAAACCTGAAGCCGCTGTTCGACGCGGCACAGGCCCAGGGCGTGGACTCCGAATTGCGCGGCGACATCGCCGACCGGCTCGGTTTCGGGGAAGACGGACTGCTCATCAAGGATCTGGTCGTCACCGAGGGCGGCGTGCAGCACGCGGTCAACGCATTCCGGGTGGATGGCCGCCCCTACCTCCTGTTCGACAGCCATCTCTACGTGCCCGAGGTCTATATCTTTGTGAGAAGCCTCGACGGCGCCCTGGTGTCCGGCATCCACGGCCGCCAATACCAGCCGATCACCGACACCATAGACATGGTGGATGGCGCAGCGGTGATCGGCGCCGAGGAAACCTTCTGGCTGCAATGGCTGGCCGGCGCCCCGACAAAAAAATAGCAAAAAAAATAGGGGCGCCACCGGCGCCCCTATTTCACCAACCGTATGGCTTCTACATCTTGAAGCGCACGCCGCCGCGGAAGGTACGGCCCAGCACGTCGTAGAGCGTGGTGTTGACCCCGATCGGCGCGGCCCCGATGCCGGTGCCGGGCGGCACCGGCGGCGGGTTCTTGTTCATCAGGTTCTCGATGGTCAGGAAGGTCTCGACGGTATCGGTGACCTTATAGTTGAAGGCGGCGTCCATGTAGAACGCGCCCGCCACCTGGTTGTTGTCGATGGTGAAGTGATCGGTGTTCGAGACCGGGCATCCCGACGAACACTGCACATACGACGTGTTGTAGACCCCGGCGCTGATGGCGCGCGCGGTCAGCGACACGCGCACCGGACCGTCGCTGTAGCTGGCGGTGGCGAGATAGCGCCAGCTCGGCGGCCCGCCCACGGTGTTCTGGCCGGCGGAATCGGTCGGCACGTTGACGCCGTTCGACGAGTAGTTCTTCAGGTAATGGGTGGCGAGGAACCGCAAGGCCACCTCACCGCTCCAGTCGTTCGAGATCGCGTCGAGGCGCGTGCGATAGCTGGCCTCGAAGTCGACGCCGCGCGCGGTCTGCGACAGCAGGTTCACCGGCTGCACCAGGATGCGCGAGATCGCCCCCGAGGCGTCGCGGATGATCTGGCCGCACAGGACGGTATTGCCGGCGTAGCAGTTGTTGACGATGGTCGCGCCCGACACCGAGAAGATCGCCTGGGCGATATCGATGTTGTAGTAGTCCACCGACGCGCTGAAGCCCGGGAAGAACCGCGGCTGCAGCACCACGCCGATCCCGGTGGAATCGGCCTTTTCCGGCACCAGGTTCGGATTGCCCGAGGTCAGGGTGATGTAGGTCGATTGCGCGTTGTTGCGGAACGGATCGGCGATGGTGCCGGTGCCCGCCTGCCCGGCCTGGAAGTTTTCGGCCAGGTTGGGCGCGCGGATGTCGCGCGAACGCGTCGCGCGGATGGTGATGTCGTCGATCAGCGAATAGGTGGCCCCGACCTTCCAGGTGGTGACGAAGCCCGAGGTCGAATAGTCGGTGCCGCGGATGGCGGCGTTGAGGTCGAACGCCTTGGCCCAGACCGCGTCCTTGGCGAGCGGCACCACGGCCTCGGCGAAACCTTCGGTCACGTGATACGACCCGAAGCTGGCGTGGTAGTTGCCCGCGAACCAGGAATTGGTGTTGGACGGACCGTCGTTGCTGCCGCCGACCTTTTCGCGGCGGTACTCGACGCCGCCCGCGACCGACACCGGTCCCGCCCAGGTGGAGAACGGCGTGCCGTGGACCGATCCCGCCACGACCTCCTCGCCGAGGTGCACCTTGAGGAAGGCGGTGCCGAGCACATAGTTCCTGGCCGCCTGGCTGTTCACATCGACACCGAGGATGTTGTACGGCACGCAACCGTCGGTGGGATTGGTAAGGGTCGAGCGGCAGACGATTGAGCCGTTGGGCGCGCGCACCGCGTCGATGGCGCGGTTGTAATTGGGCGTATTGGAGATCAGCGTATCGTTATGCACGTCGCTGCGGCTTTTCTGGCCGTAGATGTCCCAGGTCCAGGCGCTGTCGAAGGCGTCGAACTTGCCGCTGGCGCCCACCACGTAGCGGTACAGCGCGCGCCGGCTGCTGGCCGGGATCGAGCCCAGGTCCGCGTTCAGCGAACCGCCGCGCAGGTTGGTCACGCCCGCCGCCGTCATCTGCGCCACGATCTGCGCCGGCAGGAAGGCGTTGTCGCGCTGGATGGTCAGGTTGCCGAGGTTGAACTGGTTGGTCGCGCGTTCACTGGTGCGGGCGATGCCGTAGGACGCCTGCAGGAAAACCTCGATATCGTCGGTGATCGCATAGCTGGTGCGGGTGAAGATGCTGCGGTGGCTGATGCGCATGTCCAGGTCGCCGGTCTGCCCGAAGTCGGCATAGCGCCAGTCGCCGCCGACCACGAACGGATCGTTGACCAGCGAGCCGTAGTTGAACTGCGCCGGCACGCCGCCGGGGCCGAAGTAAACGCCCTTCAACGGGCCGGCCGACACGATGAAACCCGGCGTGGCGTTGCTGAAACCGGTGCCCTGGCGGATCAACAGCTGCGGCACCGAGGTGCTCTGCCCCGGGCCGGTTCCGTAGGCCGGATTGATCAGCGTCTTCACGCCCGTGTACCAGGGGCGCGGCAGGCCGCGGATGCCGTCGACATAGGAGTTCTCGGCGCTGACGATGATATGGCCGCGCTCGCTCGCGAAGCCGGTGCCGCCGGTGAGCGACATCTTATAGCTGCGATCGTCGCCGTAGGTGGTGACGCCGCCCTGCAGCTCGCCCTTGAGGCCGGTGTATTTCTTGTCGAGCACGAAGTTGATCACGCCCGAGATGGCGTCCGAGCCCCAGGCGGCCGAGGCGCCGCCGGTGACCACGTCGACACGGCTGACCAGCGCCTGGGGAAAGCCGTTGATGTCGACCAGGCCGGTCAGGGTCGAGGCCGCCACGCGCTGCCCGTCGAGCAGGATCAGCGTGCGGTTGGCGCCGAGGCCGCGCAAGGCCAGCGCGTTGATCCCGGTCTGCCCGGCGGAGACGCCCGCCGTGGTCGAACGCGGCGTGCTCGATCCCGCGAGCGACGGCAGCTGGTTGACGAAGTCGGCGATATTCGCCGGCGCGGCGGATTCGATTTCCACCGGCCCCAGTACCGACAGCGGCGTCGGCGCTTCATAGCCGTCGCGGATGATGCGCGTGCCGGTGACGACAATTTCATCGACGTTGGCGGGCTGCGCCGTCTGGGCCGGTGTTTGCGCGTGAACGCCGTGAGGCGCCGCGATCAGCATCGCTACTGCGCTCGCGGTGCCCATGATGCCCCGATTGATGTGTTGGTGAACGCGCGCGCCGGCGCTTGCACGTACTGGCATTGGAAAGATCCTCCCCTGTTGGTGCGGCCGCTTCTGCGGCCGCGTGTGTGAAAAAGCGCCGAAACGGCCCACGGCGGCATGTCCGCGACGACCCCTCTTCGACTTAAGGCTGTATTACCATTTGGTTACAAGGCGTGCAGCCTGAAAACACCGCGCCGCCCTTGGGCGTGGGTAAATAACCCCGGCCTCTTGCCACAGGAATCCCGCAAGCCCGCCGTCTAGCCCTCATTGGCCCCCCGCAGCATTTCCGCGGGCGGGCATCCTTTCATGAGGGTTACGCATTGAACGCCAAGAATAAGAGCCGCACCCTGAAGATGGGCGCGGCCGTTGCCGGATCGTTGTTGTCTCTGCCGGTTTCCTTCGCCCAGGCCCTGGGCGCCGACCTCACCGTCACCACCGCGCGCACCACTCCGGCCGTCACCTCCAATATCGACGGCGGCGGGCGCGGCAATGTCGGCGTCGCCTCCGGCGGCTCGGTCACGGTCACCAGCGGCGCCGCGATCACCCTCGACAGCTCCAATACCGTCACCAACGCCGGCACCATCACCAACAGCGGCGAGACCTTCGCGATCGGCGCGCGCATCACCACCGCCAACGGCGACATCACCGGCGGCCTGACCAACTCCGGTGTCATCAGCGTGCCCGGCCCCGCGTCCACCAGCGCGGCTTACGGCACCACCGTCACCGACACCGGCATCCAGGCGGACGGCCAGAACACCTTCCACGGCTCCATCACCCAGGCCGGCGCCGGCACCATCACGGTCGGCGGCAACGGCTCCAACGGCATCCTCACCGGCACGCGCGTCGACGGCTCCGTCGTCAACAACGGCAAGATCTCCATGCTCGGCAATTCCGCCTGGGGCCTGCAGATCAACGGTGCGGTCACCGGCGCGGTCACCAACGCCGGCACCATCGAGGCCTTCGGCCAGAGCACCACGGGCATCTACACCGGCGGCGACATCACCGGCGCCATCACCAACACTGGCTCCATCGCCACCGGCAAGGTGGCGGGCAGCAACGTCACCACCGATCCCCTGCTGCCTGGCGGCCGCGCACTGTGGGTCGCGGGCAACGCGGGCGGCATCCTGCTCGAGGGCAACGGCGTCACGGCGGCCCAGGGCGGAACGGGTAATGGTTTCACCGATTCCAGCCTGTCGGTGATCGGTGGCGGCGAAGCGCTCTATGTCGGCCAGGGCGGCCAGGGCGGCTACCGCGACATCACCATCGGCAAGCTCGCGGGCGACGCTGACGGTTCCAGCATCCTGATCCGCGGCAACGTCACCTCGCAGACCACCCAGTCGTCGACCGCCGTGCGCGCGGTCAACATCACCGGCATCACCAATGGCGGCGTGGACTACCACGTCACCCTCGCGGGCGGTTTGCGCATCGCCGGCGGCGAGATCACCGCCAGCGGCATGGACGCCCCGGTCAACGGCTTACGCATCGGCGAGCTCACCACCGTCCCCGGCATCTTCAACGCGGGCACCGTCAGCGCGACCGCGCGCGATTCCTCGGAAAACGTCACCACCGGCGCGGCCGGCACCGGCGGCGGCGACGCCACCGCCATCACCATCGACGCCCGCGCCAATGTCGCCAGTTTCACCAACACCGGCAGCATCGTCGCCGAATCCCATGGCGCCACCCAGAGCGCCTATGGCATCGCCGACGCCTCCGGCACCCTGACTTCGATCACCAACAGCGGCAGCGTCTCCGCCACGGTCAAGGGCACCGGCGCCGCAACCGCCTTCGATCTCAGCCACGCCGCCACGCCGGTCACCTTCCGCAACGCGGGTTCGATTTTCGGCGACGTGCTCCTGGGCGCGGGCGCCAATGATTTCGCCTCGACCGGCGGCGGCATCACCGGCGCCGTCAGGACCAGCGCGGGCGACGACCGGATCGCCATCGCGAACACCGTGATGTCCGGCAACCTCGTGCTCGGCGCGGGCGCCAACACCGTCACCCTCACCAACAGCACCCTCACCGGCGGCATCGGCGCCGACGGCGGCACCGTGGCGCTGGACATGGCGGGCAGCACCCTGTCGATCCCCGCCACCGCGCCGGTGCATGTCACATCGGGGCGTATCACCGGCGCGTCGGTGGTCAACTTCAACCTCAATGCCACCGGCGGCACTTACGGCACCATCACCGCCGACGGCGCGTTCTCGATCGGCGCTGGTGCCACCCTGAATGCCGTGCTGACCGGCCCGGTGCAGGACAGGCTGACCGTCAACTTGATCCAGGCCCAGACCCTGGTCCTGGGCACGGACATCAATGTGCAACAACCCACGTCCACGATCATGTACGCGAAGCGCATTGCGCTCGCGCCCGGCGCCGGCAATATCCTGCAGTACCAGGTCACCCGCAACACCGCGAGCCAGCTCGGCCTCGATGCCGATCTCGGCAAGGTCTACGAGGGCGTGGTCCCGGCGCTGGCCACCGACACCGAGATGTCCGCGGCGCTGGCCGGCATCACGGCCCGCACCGATTTCACCAAGGCGCTGACCAGCCTGATGCCCGACGTCAGCGACGCCGCGCGCATCGCCGCTCTCAACGCCATCGACCTATCGCAGTCCGCGATCCGCCGGCGCCTGGACGGCCTGTCGCGCGCCTTGGACGAGCCGTTCGGGCGGTACCGCACCAGCTATTGGGCCCAGCTCTACGGCACCTACGGCAATCAGAACACCGCCCCCAACGCGGCCGGCACTTCCATCCCCGGCTACCGCGTGGTCTCGGGGGGGCTGGCGGCGGGCATCGATGGCGAACTGGACCGCAACTGGCTGGGCGGATTTTCGATCAGCCAGACCAACAGCTACATGACCGAGAAGGAGAATGTGGGACGCAAGAGCGATCTCTCCACCACCGCGTTCGATTTCTATACCCGCGCCAACATCGACCCCTTGTATGTGCTGGCCATCGCCGGCTACGCCTACGATACGCATTCCAGCACCCGCGACATCGCCGTCGCCGGTGTCGCGCGCACGGCGGCATCGGACTGGACCGGCAACCAGGTCACGACCGCGGTCGATACCGGCACCGTCCTGCCCTTGGGCAACGGGCGCCTGGTGCCCTACCTGCGCGGCGCCTATGCCCGCGTGTTCCAGCAGGCGCACAAGGAAACCGGCGGCGGCGACGGCGCCGACATCACCTATCTCCACCACATCACCACTTCGATCCGCGCCGGCGGCGGCGCCGCGTACCAGTACCAGACCGAGCTCGGCGATCTGTCGGTGATCGAGGTCGAACTGCGCGGCGACTACGCCCACGAGTTCAAGGCCGACGCACCGGTGTTCCAGGCCCAGGTCACCGCCGGCGCCGCCGCGTTCGCCGCGCAGGCCGTGGCGCCGGCGGCCGCGAACATCACCGGCGGCGTCGGCGTGGCCTGGCGGCGGAAATTCTCGACCTGGAG
>JAIBCD010000130.1 GCA_019694335.1 Rhodospirillaceae bacterium | reverse complement strand
GTCGGCTTCACCTGCGGCATCGCCATTACCATTCTCGCCAGCCAGATCAAGGATCTCACCGGGATCTCGCTCGCGGGCCCGGAACCGGGCCCGCTCCTGCCCAAGCTCGCGGCCCTGGCCGGCGCGGCGGGCACCGCGGTGCCGGCGGCGCTGGCCATCGGCACCGCGACCGCGGCCGCGATCTTCATCCTCCGGCGCTGGCGTCCCACCTGGCCCGGCATGCTGATCGCCGTGGTCCTGGCGTCCGCCGCCGCCGCAGCGCTGCATCTGCCGGTGGAAACCATCGGCACGCGCTTCGGCCAGTTGCCGCATGGGCTGCCGGCGCCGCGCTTTCCCACGCTGGACCCGGACCTCTTGCTCCGCCTGTTGCCGTCGGCGCTGTCGTTCACGCTGCTGGGCGGCGTCGAGAGCCTGCTGTCGGCCAAGGTCGCGGACGGGATGACCGGGCGCAAGCACCGCTCGAACATGGAACTGGTCGCCCAGGGCCTCGCCAATGTCGCCTCGGCGCTGTTCGGCGGCATCAGCGTCACCGGCACCATCGCGCGCACCGCCACCAATGTCCGCGCCGGGGCGCGCAGCCCGCTCGCGGGCGTGATGCACTCCGGTTTCCTGCTCGCGTTCCTGCTGGTCGCGGCGCCGCTCGCGGCGTTCGTGCCGCTGTCGGCATTGGCCGGCGTACTGGTGGTGGTGTGCTGGAACATGGCCGAGAAGGCCGCGTTCCGCCGGCTGCTCCGGGAATGGCCCGGCGCCACCGTGCTCCTGGCCACCTTCCTGCTCACGCTGATCGAAGACCTCACCGTCGGCATCGTCGCCGGCTGCGCGACGGCGGCCGTGCTGGCGCTCGCCGGCCGCAAGGTGCCGCAAGAGGACTAGGTGTGCGGCAGCCCGGCATGTTCCCGGGCCGAGCGCGCCGCGGCACTAGTTCGGCGGGTTATGTTTCAGCACGAACGCCAGCGATTCCCTGACCATGGTGGTGCGGGTCGCTTCCCGCGACAGCCAGTGGTCTTCGCCCTCCATGCGCACGAACTCGACCGGCTTGCCCGCATCCTGCAGCGCGTTCTCCATCGCGCCGCTTTGCGCGATGGGCACCACCAGGTCGTCCTTGCCGTGAATCAGCAGGATAGGCGCGTCTGCACGCTTGGCGAACTGGATCGGCGAAATTTCATCCATCAACGCGGCGCCGTTGCCCTTTTCGATCCCCAGCGCCGCGCGATAAAAACGGAATCCGTCGTTGGCCCGGCCGTAACGCTCCACGCGCCACTGCACGAACGCCTTGAGGTCGGAGATGCCGGAAACCGCGACCGCGCATTTGTAGAGCCCCTGCTGGAGCGTGATCCCGGCCATGGCGGCATAGCCGCCGTAACTGGCGCCAACGATGCACGCGCGCTTGGGATCGACGATGCCACGCTTGGCCATCTCGGCGAGCCCGTCCTTGATGTCCGACAACATCTTCTTGCCCCACTCACCGTAACCGGCGTCGTGGAACGCGGCGGTGTAACCCGACGAGCCCCGGTAGTTGGGCTGCAGCACCGCGTAGCCGCTGGCGGCGAAGGCCTGCGCCCACCAGTCGAATCCGACCTCGTCGCGCACGCCGATGGGCCCGCCGTGCGGCATCACCACCACCGGCAGGTTTGTGGTCGGCCCTGACGGCGGCAGCGTCAGCACCGCTTCGATGTCCAGACCGTCCTCGGCCTTGTACTTCACCATCTGCGCTTCGCCCACCTGCGGCGGCCGGATGGCGGGATAGGAGCTGCCGACCGGCGTGGTCTTGCCCGTGGCCGGTTCGACGATCCAGAAAGTGCCGGAATCGCGCCCGCCTTCCGATCGCAGCAGGATGCGGTCCAGTTTGCCGCTGGTCGAAAGCAGCGTGAGCGTGCGCCCCGGAAAGGTCTTGATCATCGCCTGCCAGCGCCCGTCGAGGACGGGATCGAAGAAGAACGCGCCGGCGCGGTCATTGGTCTTGGCGCCGATCAGCAGGCCGGTCGTGGGATCGAACAGGAACTCCGAAACGCCGCTGTCCTTGAACAGCTCTTCCTTGCTGCCATCGGCCTTGACCTCAAGCACCTCGTCGCGCTCGCCGGAATTGTCGAGCACCAGGAGCGTGCCCGGTGTGCGCCCTTGGCCGATCAGATCGATCTCGTTGAGGGCCGAGATCTTTTCCATCAGCGGTTTGTTGCGCCCATTGCCGGGATGCAGGCGCCATGCGCCAGTCTTGGGATCGTAGATCCCGGTGCCAGCCACTTTTCCCTGCGGCGAAATCAGCCAGTCGCTCGACGCCGCCGGCAGGCCCTGGGTGTCGAGGCGCGTCTTGCCGGTGTCGAGGTCGACCTTGTAGAGGTCGACGATACCCGAGCCCATCACATAGGCCGCGCGGTTGCCGGTGGCCGCCGTGAGCGTGATGCCGCCGAAATAGCCGTAGGCCTTGCCGCCGTCGACCGCGGTGCCGAACAGGCCGAAAATGCGCGGCGCCACGCGCGGCACACCCTGGAAGATCGGCGCGATCGATTTGTCCTTCAGGTTGACGCGCAAGACCGTGGCGAGCTCGGCCACCGTGCCAAAATCGACCATCAGGTTCTCGGTCTTGGTCACCACTACCAGAAGGTGGTCCTCGTCCGCCCAGCGGATGTTGCGGACCTTGATGTCGTCGGCGCCGTTGAGGAACAGCGGCTTACCGTCCTGGACCGCCGCGAGGACACGCTGGCCGTTGATTGTGCCGACAAAGGCGTAGCGCTGCCCCGAGGGCGAGAGCCGCATAACCTCGATGGCCGGCAGCTTGCCGTAGGGAGCCGGATCGATCTGGGCCGCCGCGGCCGGACCGGCCATGCCCCCGGCCATGACCAGGGCCATGGCAACGACACCGAGAACCCTCATTTGGCGCCCCCTTCTCTTACACCGCGCTTGACCGCGGAACCGCAATGATAGGTTGAGCCATGGCGGTCAGACAACTGCCTTTCGGATTGCTGACAGTGATTATTAAGTAATTGAATTAAATTTCGTATTTGCGAAATTTTCGACCCCAAAGCGTGGCCCCGGGGCGCTTTGAGGGATTACCGGCGGATACCATTGGGTTACTTTCGATTTCTTCTAAAGACTGACCGGTCATGCTATTAATTATGTGAGCCGGATTCGATAATTTCGGAACTGTATTTAGGCGGTAAAAAGCCCCACATTAAGACTAGTCATAAGCGGTTTTCCGGAACCTGCCGGGGGTTTGGGCCGGGACCGTACACGGGAGGAACAGAAGTGCGTTTGCTTGGTACCGTTTCACACTGCACCTTGATGGGCACCTTGATGGCCGGCGTGGCCGTGCTCGCGCTCGCGGCGTGTTCCCAGACCGGCGGCAATCAGCCCGCCAAGACCGCCGCCGTATCCCTCCCCGCCGAGGCCTCCACGGCCCGCGTGCGCCTGATGACCGGCGCCCAGTACCTCAACATGATCGCCGATGTGTTCGGCGCCGACATCAAACCCGGCCAGCCGTTCGCCCCCCTGCGCCGTACCGACGGCCTGCTCGCCTCCGGCGCCTCGACCGCCGGCGTCACCTCCGGCGACATCATGAAGCTGCAGCGCGCCGCCGCCGTGGTGGCCGCGCAGGTCGTGGACAACGGCAACCTCGAGCGCGAGATCCCGTCGCACCGTGACTCGCTCGTGCCGTGCAAGCCCGCCGCCATCGACGGCCCGGACGACGCCTGCGCCACCAAGTTCATCAAGGCCACCGGCCGTCTGTTGTTCCGCCGCCCGCTGACCGACGCCAAGGTCGCCGAATACGTCGCCAAGGCCCATTCCGCCGCGGAAAAGAACAAGGACTTCTACGTCGGCCTGTCGGGCGTGCTCGAAGGCTGGCTGGTGGACCCGATGGTGCTGATGGTCGCCGATACCACCGAGAACGACCCCAAGCACCCCGGCCATTCGCGCCTGGACGCCTATTCGCTCGCCTCGCGCCTGTCGTTCTTCCTGTGGAACACGGTGCCCGATGACGCGGTCCTCAAGGCCGCCGAAACCGGCGAGATCCTGACGCCGAAAGGCCGCGCCAAGGTCGTCGACATGATGCTGGCCAGCCCTCGCCTCGAGAACGGCGTGCGCGCCTTCTTCGACGACATGTTCGCTTTCGACGACTTCGACAACCTGTCGAAGGACTCCACCGTGTATCCCGTGGTCACCGGCACCGCGCTGAAAGAGGCGCGCGAGCAGACCCTGCGCACCATCACCGACCACCTGATCACCCGCCACGGCGACTACCGCGACCTGTTCACCACCAAACATACATTCATGTCGCCGGCGCTGGCGGCGGTGTACCAGGTGGCGACCAAGCCGGGCTGGACGCCCTATGATTTCCCGGAAAACAGCCCGCGTGCCGGCATCCTGACCCATGTCAGCTTCCTCGCGGTGCATTCGCATCCGGCGCGCAGCTCGGTCACCTTGCGCGGCAAGGCGCTGCGCGAGCTGTTCCTGTGCCAGAAGGTTCCGGCGCCGCCGCCGAACGTGGACTTCTCGGCGCTGGAAGACCCCAAGTCGCCGTTCAAGACCGCGCGTGAGCGGGTGGCGTTCCACCTCAAGAACCCGGTCTGCGCCGGCTGCCACAAGATCATGGACCCGATGGGCCTCGCGCTCGAGAACTTCGACGGCGGCGGACAGTTCCGCGCCGACGAGAAGGGCGCTGCGATCGACAGCTCGGGCGTGCTCGACGGCAAGGAGTTCAAGGATCTCGCCGGCCTCGGCACCGTGCTGCACGACCACCCGCAGCTGCCGCAGTGCCTGGTCAAGCGCATCTATGCCTACGGCTCGGGCGGACCGCTCACCAACGCCGACGACGCTCAGATCGCGGCGCTGCAGAAGGTCTTCGCCAACGCCGGCTACCGCGTTCCCGAACTGATGCGCGCCATTGCCGTGAGCGATGCTTTCGCCCGCGTCATCGTCACACCCGCAACCACCGAACCCGCGAAGCCGGCCGCCACGCCGGCCGCCCACTAGTTCCATAGGAGGAATCACATGAACGATTTCCTGAACGCCCTCAGCCGCCGCCGCGTGCTCAAGGGCGTGCTCAACGGCACCGCGGTCACCCTGGGGCTGCCGCTCCTGAACGTGTTCCTCAACGGCAACGGCAACGCACTGGCCGACGGCAAGCCGCTGCCGGTGCGCTTCGGCACCTGGGGCTGGGGCCTCGGCATGAGCAAGTCGATCTTCGTGCCCAAGACCTTCGGCGCCCACTGGGAACTGCCGGAAGAAATTGAGTCGCTGAAGAACGTGCAGCAGCACATCAACCTCTACACCAACTTCAACGGCTTCCGCGACGCCGCGCCCAACCTCTGCCACACCACCGGCTGGATGATCCTGCGCACCGGCGCCGCGCCGCTCAACGGCAACGACCGCCCGGGCGAGACCATCGACGTGACCGTGGCCAAGAAGATCGGCACCGCCACCCGCTTCTCCAACCTGACCATGTCGGCGACCGGCGACCCGCGCGACACCCAGTCCTACGAAAGCGCCAACTCGATCAACAACTCCGAGGGCTCGCCGCTCAATCTCTACACCACCATCTTCGGACCGGACTTCCAGGATCCGAACGCCAAGGAATTCAAGCCGAACCCCAAGATCATGGTGCGCCAGAGCGTGATCTCGTCGGTGCTCGACGACACCAAGACGCTGGCCTCCAAGGTCGGCGCCGAGGACAAGCAGCGCCTGGACCAGTACTTCACCGGCCTGCGCGAGTTGGAGCGCCAGTTCGACATGCAGCTCACCAAGCCCGAGCCGCGCGCCGCCTGCACCGCCCCGAAAGCCTTGCGCGACGACATCAAGACCGGCGTCGACGTGGACGTGGTCAGGCAGCGCCATGAGATCATGACCAATCTGCTGGTCATGGCCCTGGCCTGCGACCAGACCCGCGTGTTCAACATGCTGTACTCGAAGTCGTTCGCCTCGACCACCAAGGTCGGCTACGAGAAGCCGCACCACACCGCCAGCCACGAAGAACCGATCGACGAGAAGCTCGGCTACCAGCCGATGGTGTCGTGGTTCCTGCGCCGCGCGTTCGAGAACTGGGCGTACTTCGTCGATGCCTTCGCCAAGGTCAAGGAAGGCGACGGCCACCTGATCGACAACGTCATCATCTACGGCTCGACCGACCAGAGCTTCGCCAAGATCCACTCGATCGACGGCCTGCCGATGTTCTCGGCCGGGCGCGCGGGCGGCAAGATGAAGACCGGCCTGCACGTCGACGGCCAGGGCACCACCGGCTGCCGCCTCGGCTACACCATGATGAAGACCTTGGGCCTGGACATCCCGCACTGGGGCAACCAGAGCAACCAGACCAGCAAGGAAATCGGCGAAATCCTGGCCTAGGCCGGGACTTCGTTCGGGAGGACGGGATGAAGCAGTCGTTCAAGGTCGCTCTGACGGCGGGCGTGGCCACCCTTGCGGGTGTCGCGTTCGCCGCCGAGCAGAAGCTGGTCGAGGATTACGCCAAGGTGCCGATGCCGCCGGGCGTGCAGGTGGTGGTCACCGAGCACGAAGGTCCGGTGTTCACGGACGCCAGCGGCAAGACCCTGTACGTGTGGCCGCAGCAAGCCATGCGTTCGGGCTTCTCCGGCGACCCCAAGGACAAGTCCGCCTGCGAGGACAAGCCCACCCTCAAGACCGCCGGCATGATGAGCCCCTATCCGCCGGGGCTCGACCTGCCGGAACTCGACAAGCGCCTGTCCTGCGCCGCCACCTGGCCGCCCTTGTTCGCGGCCGACGACGCCAAGCCGGTGGGCGCCTGGACCATCGTCACCCGCAGCGACGGCAAGAAGCAGTGGGCCTATGACCACCACGCCGTCTACACCTCGATCCTGGACAAGACCCCGGGCGAAGTGAACGCGGGCACCAGCGCGCGGCGCGGCGGCGGCGACACGCCCGCGGAACGCGAGCCGATCGGCCCGCCCCCCAACGTGCCGCCCGGCTTCAACGTGCTGACCACCGTGCGCGGCCGCATGGTGGTGAACGAGAAGCGCTACTCGGTCTACACCTACGACAAGGACGGCCCCAACAAGTCCAACTGCACCGGTCCCTGCGCCAACACCTGGCAACCGGTGCTCGCGCCGGCCTCGGCGCAGCCGCAAGGCGAATGGGCGGTGATCGAGCGTTCGCCCGGCGTGCGTCAGTGGACCTTCCGCAAGAAGCCGATCTACACCTTCACCGAGGACCAGTCGCCCGCGAGCCAGGGCGGCAGCGACATGCCCGGCTGGCACAACGTCTACACCCAGTTCGCGCCCAAGCCGCCGGCCGAGTTCACCCAGCAGGTGACCTACGCCGGCGACGTGCTGGCCGACAAGAACGGCAAGACCATCTACTTCTACACCTGCGGCGACGACTCCCAGGACCAGATGTCCTGCGACACGCCGGAAAGCCCCCAGGTCTACCGCATCGCCATCGCGGGCGGCGGCAACTGGGACCGGGCCTTGAAAATGTGGCCCTATGTCACCGCGCCCGCCAACGCCAAGAGCACCAACAAGGTGTGGTCGGTGATGGACATCGACCCCAAGACCGGCCGCCGCGCGACGGCGGGACAACCGGGCTCGGTGCATGTGTGGGCCTACCGCGACCGGCCGCTCTACACTTACGCCGGCGACAAGGCCCCGGGCGACATGGAAGGCAACGCCACCGGCGAGTGGCAGGGCCGGCGCAACGGGTTCCGCGCGTTCTACATCCGCGACGAATTCGGCCGCGGCGGCTGATAGCTGATTTAGGGAGAGAGAATATGAAGGTTTTTTCCAAGACCGTCCTCGGCGCCGCCGGCGCGCTCGCGCTCAGCTTCAGCGCGGCATACGCCATCGAAGGCGAATCCCCGATCAAGGATCGCCGCATCGGCTATGTCACCACCCAGCTGCACTGGACGGTCTACCAGACCGCCGACGGCAAGGCGGAATGCCCGCGCGGCACGTCTCCGAACGGTCCCCGCGAGATCTTCAAGGCGCTGTATCCGAACCTGGGCCCGGTCGAAAAGACCCAGCTCGCCCGCGAAGCCCTGAAGATGTACCCGCAGGACGCCCCGCCGGCGTTCGAATACTACGAACCGCAGGGCACCACCGCGCTCGGCCTG
>JAIBCD010000129.1 GCA_019694335.1 Rhodospirillaceae bacterium | reverse complement strand
GGTGGACGGCGTCTGCACCGGCGCCGGCGCGATCAGGGCGATGGCGTCCGACCTGCGCGCCGCCACGCCCGCCGCCAAGACCGCGTTCCTGTTCACGCGCGTGGGCCTGGCCGGCTGCGACATGGGCGCCTGCGCCATCCTGCCGCGCATCATCGGCCAGGGCCGCGCGGCGGAACTGCTGTTCACCGGCCGCAGCATGAGCGCGGAAGAGGGCGAGCGCTGGGGCTTCTTCAATGCCCTGCACGCACCCGAGGCGCTGCTGGATAATGCCCGCGCGTTGGCGCTATCCCTGGCCAAGGGCCCGACCTTCGGCCACGCCATGACCAAGACCCAGCTCAACATGGAATGGTCCATGAGCCTCGACATGGCGATCGAGGCCGAAGCCCAGGCACAGGCCATCTGCATGCAGACCAAGGACTTCGAGCGCGCCTATGTCGCTTTCGCCGGCAAGACCAAGCCGGTGTTCGAGGGCGACTGATGGCGGACACCACTTATCTCACCTGGCCGTTCCTGGAAGACCGCCACCGGACCTTCGCCGCCGACCTCAAAACCTGGATCGGTGACAACAAGGCGGCGCTCGACGCGCATGACGGCGACGTGGACGACCTCTGCCGTGGCCTGGTCAAGCGGTTGGGCAAGGCCGGCTGGCTGCAACACGCCGTCGCGCATCCGGGAAAGCCCATCGACGTGCGCAGCTTGTGCCTCGCGCGCGAACATCTCGCTTATGTGTCCGGCCTCCCGGATTTCGCCTTCGCCATGCAGGGTCTCGGCAGTGGCGCGATCAGTCTGTTTGGCACGCAAGAACAGCGCGCCTCATATCTCGCGCCCGTGGCCGCCGGCCACAAGATCGCGGCCTTCGCGTTGTCGGAAAAGAACGCCGGCTCCGACGTGGCCGCGCTGGCCATGACCGCGACGCCGGTCGACGGCGGCTATGTCCTCAACGGCGAGAAGACCTGGATCTCCAACGGCGGTATCGCCGACTTCTATTGTGTGTTCGCCCGCACCGGCGAAGCGCCCGGCGCCAAGGGCCTCTCGGCCTTCATCGTGGATGCGAACACACCGGGGTTCACGATCGCCGAACGCATCACCGTGTCCGCGCCGCACCCGCTCGCGACCCTGTCCTTCAAGGATTGCCGCATTCCGGCCGCGAACCTGATCGGCGGCCGGGGCGAGGGCTTCAAGGTCGCCATGTCGGTGCTGGACGTGTTCCGCGCGACCGTCGGCGCGGCGGCTTTGGGCTTCGCGCGCCGCGCGCTCGACGAGGCTGCCAACCGCGCCACGAACCGCCAGCTGTTCGGCGCGCCGCTGTTCGATTTGCAGATGGTGCAGGCGTATCTCGCCGAGATGGCGCTCGACGTGGACGCCTCCGCGCTCCTGGTCTACCGCGCCGCCTGGGCCAAGGATTCGGGCCAGCCGCGCGTCACCCGCGAAGCGGCGATGGCGAAGCTCTACGCCACCGACCAGGCGCAAACGGTGATCGACAAGGCCGTGCAGATCTTCGGCGGCCTGGGCGTGGTCTCGGGCGTACCGGTGGAACGGCTCTACCGCGAGATCCGCTCCTTGCGCATCTACGAGGGGGCCAGCGAAGTGCAGAAGGTGGTCATCGCGCGCCAGCTTGCGGCGGGTTATGCGCAGACGTGAAGGATAAGTGGCGATTGGCGCATTAATTGCTGCGTCGATTGAAAGCGATAATAATCGGACGGCATAACACAGGAGAGGGACACATGAGCGGGGCTTCAGTTCTTGGCGAATTCGCCAGTCTTCTTGCGAGCGGCGGCATCAAGGTGATCGACCTGACCCAGCCGCTGGAGCCGACCACGCCGATCCTCAAGCTGCCGCCGGAGTTCGCGCAGAACCCGCCGTTCGAAATCGAAGTGCTCTCGGAATACGATTCCAAAGGGCCCATGTGGTACTGGAACTGGTTCAAGTGCGGCGAGCACACCGGCACCCATTTCGACGCCCCGATCCATTGGGTCACCGGCAAGGACTACCCGGGCAACGCCACCGACACGATCCCGGTCGAGAAGTTCATCGGCCCGGCCTGCGTCATCGACGTGGCGGCGGAAGTGGCCAAGGACAACGACCACCTCGTCACCATCCCGCTGATCGAAGCCTGGGAGAAAAAGCACGGCAAGATCCCCGCCGGCGCCTGGGTGCTGATCCGCTCCGACTGGTCCAAGCGCACCAAGGCCGAGGATTTCCTGAATTTTAAAGAGGATGGCCCGCACACCCCCGGCTGGCACCAGGACGCTGTGCCGTTCCTCGCCAAGGAACGCAACGTGCGCGGCGTCGGCGTCGAGACGGTGGGTACGGATGCCGGACAGGCCTTCAAGTTCTCGCCGGCGTTTCCGTGTCATCACCTTATGCACGGTTCAAATAAGTTCGGCCTCGCCAGCCTGACCAATCTCGACAAGCTGCCGCCGACCGGCGCGATCATCATCGCGGCGCCCCTCAAGATCAAAAAAGGCTCGGGCAGCCCGCTGCGCGTGCTCGCGCTCATCCCGGGCTAACGAGGAAGCGATGGCCGAGCGTTCTTTCGCCAAGGAAGTCCAGCAACTGCGCGTCGGCGCGGGCGCGGATTTCCGCGGCGAAGGCATCCTCGCGGTCACCAAGGCGCTGCTGCAATCCGGCGTGTCCTACGTCGGCGGTTACCAGGGGTCGCCGATCTCGCACCTGATGGACGTGCTCGGCGACGCCCGCGAGATCATGGCCGAGCTCGGCATCCATTTTGAGTCCTCGGCCAGCGAGGCGGCGGCCGGGGCCATGCTCGCGGCGTCGGTGAACTACCCCTTGCGCGGCGCGGTCACCTGGAAATCCACCGTCGGCACCAACGTTGCGTCGGACGCGCTCGCCAATGTCGCCTCGGGTGGCGTCACCGGCGGCGCGCTCGTCATCGTCGGCGAGGATTACGGCGAAGGCTCCTCGATCATGCAGGAGCGCACGCATGCGTTTGCGATGAAATCGCAGATGTGGCTCCTGGACCCGCGCCCCAACCTGACCTCGATCGTCAACATGGTGGAGAAGGGGTTCGAGCTGTCGGAGGCCTCCAACACGCCGGTGATGCTGGAGCTGCGCGTGCGCGCCTGTCACGTCTACGGCCGGTTCACGGCCAAGGACAACGTGCGGCCGGCGTTCCAGCTCAAGGACGCCATGGACAATCCGGTGCGCGACGTGAACCGCATCGTCCTGCCGCCGGCGAACTTCCTGCACGAGCACGAAAAGATCAGCAAGCGCTGGCCGGCGGCGGTGGACTTCATCAGGAAGCACCGCCTGAATGAATTCCTGGGCGGCGCCAAGGGCGACGCCGGTATCGTGGTGCAGGGCGGGCTCTACAACACCCTGATCCGCGCGCTGCAAATGCGCGGCCTCGCCGACAGTTTCGGCGAAACCGACATCCCGATCTATGTGCTCAACGTCACCTATCCGTTGATCGACAGCGAGCTCAGGGGCTTCTGCGCCGACAAGCGCGCGGTGCTGCTGATCGAGGAAGGCCAGCCCGAGTATATCGAGCACGAAGTGAACACCATCCTGCGGCGCGTGGATCTTCAGACACGCGTTGTCGGTAAGGAAGTGCTGCCGCGCGCCGGCGAATACACCGGCCAGGCGCTGCTGGCCGGGTTCGACGCTTTCGCCGCCAAATACGCGCCGCAACTCGCGAAAGGCGCCGCGGCGCCGGCGGCGCCGTCGCCCAATGCGCCGGATCTGTCCAAGGTGGTTCCCGCGCGTCCCGCCGGCTTGTGCACCGGCTGCCCCGAGCGCCCGGTGTTCACCGCCATCAAGCTGGTGGAGAAGGAGATCGGCAGCCATCACATGAGCTGCGACATCGGCTGCCACCTGTTCTCGATCCTGCCGCCGTTCAATCTCGGCAACACCACCATGGGCTATGGCCTCGGTTGGGCCGGGGCGTCGGCATTCAACGCGCCGGACGCGAAGAAGCGCACCATCTCGATGATGGGCGACGGCGGCTTCTGGCATAACGGGCTCACCAGCGGTGTCGGCAATGCCGTGTTCAACAAGACCGACAACCTGCTGGTCGTGGTGGACAACAATTATTCCGCCGCCACCGGTGGCCAGGATATTCTGTCGTCGCGCGCCGTGAACAAATCGCGCAGCACCAACCATCCTATCGCCCGCGCCATCGGCGGCCTCGGCATCAACTGGCTGAAGGTGGTGCGCACCTACGACCTCGCCGCCATGCGCGACGCCATCAAGGCCGCGCTCACCACGAAGGAAAAAGGCCCGAAGGTCGTCATCGCCGAGTCCGAATGCATGCTGAACAAGCAGCGCCGGGTGAAGCCCCTGACCGCCACGCGCATCAAGGCCGGCGAGCGGGTGGTGCGCGAACGCTTCGGCGTGGACGCCGACACCTGTACCGGCGACCACAGCTGTATCCGTCTATCTGGCTGCCCGTCCCTGACCATCACGGACAATCCCGACCCCCTGCGCACCGACCCGGTGGCCTCGGTGAACAACGATTGCGTCGGCTGCGGCCACTGCGGCGAGACCGCGCATGCCGCCGTGCTGTGTCCGTCGTTCTACCGCGCCGACCTGGTCTACAATCCGACCGCCGGAGAGAGGCTGATGGCGCGTTTGCGCGCTGGCGTGATCGGCTGGCTGCAACGCCGCGCCGACGCCGCCCGCGCGCGTTATGCGGTCTGAGCAAATGCAAACGAACCCCATCACCGTCGCGGTGCTGGCCCTGGGCGGCCAGGGCGGCGGCACGCTCGCCGACTGGCTGCTGGAAGTGGCCGAGTACTGCGGCTACCTCGCGCAAGGCACCTCGGTCGCGGGTGTCGCCCAGCGCACCGGCGCCACGATCTATTACATCGAGATGTTCCCCGAGGCCGCGGCCAGGGCGGCGGGGAAGCAGCCGGTGCTGGCGCTCATGCCGGTGCCCGGCAATGTCGATGTCGTGGTGGCGGCGGAGTTGATGGAAGCCGGCCGCGCCATGATGCGCGGGCTGGTGACGCCGGACCGCACGGCGCTGGTAGCCTCGACCCACCGCATTTACGCCATCGGCGAGAAGACCGCCATGGGCGACGGCCGCGCGCGCAGCGCCGATGTGCTCGAGGCGGCCGGCGTGCGCGCCCGCACGACGGTCATGTTCGACATGGACGCGCTGGCGCAGAAGACCGGCAGCATCATCAGCGCGGTGATGCTGGGGGCCGTGGCGGGCTCGGGCTTGTTGCCGTTCCCGCGCGATGCTTACGAAGCGGTGCTGGCCGCCGATGCGCGCGCCCGGGACAGCAATCTCGCGGCGTTCGCGGCGGGGTATGACGGCGCCGCGCGCGAAACACCCGCGGTCGCGCCTGTGGTCGCACCCGCGGCGCAAACCGCGCAAGCGGCCTCGCCCGCCGGGCAGGCGCTGCTGGACCGCGCGCGCGCCTTTTGTCCGCCCGAGCTGATGGCGATCGTCACGCCGGGCCTGCGCAAGGTCGTCGACTACCAGGACATCGCCTACGGCGCGCTTTACCTCGACCGGTTGGAGCCCGTCGTCGCCTTCGACCGCCAGCTCGGCGGCGCGCGGCTGGGCTGGGAGCTTGCCCGCGAAACGGCGCGCTATCTGGCACTGTGGATGACGTTCGAGGATGTGTTCCGCGTCGCCGACCTCAAGACCCGCGGCGCCCGCATCGCCCGCGTGCGCGAGGAAGTGCGCGCGGCGCCAGGCCAGATCGTGGCGGTGTCGGAATTCATGCACCCGCGCGTCGAGGAAATCTGCGACGCCCTGCCGGTGTCCCTGGGCGCCTACATTCTCCGCAGCCCGCGTTTGCGCGGCCTGCTCGGCCGCTTCTTCCACCACGGCCGGCGTGTTTCCACCACCAGCCTGTCCGGCTTCGTGATGCTTTACATGCTTGCGCGCCTCGGGCGGTTCCGCCGCCGCTCGCTGCGGTTCAAGACGGAAACCGCGCGTATCGAGGCCTGGCTGGCCGGTGTGCGCGAAGCGGCGGGATACAGCTATGAACTGGGGGTCGAAGTGGCCTGCTGCCAGCGTCTGGTCAAAGGCTACGGCGATACCCATGCCCGCGGCTTGCGCAACTTCGACGCGGTCATGGGGGTTTACCGGCACGTGAAAGGGCGGACCGACGCGCCCACGGTGATCCGCGCCTTGCGCGCGGCGGCCCTCGGCGATGAGGAAGGCCGCGCGCTCGCCGCCGCCATCAGCGGGTTGGGGCTCGCGCCTTGAATCCGTTCCAGGTGTCCTTTCCGCAGCAATCCGGCGCAGGGCAAAGCTTGTAGCCCGGCCGCACTCGCTTTATGTATAAATCAAGTTGCACAGCCCCGGTGCGCGCCCCGGCGGCCGGAGGAATTGGAAGTCGATGTTAGAGTTGCTGAATCCCCCTCATTGGCCGGCACCGCGCGGCTACACCAACTGTATCGTCGCCCGGGGGGATCTCGTCTTCGTCGCCGGCCAGGTCGGTTGGACGCCCGACGGCAAGTTTCCCGCCAAGGATACCGCGGGCCAACTGCGCCAGACCCTGATCAACATCCGCGATGCGCTGGCTCCTTCGGGCGCCAGGCTCACCGACATCGTGCGGCTGACCTGGTACGTCACCGACAAGGCCGAGTACTTGGCCACCATCAAGGAGGTGGGCGCGGCCTACCGCGAGATCATGGGCAAGCATTATCCCGCGATGTCGGTGGTCGAAGTGAAGGCGCTGGTCGAGAGCGAAGCCAAGCTCGAGATCGAGGCGACAGCCGTCGTTCCACGCGCCTGATATGGCGTCAAAAACCTGCCGTGCAGATAACTTTCTTGCGGCAAAAGCGGGTTATCCCGTAGATTAATTCATGCGTTTTCCGGTGCCGGAGACGACGAGGGGGGAGGGCCCAGCGCGGCCCGCCGTCGCCGCCACATCGCGTCACACACGGCATTTTTGAATTCATGACCGTCAAGCCCGACAACCTTGTCCAATTGCGGGATTACGAGATGGTCGGCTTTGGCCGGCATGAAAACCTGCGCCTGTGGTTGCGGCTGCTGACCTGCACGACCTTGATCGAGTCCAAGATCCGCGCGCAGCTGGAAGGCCACTTCTCCGTCACCTTGCCGCAGTTCGACCTGATGGCGCAGCTCGATCGCGTGCCCGAGGGCCTGACCATGAGCGCGCTCAGCGAACGGCTGATGGTCTCGAACGGCAATGTCACCGGCATCGTCAAACGTCTGATCGCCGAAGGCCTGATCGACCGTCAGATCTCCAAAACCGACCGGCGTTCGTTTCTGGTCTGGCTCAGTCCCAAGGGCCAGGTGCTGTTCCGCGAAATGGCTGAGCGCCACGAAGCCTGGATCAACAGCCTGTTCGCCGGGCTTTCACCCGCCGATGCCGCGAAACTCATGACGTTGCTGTCCGGCACCAAGGAAAGCGTGCGCGCGGCCAAGCTGGACGGCGTCGGCGTCGCCAAGGGGGCGCGGGCCGCCGTGAAGAAGGTCGCCGCCGCGCCCGGGAAAAAGCGCGGCCGACCGGCCCGCTGACCGATTAATCCAGGCTTTTACATGCCCTCTCCCTTCGCGACCGAAATCACCGTGCGTTTTGGCCATATCGATGCGGCGGGGATCGTGTTCTATCCGCGCTACCTGGAAATGGTGAACGAGACCATCGAGCGCTGGTTCGAGGAATGCCTCGGCGTCAGTTTCCGCGAGCTGCATATGGAGCGCCACGCGGGCACGCCGACCAAGCACCTCGCCGTGGACTTCCTGAAACCCAGCCGCCTCGGCGACCGGCTCACCTTCACCCTGCGCGTCGCCAAGATCGGGCGCTCGTCGTTCGATCTCGAGATCGTATGTTCCTGCGGCCGCGAAGCCCGGTTCAAGGCGGCGGCGACGTTGGTCTACACCAGCTTCGAGCCCTTTGCCCCGGCGCCGCTGCCCGAGGAGCTGCGCCTGCGCATGGCGCCGTTCGTCCGCGCAGGCGCATAGCCGGCGTTTTCGCGTTGTGGCCGGAGGCGGTTCATACATAAATTGTCTCTCGCGGCGTCGCAGGATAGACGGCGGATTGAGGTGGTGGAGACCATGAAGACCCTGCGCGCGCGCCTTCTGGCCAAGGACATTCTGGTCGGCACGTTTTCCGCCATTCCCCATCCGTCGGTGACCGAGATGGTCGCGGGCGCGGGCTTCGATTTCGTGGTGATCGATGCCGAACATTCCCAGATCAGCCGCGCGGATCTCGAAAATCTGTTTCGCGCGGCGGAGGTGGGCGGCGCTCCGGCGATCCTGCGGGTGCCGGACAACAACCGCATCTGGATCGGC
>JAIBCD010000128.1 GCA_019694335.1 Rhodospirillaceae bacterium | reverse complement strand
GCTGGAGCCGGGGCGGCCGCCGCGGACATGGCGGCGGCTGGCGGGGTGGTGGGCGGGGCGGCAGGCGCGGCGGTCGCCGCTGCTTCCAGGCGCGGCAGCAGCGCCGGTGCCGGGCCGGCGTCGAGCGTGCCGCCGTTGTCCAGGCGCCGCGCCGCGTCGGCGATGACGTCGGCGGTGGAGAACAGCAGCGAGAATATGTCCGCGGTGAGGGCCACCCTGCCGTCGCGGACGGCGGTGAACAGGGACTCCAGATGATGTCCCATGGTGGCCAGCACGTCGAAGCCCATGGACCGCGCGGTGCCTTTGAGGCTGTGCCCGGTGCGGAACAGCCTCTTGAAGACCTCGGCGCGCACCGCCGCGTCCGGGCCGCGTTCGAGCGTCATCAAGTCATGGTTGAGCGCGGCCACGTAGTCGCCGAGTTCGGCGACAAACGTCTTCATCAGTTTCTGGATAAGCTCGTTCTTATCCATGTGGGCGGCCCGTGTTCACGATACCCGGCGCTTCAGGCGGGCAGCATATTCTTGAGTTTGGCGCCGAGCGCGTTGAGATCCTTCGCGGCGCGTTCCGCCTGGCGCGTGGACGCGAGACTTTGGGTGGTGGCCGCGTTGATGTCGCGCATCGCCTGCTGCACCTGGCTCATGCCCGTGGCCTGCTGGGCGGCCGAGGCGGTGATCTGGCTCGCCGCGGTGGCCGCTTCCTCCACGGTCACGGCCAGGGTGCGGATGGTCTCGCCGGCGCGGTTGACCGCCCGAATGGTCGCGTTGACGCTCTTGGAGCCTTCCTCGGTGACCATGACCGCGCTGTTGGTGGCCTTCTGGATCTCCGACAGGATGTGGCGTACCTGGCCGGTGGCGGTCTTGGCCTGGCCAGCGAGATCCTTGATCTCGCGCGCGACCACGGTGAAGCCCGATCCGTGTTCGCCGGCGCGCGCGGCCTCGATGCCGGCGTTGAGCGCAAGCAGGTTGGTCTGCTCGGCGACGTCGTTCACCGCCGCAATCAGTTCGCCGATGGTTTGGGCGCGCTCGGCCAGGGCCAGAATGCTCGCGGCGATCGCTTCGGTCTGGTCCTTGACGGTGCTCATGGAGGTGACGGATTCATCGACGGCGGCACGTCCGGTCTTGGCGATTTCGGAAGCGCGTCCGGCGGACTCCGCCACGGACTTGGCGCGGGTCGCGGCCTGCTCGGCGGTCTGTTTGATCTCGTCGACCGTGGTGACCGTCTCGGCCACCGCGGCGGCCTGTTCCTGGGCGCTGGCCGACTGCTGGGTCGTGCCCGCGAGCAGTTCCGAGGACGAGGACACCAGGCTGTTGGCCGTATTGGCGATGGCCGACAGCATCTCCTTGAGCTGGCGGGTCATCAGGTTGAACACCACCAGCGCCAGCGCGACGATCACGAACGACGCAGCCATGCCCGCGACGATGATGTTGCGGTTGGTGTCGTTGCTGTCGGTCGCGGTTTTCTGGCGTTCCTTGAGCAGCGTCATCTCGTCGTCTTCCATCGGCGCGAGGTTGGCGCGGGCGTCATCCATGGCGCGTTTGCCGCGGCCCGACTGCACGATCTTTATTGCCGCCTCGAGGTTCTGTTCCTTGCGGGCCTTGACCGCGTCAGCCATCGCTTCGAGCTTTTCGTTGATCGTGCCTCTGAGTTCGACGAGACGCCGCTGCTGGCGGGGATTGTCCGACATTATTCGATTGACCGTGGCGATGGCGCCGTTGAGCTTCACCAGCGCCTCGCGGTAGGGCTCGAGGTAGGATTCGTCGCCGGTGAGGATGTACCCGCGCGAGCCGGTTTCCGCGTTGACCAGGCTCAGGTTGATCTCGCGGATCTGGGTGATCATCTCGTAGGTGTGCTCCACCCACTGCGTGTCCTCGGCGAAGGTCGTGGCGCTGCGCGCCGCCAGCATCGCGGTGATCGCGAGCACCAGGATCACGAGGCCGAAGCCGATATTCGTTGCCAGTCTGGTATTCATGGCGGTCTCCTCAGGCGACTTGTGTGGTTGAGTTCCGGTGGTCGACGGTAAAGCGCTCATCGGCGAGCAGCTTGCCGCCGTCGAGGATCATGCAGGCGCCGCCGGGAATGCTGGCGGTCACGCCGGCGATGAAGGTGCTGCGCAGTCCGGCGACGTCGCTCGCGGGCTTGATGCCGGCGCGCGCCAGCGACATGTGGCCGGCGGTGGCGTCGGCGATCACGCCGAATTCGGGCCGCTCCTCGCCCAGCACGATAACGCGGGCGAGGTCGGTGACGCCTTGGACGGTCAGATTGAAGAACGGCCGCAGGTCCATGACCGCGAGGATTTCGCCGCGCAGGTTGGTCACGCCCATGACGTGGGCCGGTACGCCGGGCAGGGGCGTGAAGCCCGTGAAGAGCACGACCTCGCGCACGAAGCGGCTCTCGATGGCGTAGGTTTCGCGCGCCAGCGAGAACACCACCGCCTCGAGGTCTTCCACGGCGGCGGATTCCGCCTGCGGACGCGCCAGCGCCTTGGCGCGGGCTTCCATGATCTTGCGCGCGCGGTCCTTGGGCGGATTGAGCGCGTCCTCCATCTCCATGGCCGCGACTTCCATGCGCAGGCGGAGCCCCTTCCAGTCGATCGGCCCTCTTGAAGAGGACGGCGGGGATTTGGGGGTCATTGGGCGGCCCCGCGCGCGGTCTTGTCGTCGCCGGTGAGTCTGGCGGCGGCGGTGACCATCTGACCGGCGGTCTCGCCGTCGGACAGGGCGAGCACTTCGTCCGCCGGGAGCGCGGAGGCGGCCTGACCCGCGGCTTTGAACGCGCGCCGCGCGCCGGCGAGGTCGCCGGACCGCAAGCGCAGGTTGCCCAGGGCAAAATGCGCGACCGCGAGCGAGGGATCGAGATAAATCAGGCGCCGGAGCACCACCTCCGCTTCGGCGAGGCGCCCGAGGTTCATGAGCAGGATCGCCTCGAGAAACGGGATCTCGCGGGATTTCGGATGCAGCTTGGCCGCCGCCGCCGCGGCCTGCACCGCGCCGGTCGCGTCGCTGTTGGCTTGCGCGCGCAAGGCCGTCAGTTCGGCGGTCTCGTCCTGAAGGAGGACGGGCGGCTCCACGGGCGGTTCCACGGGCGCGGGAACCTGTGGAGGCAGGGGTGGAGGCGGGGGCGCCGCGTCGATGAATTCGGGTAAGGCCGGCGCGGCGACGGTGGTCTTATGCGGGCCCTTGGTGTAGCGCACGCCCGACGGTGTGTAGTCGCAGACGAACGGCGCGGCCTCGCCCAGCAGTGGGTCCGAAGGACCGGTGATCAGCACGCCGCCGTCCGCGAGGGCGTCGAACAGGCGCCGCGCCACACGGCGGATCGCTTGCGGCTCCAGGTAGATCAGCACATTGCGGCACAGGATCACGTCCATGCCGCGGGCGGGCAGGCGCGCGCCGAGGTCGCCCTCGACGAGATTGAGGTGGGCGAAGCGTACCCGTTCCTTGATGCGCGGGATGACGGCGAAGGTGTCGGCGTGGGACGCGGGACGCAGAGCCTCGCCGACCAGGCGCGCGGCGTCGCCGCGCAGCGACCAGCGGCCGTAGACGGCGGCCTTGGCTTTTGCAATCGCCGTGCGGCTGATGTCGGTGGCCAGCACGTGCACGGGCGTCGCGGCCTGGTCGAACAGGATGGCGAGCGAGTAGGCTTCCTCGCCGGTGGAGCAACCGGCGCTCCAGGCTTCCACGGTGCGCCCCGGCTCGCGCGCCCGAAGCGCGGGCAGGAACTCATCGCGCAGGTACGCGAAGTGGTCCGGGTCGCGGAAGAAATAAGTCTCGCCGATGGTGATGGCGGCGACCACCCGGTCGAACAGTTGCGTGTCGGTCCGCAGGGTCTCGGCCCATTGTTCCGGCGCCGCGTCGTGCAAAACCTCGCGGACGGCGCTTTCCAGGTCGTCGCGCCGCGTGCCTTCCAGCACCAGCCCGGTGCGGGCGCGCACCGCTGCTTCGACCGCGGCCACGGCGTGCGGAGCGTTCATTGCTTTTCCATGTCCCGGTCGCGCAGCGCCTGGTCGAGTTCCGCCGCCTCGGAGTCCCTGAGGAAGGTGGCGAGGTCGTGGATCAGCACCAGGCCGTCTTCCAGCTTGGCGACGCCGGCGAAGAAGCTCGCCGCCGGCGTGATCGCCTGGAGCGCGTCGATCGCCGCCGGATCCACGCGCGCGGCCCCAATCACCCGATCGGCGCGTAAAGCCACGGCGCGCGCGCCGGCGCTGGCCAGCAGCAGATGTTCGGACGGGTGCGGTGGCTTGTCCGGGAGACCGAAACGGCGGCGGAGGCTGAACACCGGAACGACCCGTCCGCGGACATTGACGATGCCCTCGACAACCGCCGGCGCCTTGGGTAACGGCGCGATCTGGGGCATGCGGAACACTTCGCGGGTATCGGCGAGTTTGAGCCCATAGCGGGCGTCGTCCAGTTCGAAGATGCTGATGTCGGTCGCCATTAGTCCCAGGCGGTAGTCCGCGCGCAGGAAGCGATAACTGTCCGGCTTGCCGAGAGAATTCAAGGAATACATATGTTATTCCCGCGCCGGTGCCGATTTATCCAGCAAAATGAATTCGATTCGCACTCTTCGCGGGATGCGCGGAAGGTGTAATTCTTACTCGAAACATTGTGGCGCACCAGCAGTAATCAATTCACCGGCAAGCCGAGAATTGCAACTACTAGATGTGTTCGCCAGGGGCGGGCGAAAAAGGCTAAGAACCCAGGCTCACTCTTCCCTGGAGGCTGCCCATGATCGATCTGGTGATTCCCGCCCGCCGCAAGGATCTCGGCGACGGCTTCGAAGTGGGCCGGGTACTGCCTTATGCCCAGCGGCGCATGGTTGGGCCGTTCATTTTTCTGGACCACATGGGGCCGGTGACCTTCAAGCCTGGGCAGGGGATCGACGTGCGGCCCCATCCCCATATCGGGCTCTCGACGGTCACCTATCTGTACGCGGGCGAGATGATGCATCGGGACAGCTTGGGCTCCACCTTGGCGATCCGGCCCGGCGAAGTGAACTGGATGACCGCCGGGCGCGGCATCGTGCATTCCGAACGCACCGCGCCGGACGTGCGGGCCAAGGGCGGGTTGGTGCATGGCCTGCAAACCTGGGTGGCGCTGCCCGACGCCCATGCGGAAACCGCGCCGGCCTTCACCCATTACGGCGTCGATGACATGCCCAAGTTCGAGAACGGCGGCGCGCGCGGCGTTGTCATCGCGGGCAGCGCATTCGGTTTGACCAGCGCGGTTACGACGCACTCGCCCTTGTTCTATGTGGATGTGGAATTGGACGCCGGAGCGGAGATCGCGCTGCCCGACAATTACTCCGAACGCGCGGCCTACATTGTTCATGGCCGGGTCGAGAGTGGGGGCATTCACGACGCGCACAATCTGCTGGTGTTCGGTCCTGGGCCGGCCAAAATCGCCGCCGGCGATGAACCGGCGCGGGTGATGCTGCTCGGCGGCGAACCCGTCGGCCCGCGTCACATCTGGTGGAATTTCGTGGCCGTGAGCGAGCAACGCCTGGAGCAGGCCAAGGCCGACTGGAAAGCCGGCCGCATGAGCTTGCCGCCGGACGACAACGGCGAATTCATTCCCTTGCCGGAGTAGCCGATGTTCGCGCCGGAACCTCATGCCCGCATCAAGGCCCTTGCGGCGTCGCCGATCCGCCGCTTGTCCGATCACGGCCTCGCGCGCGGTGGCGTGCTGCCGTTCTGGTTCGGAGAGTCCGACCTGCCGACGGCGGATTTCATCCGCGATGTCGCGGCGGCGGCGCTGAAGGACGGGCAGACGTTCTACGCGCCCAACATGGGGATTCCGCCCTTGCGCGCGGCGATCGCCGAATATGTGCGCGATCTACACGGTGTTGACGTGGGGCCGGAGCGCATCGCGGTCACCAATTCCGGCGTCACCGGCGTGATGCTGGCGATGCAGGCGACCGTCGACCCGGGCGACAAGATCGTGATCGTCACGCCGTCCTGGCCCAATCTGTTCGAGATCCCGCGCATCCTGTCGGGCAACGTCGGTTATTTCCCGCTCGAGGTGGAGGACGGCGCCTGGAAACTGGACGAGGACAAGCTGATCGCGACGCTGACGCCGGACGTGCGCCTGCTGCTGATCAACTCGCCGAGCAATCCCACCGGCTGGCAGATCACGCCCCAACAGCAACGCCGCCTGATGGAACATTGCCGGAAACACGGTATCTGGATTCTGGCCGACGAGGTTTACGAACGCTTGACCTTCGATCTTTCGGTCAGGGCCGCGCCGTCGTTTCTCCAGGCCGCCGATCCCGAGGACCGCCTGATCGTGATCAACAGCTTCTCCAAGCCCTGGAGCATGACGGGCTGGCGGCTGGGATGGCTGGTGCTGCCGCGGGCGCTCGCGGCTCATATGCCCAAGCTGATCGAATACAATTTTTCCTCGTCGCCGCAGTTCACCCAGGCGGCGGGCATCGCCGCGCTGGAGCGGGGCGAGGAGGTGGTGGCCGCCGCGCGCGCACGCCTGATCGCCAATCGCGACGTGATGCGCGAAGGCCTCGGCCGCATCGACAGCATAGAAGCCACCACGCCGTCGGGGGGGATGTATGTCTTCTTCCGCGTACACGGCGAGACGGACTCTCTCGCGCTCGCCATGCGCCTGGTGGACGAGGTGGGGTTGGGCCTCGCGCCCGGGATCGCCTTCAGCCCGGCCGGCGAAGGCTGGCTGCGCTGGTGCATCGCCGCCGAACCCGCCAAGCTCGCCGACGGATTGGATCGGCTGCGGCGGTTCACGCGCGCGGGAAACGCGCGCCCTTAAACCGAGCGCGGGAAACGCGCGCCCTTAAACCACCCGCGGGAAACGCGCGCTCCTAACCACAGCGGCTTCGGCGAAGTGACCAATCCTAAACCCGATAACCTTCCCGCCTGACCACCGGCCGATCGCTGGCCCAGGGTTTACCCCGGCGAAGAATGCGCTAAAGTCCTGCCACATATTCAATCGGGGGACAGGTATGAAAGTCGCATTCGTCGGTCTTGGCGTCATGGGCTTCCCCATGGCGGGCCATCTCACGGCCAAAGGCCATGCCGTCACGGTTTATAACCGCAACCCGGCGCGTGCGCAGGCCTGGGTCGCCAAGCACGGCAATGCGTCGGCGCCTACCCCCAAGCAAGCCTGCCAGGGCGCCGAGATCGCCTTCCTGTGCGTCGGCGACGACGCCGATGTGCGTGGCGTGGTGACGGGCGCCGACGGCATGCTGGCTGGGGTCGCCAAGGGCGCGATCATCGTCGACCACACCACGGCCTCGGCCAATGTCGCCCGTGAACTCCACAAGGAGTGCGCGGCGCGCGGCGTGGGTTTCATCGATGCGCCGGTGTCGGGCGGGCAGGCGGGGGCCGAGAACGGCCAACTCACCATCATGTGCGGCGGCACCGCTGCCGACTACACCAAGGCCGAACCGGTGATGACCAGCTACGCCAAGGCCTGCCGCCGCATGGGCGACAGCGGCGCCGGACAGCTCACCAAGATGATCAACCAGATTTGCATCGCCGGCGTCGTGCAGGGCCTGGCGGAAGGTTTGGCGTTCGGCATGAAGGCCGGGCTGAACATGGACGACGTGGTGGCGGTGATCAGCAAGGGCGCCGCCCAGTCCTGGCAGATGGAAAACCGCGCCAAGACCATGTGCGAAGGCAAGTTCGAATTCGGCTTCGCCACCGACTGGATGCGCAAGGACTTGCGCTTGTGCCTCGAGGAGGCGCGGCGCAATGGCGCACGCCTGCCCGTGGCGGCTCTGGTGGATCAGTTCTACGCCGCCGTCCAGAAGAAGGGCGGTGGGCGCTGGGATACCTCGAGCCTGATGTCGCTGCTGAACGATTAGCCTGCCTTCGGCAGAGCACCCCTAGGAACCTGTTAGGCCGAAATGGAAACCGGTTCGGCCGCTAAACATGCGACCAAACAAAAATCCAGAAAGTGTTTCCGATTCAAAGAATCGAAAACACTTTCTAGAGCATCGGCAGGCCGCGGCCTTTGCGGCCGAGCGGGAACGCATAGTCGATCGCCGCGATCTCGGCCTTGCTAAGGATGATGTCGCCGGCGCGCGCGTTGTCATCCGCGTGTTCGGTCCTGGCCGCTTTGGGAATCGTGAACAGCGACGGCTTGCGGGTCAGGAAGGCGAGCGCCACCTGGCGCGGCGTCGCGTTGTGCGCTTTGGCGGCCTCGGCGAGGACATAGCCGCCCGGCGTATTGGGCGCCGGGAAGTCGTCGTGGCCGAACGGGCTGTAGCCCACCAGCGCAACGTCATTGCGT
>JAIBCD010000127.1 GCA_019694335.1 Rhodospirillaceae bacterium | reverse complement strand
CGTCGGGCTGTTCCTTTCGCGGTTTCTTAGTCATTGCCGGTCCGCTTTTTTGTTTGCGCGCCTTCCGCGCGGGCCATGACCTTGGCGATGCGCTCGCCTTTGGCGGCTCCGTCGGGCTGTTCCTTTTGCGGTTTCTTAGTCATTGCCGGTCCGCTTTTTTGTTTGCGCGCCTTCCGCGCGGGCCATGACCTTGGCGATGCGCTCGCCTTTGGCGGCTCCGTCGGACTGTTCCTTTTGCGGTTTCTTAGTCATTGCCGGCCCGCTTTTTTGTTTGCGCGCCTTCCGCGCGCGCCATCACCTTGGCGATGCGCCCGCCTTTGTCCACCGCCTTGTCGCCCTTGGGAGCGTTCATCACGCTGCCTTGCGACAGGCGTCGATGAAGGCGGTGAACAGGCGCTGGTCGGCCTGGGAAATATGAAACTCGGGATGCCACTGCACGCCGATGCAGAATTTGCGCGCCGGATCTTCGATGCCTTCGATCACGCCATCCGGCGCGACCGCATCCACCACCACGTTGGCCGGCACGGTTTTCACGGCCTGGTGGTGCGAGCTGTTGACGGGCGCGGAGGTGGCGCCGGTGATTTTGTGGAGCAGCGAGCCCTCTTTGATGGTCACGTCATGCCCGGCCTCGTCGCGCGGGTTGGGCTGCTCGTGGGCGAGGGGATTGGTGACCTCGTCCGGGATATGCTGGATCAGGGTGCCGCCCAGGGCCACCGCGAGCAGCTGCTGGCCGCCGCAGATGCCGAGGATCGGCTTGTCGGCCGCGAGCGCGCCCTGGGTCATGCGCAGTTCGAAATCGGTGCGCCCTTCCTTGAGTGCGACCGTGGCGTGGCGCGTGGTGGCGCCGAACAGGGCCGGGTCCACGTCGAAGGCGCCGCCGGACACCACCAGGCCGTCGATCAGGCCAAGGTAGTGATCGACCAGAGTGGGTTCATGCGGCAGTACGATCGGCACGCCGCCGGCCGCGCGCACCGCCGAACAATAGTTCTGGCGCAGGGCGTACCACGGGAATTTGGAATAGCCGCCGGGCTGTTCGCTGTCGGCGGTGATGCCGATGAGGGGCTGTTTCATGGGAGGTCCGGGTCAGGTTTGTCCGCCCGGAGTATCCCGCCAGCATCCTTAAGTAAATGGCACAGAGCCTGTCCAAGAAAAGTGGGTACCGGTTTTCTGGCCGGACACGCGACTAAACAATCACCTAGAGGTCTTGCTTGCGCGGAGTGCCGAGCAGGGCCGCGACGTGGGATTTGACCGCGTCATAGGCCCGCGCGGCCTGATTCAGGGGCTTTACCGGGGCGTTGAGGGCCGGCAGGTCACGGGAAAATGACTGGCTCATGGCGGCGGCCCAGTCCTTGCCCTGGAAGCCGCCGGACGAGACGGTGTTGTCCAGGTACGGGTCGGAGGCCTCGGCCATGGCCATGGGCTTCGACGCGATCAGTTGGGCGAGCTGCTCCATCACGAACCACGACTGCATCATCTTGTTGGGGTCGCCGGAGGACAGACCGGCTTTGAGATCCATCGGGTTGATCATCGCGCTCGAGGCCTTCGGCAATGCCGCCATGGCGGGCAGCGGCTTCACCGGTTCGGCGCTGGCGGTTTCCTGCGCGCCGACTTGCTTCGCCGCGCCGGCATAGCGCTGCATCTGCGCGCTGAAGCGTTCACGCACCAGCTGCACCACCTCACTGGCGGTGCGGGACTTGCCGTCGGCGTCATAGAACACGCTGCGGTTGGCTTTGGCGGCGGCGGGCATCAGGCTGGCGGCGGCCTTGTCGGGGTCGTCCTTGTCGGCGGCGAGCAGCAGGCCCGCGCCGGTCGCGCCCAGGAAGTGCGCGAGATAGAGGTCGGGGGCATCGACGCCGCGGCCCAGGCTTTCGTGCAAGGCGCTCGCGTTGTCGCGGGCGTATTGCGCGGCCATCAGCGCCGAGGCTTCCGGGTCTTCGCGCAGCGCAAGGATTTTGCTCTCGGCGGCGGCGTCGGCAACCTGCGCCTTGCCGCTCGCGCCCGTGAGGATCTTCTTCACCAACTCGCCGTAACCGTATTGCGCGCCATAGCGCTTCATCATCTCGAGCCAGGTGCCTTTGGTGAACTGGAACAGGCCTGCGGCGGATGAGGTGTCGGCCGTGGCGTCGGTCTTTAGGCTGCTTTCCTGGGCGGCCTTGGCCAGCAGGTACTGGAAGCTCACGCCACTTTTGGCGGAGGCGGTCTTCAGTCCATTCAAGGTGCTGCGGTCGATCGCCTGACCCGCCACCGTGATGCGGTCGCTGATATGCTGAACCATGGCCTTGGCTTTGTTTTCATGCACCTTTTGGTGCTTATGCCCAGGGTAGGGGACGGGGGTTACCGAATCCTTACCGGCGATTGACGGGCGGCCGCCCGTGGCGCACCCTCCGCCCATGAATTTAGAGCGTGATTTCATGGCCTTGGCCTTTGCCGCGGCCGAGGCGGCCGGGGCGCGGGGCGAGGTGCCGATTGGGGCCGTCGTGGTCGATCCGGCCCAAGGGGTACTGGCCGCCGCCGGGAACCGCGTGGAGGAGGACAACGATCCCACCGCCCATGCCGAACTGCTTGCGATCCGCGCCGCCGGGGCCAGGATCGGCGCACCGCGCCTGGTGGGCTGCGATCTCTATGTAACCCTGGAGCCGTGCCCCATGTGCGCCACGGCGGCGTCTTTCGCCAGGTTGCGGCGGATCATCTTCGCGGCCTACGATCCCAAGGGCGGTGGCATCGAGCACGGCCCCCGGGTCTTTTGCCACCCCACCTGCCACCACCGGCCCGAGGTGGTGGGCGGCGTCGAGGCGGCGCGCGCCGAGACGCTGCTCAGGGGCTTTTTTGCCGTGCGGCGATAAGGGTGGAAGAGTAAAAAGGATTATGACCCGACTTCTCGCCCTCCTCGCGCTCGCCGGCTGCCTCGTTTTCACGGGGGTTGGGATCGCCGCCGAACATGGCGCGCCGAAAAAGGCCGAGAAAAGCGAAAAGAAAGCGCCTCCCAAAGCCGCCGAGAAAAAAGCGCCGCCGCCCCCCGCCGCGGAAGGTGGCGAAGGCAAGATCGGCTACAGCGACGAGGAGATCCAGCTCAACGGCATGATGGTGCCGATCAAGACCCGCAACGGTAAGAACTACGAGGTCGTGACCTTGCGCCTGCAATTGGCGCCGACCGAAGAGACCAGGCGCCCCGCCTGCTGGATGGCGCCGATCGTGCACGAGAAGTTCTTGATGTACCTGCACGACGCCAATCTTTCGGAGGACGACTTCGTGGGGCAGAAGCGGGAACTTCTGGCGCGTGCGCTGCTCGACGTGGCGATCAAGACCACCGATAAAAGCTACTACTCGGGCGTGGTGCTGGTGGATGAGACCTCGCCGCCGCTGGCGCAGAAATCGATTACACTCTCCTCCCAGTGCAAATAGCGGCTTAGCCCTGCTCGCGTTTGACCGCGCGCCAGCCGATGTCGCGGCGCGAGAAGCCGCCCGGCCACTTGATCTTGTCCACCGCTTCATAAGCGCGTTTCTGCGCCGCCGCCACGGTCGGCCCGCGCGCCGCCACGCCCAGTACGCGTCCGCCGTTGGCGACGATCACGCGCTTGTCGCCTTGGATCTCGGCTTTGGTGCCGGCGTGGAATACCACCACATCCTCGACCGCCGCTGCGTCCTTGAGGCCGTCGATGACCGTGCCCTTCTCCGGCGTGCCGGGATAGCCGTTGGCCGCCATTACCACCACCAGTCCGGCGTCGTCGTGCCAGCGCAGGTCGAAATGGGCGAGCTGTCCGTCGGCGGCGGCCACCAGCGCCGGCAGCAGGTCTGACTTCAGCCGCATCATCAGCACCTGGCACTCCGGATCGCCGAAACGCACGTTGAACTCGAGCGTCTTGGGCCCGTCCTTGGTGAGCATCAGGCCGGCGAACAGCACGCCGGTGAAGGGGGCGCCTTCGGCGGCCAGGCCGCGCACGGTGGGTTCGATGATCTCGCGCATGATGCGCGCCTGCAGGGGTTCGTCCACCAGGGCTACCGGGGAATAAGCGCCCATGCCGCCGGTGTTGGGGCCGGTGTCGCCGTCGCCGACGGTCTTGTGATCCTGCGCGGCGATCAAGGGTAACGCGTTTTGACCGTCCACCAGCGCGAAGAAGCTGGCCTCCTCGCCTTCCAGGAATTCCTCGATCACCAGTTCGCGGCCGGCGTCGCCGAACACGCGCTCGGTCATCATGCTGTCCACGGCCTGATGGGCTTCCGCCACGGTGCGCGCCACCACCACGCCCTTGCCGGCGGCCAGGCCATCGGCTTTGACCACGATCGGTGCGCCCTTCTCGGAGATGAACGCCTTGGCCTTGGCGGGATCGGTGAAGCGGCCGTACCAGGCGGTAGGCACGCCGTATTTGGCGAACAGATCCTTCATGAAGGCTTTCGAGCCTTCCAGGCGGGCCGCCGCCGCGGTGGGGCCGAATACCTTGACGCCTTCGGCGCGCAGGCGGTCGACCAGGCCCAGCACCAGAGGCCCTTCCGGACCGACCATCACGAAATCGATACGCTCCTTGGCCACCCACAGGGCAATGCCGTCGATATCCTCGGCGCTGACCGGGATGCAGGTCGCGACCGCCGCGATGCCGGGGTTGCCGGGGGCGCAGAACAGGGCGTCGCACAGAGGTGAATCCGCGATCTTCCAGCACAGCGCGTGTTCGCGCCCGCCGCTGCCGACCACCAGTACCCGCATCGCCGACTCCGTTTTTGGCGCGCGTTCCCCGCGCGCTCTCCGTTTCCTCAGTCTCTACTGCGTGGCATAACAGAGCCATGAGCGAGGCGCCATCCCCGACCCATAACCTGCCGTCCCAGACCGTATCGGAGCTGTCCGCGGCCCTGAAGCGCACGGTCGAGGACGCCTACGGCTATGTGCGGGTGCGGGGCGAGATCTCCCAGCCCAAGGTCGCCGCTTCGGGCCACTGCTACCTGCGGCTCAAGGACGAGAACGCCGTGATCGACGGCATCCTGTGGCGCGGCACGCTCGCCAAGGTCGGCGTGCGGCCCGAGGAAGGCATGGAAGTGGTGGTGACCGGCAAGCTCACCACTTATCCCGGCCGTTCCAGCTACCAGATCGTCATCGACACCATGGAACTGGCCGGCGAAGGCGCGCTGCTCAAGCTGCTCGAAGAGCGCCGGCGCAAGCTCGCGGCCGAAGGCCTGTTCGACGAAGGCCGCAAGAAGCCCCTGCCGTTCCTGCCGCAGGTGATCGGCGTGGTGACCTCGCCCACCGGCGCTGTCATCCGCGACATTCTCCATCGCATCAAAGACCGATGCCCTTGCCGTGTGATCATCTGGCCAGTGCGCGTGCAGGGCGAGGGGGCGGCCGACGAGATCGCCGCCGCCATCACGGGCTTCAACGGCCTGGATGGCGAGGCGGTCCCACGTCCCGATGTCATCATCGTGGCCCGGGGCGGCGGGTCGCTCGAGGATTTGTGGGCCTTCAACGAAGAGGTCGTGGTGCGCGCCGCGGCGGCCTCGCGGATTCCCCTGATCTCAGCCGTCGGTCACGAGACCGACTGGACCTTGATCGACCACGCCAGCGACCGGCGCGCGCCTACGCCCACGGCTGCGGCCGAGATCGCCGTGCCGGTGCGGCTCGATCTGATCGCCAGTCTGCACGAACGTCACGGACGATTGTTTCAGGCCGTGAGCCGGTTGCTGGAGGAAGGGCGCATCCACCTCCAGGGCCTGGTGCGCGGCATCCCGCGCCTGGATATGATCGTCGCGCAGAAAACCCAGGATCTGGACGCGCTGTCCGAGCGCCTCGCGGTTGGCCCCACACATTTCCTGCGCGTGCTCGGGCAAACGCTGGTCTCAACGGTCAGCCGCCTTAACCTGGACCGCTTCGTCCGGGACATCGAACGCCACGGGCGCGATCTCGATGTGGCGGCCACGCGCCTGGGCGGCGGCGCACGGCGCGCGGTGGCGGACGCCGACGCCAGGCTCGACGCCTTGTGGGCGCGGTTGCAATCGGTGTCGCCGAAGAAGGTGCTGGAACGCGGCTACGCCATCATCTCCGACGCCGCCGGTGTTCCGGTGTCCGGCGTGGCTCTGGCGCCGGCGGGCGCGCACCTGACCGTCGAGTTCGCTGACGGCAAGGTCGGCGTACAAGTGACCAACGGGCCGCCGGCCGCGCTCAAGCGCACCAAGCCAGCGCGCAAGGACGATGGCAACCAAGGGACGTTGCTGTGAAGACCGCCACAGTTTTGTTTGTCGTGCTGAGCGCGGCGCCCGCCTTCGCGGCCGACGTGACCATCGGCGGCAAACTGGAACAAGGTGGATTGTTGGTGGGGACCGTGCCGGCCGGCGCGCAAGTCATGTTGGGCGACCGCAAGATCAGGGTTGGCGCGGACGGGCGTTTCATTGCCGGATTCGATCGCGACGCGCCCGCAACCGCCACCTTAACCGTCACTGTGCCGGGCGAAGCGCCGGATGTGCGCATACTGGATATCGCCAAGCGCGCCTGGGAGATCGAACGCGTCAACGGCGTGCCGCAGCAGCTGGTGACGCCCGATCCGGAACTGGAGGCGCGTATTGCCGCCGAACAGAAGCTGCTCAACGCTGCGCGCGCCAAGAGCGAGACGCGGGCCTTGTTCGAAAGCGGCTTCATCAAGCCGGTCGAGGGCCGCAAATCGGGGTCGTTCGGCAGCCAGCGGGTGCTCAACGGCACGCCGCGCGCACCGCACGCCGGCTGGGACATCGCGGCACCCATCGGCACCAAAGTCCACGCCAGCGCCGACGGCGTTATCTCGCTGGCCAAGGAGATGCTGGTGATGACCGGCGACACCGTGATGATCAACCATGGCTTCGGCCTGCAGACCATGTACATCCACATGAGCAAGATCTTCGTCGCCGACGGCCAGCAGGTGAAGCAGGGCGATGTGATCGGCGAGGTCGGCATGACCGGACGCGCCAATGGCCCGCATCTGCATTTCGCCGCGTCCTGGTTCAACGCCAGGCTCGACGCCGAAACCCTGCTCGCGGCGTTGCCGGCGGCGGCGCGTTAGATTTTGTCGAGCAGCCGGTCGAGAGCGGCCGTGTCCTGCCATTCCACCGTCACCGTGAGCACGTTGACCTGCTGGCGCTGGTCGGGCGACAGGCGCACCGCGTCCTTGGCGGTGGTGACCGGGATCGCGCCCAATTCGTATGCCTCGTCCAGGATCGGCTGGATATCGGCGGCGTCGAACTCGTGGTGATCGTCGAACACGCGTTTGGCCACCACCTGCGCGCCGGCGGCACTCAGGGAGCGGAAGAACTTACCCGGGTCGCCGATGCCGGCGAAGGCCACCACGCGCTGACGCGCGAGCTGCCGGTGTTCGGGCCCGGGAACCAGGCGCGCGCGCAGCACCGGCAGGCGTTCGCTCAGCCTGGCGGCGAGATCGCGGGGGTCGTCGCCCATCAACACCACGGCGTCGGCGCGTTTCAGTCCGGCTGAGATGTCCTCGCGCAAAGGGCCTGCCGGCATGATGCGGCCGTTGCCGAAGCCGGCCATCCCGTCCACCACCACCAGCGACAGGTTCTTGGCGAGGCTCGGGTTCTGATGGCCGTCGTCCATGATCAGGGCCGTGGCACCCTCCGCGATCGCCATCAACGCGGCCTTGGCGCGCTCGGGCGAGACGAAGACCGGGAAATTCCTGGCATGCAGCAGGGCTTCGTCGCCCACATCCGCGACGGTATGGGAGGAGGGATCGGCACGCACCGGCACGGTATGTTTGCGGCCGCGATAGCCCCGCAGCAGCATGGCGGGTTTATGCCCCTTGGCGGCGAGATGCCGGGCGATCGCTTGCGCCACCGGCGTCTTGCCGGTGCCGCCCGCGGTGAGATTGCCGACGCAGATCACCGGCACGCCGACGCGCACCGGTTGGGCGCGCGCGATCCGCCCGGCGGTGACCGCGCCGTACATCAGGCCGAACGGTGTCAGCAACCGCGCGAGGCCATTGTTGGTTTGCCAGAACTCAGGCGCGCGCATGCATGCCTTCCGGCGCAGCCGGCGCCATCGGAGCGTGTCCGGCCAGCGTGTCGGCCTCGGCGGTGACGCGGTTGAGTTCGCGTTCCAATTCGGCTTGCAGGCGCGCGGTGGCGGCCTCGTCCGCGTCGCGCGGTACTTGAATGGGATTGCCCCATACCATCGCGCCACGGCTGAAGGGCAGGGCGATGATCAGCCGGTCCCAGGTGTTCAGGACGATCCGGCGCCGCACGGACACCGCCGCCGGCACGATCGGCACGCCCGCGAGCCGGGCCAGCGCCAGGGCGCCGTCGCGGATCACCACGCGCGGCCCGCGCGGCCCGTCGGGCGTGATGCCGATGCTGTGGCCTTCGCG
>JAIBCD010000028.1 GCA_019694335.1 Rhodospirillaceae bacterium | reverse complement strand
CCGATCTCATAGGCCGCGACCCAGGAATCCCACAGCCACGGCGGCGTATTGAGCTTTGCCGCATCCTGGGCGGCGACCAGGCCCGCCGCCTGGTCGGCGACACGGCGCATCACCGCGTTGGCGAGGCCCGAGAGCCGGCCGTATTTGGGTTTCACCAGGTCCACGGTGGTGGCCACCGCCGCGTGGGGCGCCGTGCCCAGGAACAGCAATTGTGCGGCGCCCAGGCGCAGCAAATCGCGCACGTCCGGAGGCGGTTCCTTTGCGACAAAGCCCATCAAAACGTCGTCGATCTGGCCCAGGCGGCGCAGGGTGGTGGCCACCAGCAGGCGCACAAACGCACGGTCCCGGGGCTCCAGCCCGCGCGCAGCATTGTCGAAGGCGTCATCTATGCTGCGGTGTTTTTGCAGCACGGCCTGCAGCAAATTCAGCGCCGCCGCGCGGGAGGCCAGCTCGGGGCTTTGCTGCGGCTTCTTGGAGGTATGCTGCGCCATCAAATGCCGATAATCCCGGCATAAACCGGCCGGTCCACATTGCCGCCAGTCAGCACCACGGCGACCTTTCTGCCGGCCATGCTGCGGCTTTCCTGCAGCAAAGCCGCCAGCGCCGCCGCGCCCGCCCCTTCGGCCAGATTATGGGTGTCGGTGTAGTAGTGGGTCATGGCGGCGCGAATCTCCGGGTCGGTCACGACCACGATCCGGTCGGCGCCCTTACAGACGATCTCCACCGCCCGGGGATGGGGCGTGCGAACCGCCAGGCCGTCGGCCACCGTCACCGCCTGGTTGGTGGGGACGGGCCGGCCGGCCTTGAACGACAGGGCATAGGCCTGGGCGCCCTCGGCCACCACCCCGACGACTTTGGTCTTCAGCCTCAGGGCGTCGCGCATGGCGATCATGCCGCAGATGCCCGAGCCTAGGCCGATCGGCACATAGACCGTGTCCAGGTCCGGCACGCCCAACAGCAGCTCCCGGGCATAGGTCGCGACCCCACGCACCAGGCCCATGGCGAAGGACGGCACGGCGTGAAGCTTGCGTTCCTCTCCCAAGGTAATCGCGTGCTCCAGCGCTTCCTGGAAATCCGCGCCGTGTTCCACCAGTTCCGCGCCATAGGCGGCTGTTGCGGCGTTCTTTTCGCGGGAATTGCCGCGCGGAACGACGATGGTGGCCGTCAAACCCACCCGTTTTGCCGCATGAGCGATGCTTTGGCCGTGATTCCCGCGCGTGGCGGCGATCACACCCCTGGTTTCGGGCTGTGTCGCCTTCAGTTCGGCCATATAGGTGAGCCCGCCGCGCACTTTGAAGGCTCCGGTGGGATTGTGGTTCTCGTGCTTCACCCAGACTTCCGCGCCCGCCCGGGCCGACAGCAGCGGCCAGCAGATCTGAGGCGTGGGTGTGAGGATGGGGCGGATCAGGTCCGCCGCCGCTTCCACATCCTTGAGGGCCGGCAGGTCTTCGTTCATGGCGCCTTCCTTAAACGAGGATGGCGCCCAGAAACAGCCCCACCCCCCCCTCTTAACCCCAGGGCCCTTTGGCGCGGGGCTTGGGCGCGGCATCGTCCCACGGACCCCGTGACGGCGGCGGCGCGGATCCCATGGCCCGGGCGATCTCCTGCAGTTTGGCGATGCGGTTGCCGGCCGCCGGATGGGTGGAGAACAGGTTGTCGGCGCCGTGGCCGCTCAAGGGATTCACGATGAACAGGTGGGCCGTGGCCGGGTTGGCTTCGGCCTGGGCGTTGGGCACCTGATGGGCCATCTGTTCCAGCTTCGCGAGAGCCGAGGCCAATGCCAGCGGATCGCCGCTGATTTCCGCGCCGCCGTGGTCGGCGCCGTATTCCCGCGTACGCGAGATAGCGAACTGCACCAGGGCCGCCGCGATCGGGGCCAGGATCATCATCGCAATGGAGAGTATGGCGTTGCCGCCGCCGCGCTCGTCGCGCCGCCCGCCCAGGAAGAACGCGAAATTGGCGAGCATGCCGATGGCGCCCGCGAGGGTCGCGGTGATGGTCATGATCAGGGTGTCGCGGTTGCGCACATGAGCGAGCTCGTGGCCCATGACACCGGCGATCTCGCGGTCATCGAGGATCCGGAGAAGCCCCGTGGTCGCCGCGACTGCCGCGTGTTCGGGATCGCGGCCCGTGGCGAAGGCGTTGGGCTGGTCGCTGTCGATGATATAGACCTTGGGCATCGGCAGCTTCGCCCGCGCGGCGAGGCGGGCGATGATGTCGTAGAACTCCGGCGCGGTGTCGCGCGAAACTTCCCGCGCACCGTACATGCCGAGCACCATCTTGTCGGAATTCCAGTAAGCGAAGGCATTGGTGCCGACCGCGAACAGGAAGGCGATCACCATCCCCTGGCTGCCGCCGATGGCATAGCCGACCGCGAGGAAAATGCCGGTCATCGCCGCCAGCAAAAGGCCCGCACGCATCGTATTCATAGTGCCGCGAACTCCGTCAGTTGATGCCCTGAGACATACCGCACTGATCTATGTGGTAAATTCACGAACTCAAGACTATCTCTAGCCGATGACAACGCCGAAACCCCTGGCCCTCAGCCCCGAAGCCGCCGCTTTGAAGCCCAAGGCGCCGCAGCCCGAAGGTAAAGCCGTGCCCGCGCCGCCTGTTACAGAAACCGGCGGTCCAAAGGGCCCGGAGCCGACCCGTTTCGGCGATTGGGAACGCAAAGGCCGCTGTTCCGACTTTTGAGCCTCGCCTTTGACGAGTCTCAATGGATTTTTAAACGCCACCTCATAAGCATTTGATTCAGGCCGTCCCCCGGATGGCCGTTAGGATCGGGTGTTTGGTTGGAGCGGGCGGAATGGCGCTGGGGTCCAAGGTTGGCGCGTTCATCGACTTGCTGCTGCGGGGGCCTGGGCCTACGGAGCCGGCTTTCGCGCCGCTCGGCGCCAACGAACCCGAAGACGCGCTTTACGGCGTCGAACCCCTTCGCATCCTGATCAGCCCGCTCGCCGGCGATACCACCGGGCTCGCCGCGCGCCACATCCAGGACCGCCTTTCCGGGCGCATGGGCGTTTCCATCGCCATCGCCGACCGGCCGCTGACTGTGCCCGGCGCCGACTACAGCCAGGCGTTGTTCGTCTCCATGGCGGTCGATCTCGGCCGCCGCTGGCTGAAGCGTGACGGCGCCGACCTGCTGATCTGGGGCGAGAGCCTCACCGTGCCGGGGCGCCGTGCGTCATCGTCCCATGTTTCCTGGCGCCTGCGCTTCCTCGCGCGCGCGACGCCGTTGCATCCGCAAGGCGCGTCGTTCTCCGCGCTCGAACGCCTGGAAGTTCCGGCGCTGTTCGACGACGCCACCGGCGACCTGGTGTTCGGCGCTGCGCTGGCCGCGACCAATGTGGAAACCGCCGACGGCATCCGCGCCCGCGCGACCCTGTTCCGCCCCGTGCTCAAGGCGGCGAGCCATTTCGCCGAAGGCGACTTCGACGGCACCGTGGCCGAATGCGCCACCGCGCAGGCCTGCTACGCCGCCATGCAGCTCCTGGACGGCGCGCGCACCGGTGACGTGAAAACCCTGCAACGGGCGGTGACCATCTACCAGGGCGCCTTGATCCTGGGGAACGACGCCTTCCCGGAACACGAACGCGCCATGATCGGCACCCATATCGCCGACGCACTCTCGGCCATCGGCGATCTCACCAATCGCGCCGGCCTCGGCGACAAGACCGTCGAATATTACCGCACCGCCCTGTCCATGGTGCGCAAGGAAGTGTTCGCCGACGACTACGCCGCCTTGAAAGTGCGCCTGGGCCTGGCGCTCCACAGTCTCGCCCAGCAGAGCGGCGAGACCATCCACCTCAAGGACGCGGCCGACGCCTTCTCCGCCGCCACCGCCATCTGGACCATCACCGAATCACCGGACCGCTGGGCGGATGTGCAGAACTCCCTGGGCGGCCTCTTGATCACCATGGGCCGCCTCACACAGCAAGACAGCCTGTTCGACAAAGCCGTCAGCATTTTCCTGAAGATCGCCGACTCCCGCAGCCGCACCAAGGCGCCGCTGGTATGGGCGACCGCGCTCGCCAATATCGGCGCCGCGCTCAAGGAAAAAGGCGTGGCCGCCCGCAACGTCGATTGTCTGCGGGAGGCGGCGCACGCCTTCGAACAGGCCGCCCAGGTGTTCACCGAGCTCAACCTCGAGAACAACGTGAAGGTGGTCGAGACGCAGCGCGCCCATGTGCTGCAAATGCTCGCCGCGCACGGCGCCGCCTAGCGCCGTCGCCCCGACTCTCACAGCCCCAATTTCTTGCGCGCCCCGCGTCCGCCAGTCCGGGCGCGCTATTTTATATTTTGCCGGCCTTCCGCCGGCGGGGGCGCCCATGTGCTGCAAATGCTCGCCGCGCACGGCGCCGCCTAAAACCGGACAACTAGCGATCATCGCGCAGGGCCGCTATCCTCCCGGGTGAACCCAGGGGAACGGGAATTTTCGCATGCGTGCGATCATGGCGACGGCGCGCATGCAGATCCGGCTGGCGTCGCGCAGCATCGAAAGCGTGATGCCGCTTCTGGTCATGCCGCTGCAATCGGTCGTGGCCCTGGCGATCCTGGCCCATTCCGGGCGTCTCGACCTCGCCGGTTACGCGCTGTGCGCCGCGCTGCTGCTGACCGTCGGACAGATGGGGTTGTTCATCGGCAGCGAAATCGTGGCCCACGACCGCCGCGATCAGATCCTCGAACTTCTGGTCGCCACGCCGACGCCCTACATCAACGTCCTGGCGACACGGACAATTCTGGTGTCGTCCTTCGGTCTCGCCGGCTTTGTCGAGGCCTGGTTGATCGCGCGGCTGATCTTCGGCGTCACCATAGAAATCCATCATTCCGGACTGATGGCGATCGCCCTGGCCGCCACCGTTCTCGCGGGCGGCGGCACGGCGGTCCTGACCTCCGCGCTGTTCAGCCTCGCGCGCACCACGCGCACCTTGCAGAACGCCACCAACGGCCCGTTCTATGTCCTGGGCGGCGTCCTGGTGCCGGTGTCTTTCCTGCCCGTCTGGCTGCAACCCCTGTCGCCGCTGATCTTCTTCACCTGGTCGGCCAATCTGGTGCGGTCCGCGCTCGCGCCCGAACCCCCGCAAGACGCGGCGTTCCAGCTCGGCATGTTGCTGGCCTTGGGCGCCGGCGCGGCGCTCCTCGGTGTTCATGTCATGCGGCGCATGCTCGACAAATTGCGCCACGACGGCCGGCTGGGCCTGACATGAAGTTCCTGACATGAAATTCTGGCGCGTCTACCTCTTGGGCTTGCGCATGGGCATGCGCGACTGGACCTTCTTCTGGACCTGGAGGAGTTGGCTCGGCGGTTGGATGCTGCGGCTGGTGTGCTCCATCCTGCTGTGGTCGCTGATGGGCAAGATGATGGGATCCACCGAAACCCTGCGCTACTTGCTGATCGGCAACGCCGTCACGGCGGGGATCGGCACCTTCATCGTCGCGTCCTGCTGCTGGGACAGGATGGAGGGAACCTATTCCTTGCTGGTGGCCGCGCCCGCGAGCCTTGTCCCGCTGTTTTTGGGCCGGCCCTCGATCTGGGCGTTCGGCTGGGTGGCCTCCGCGCTGCTGAGCACGGCCCTGGTGTCGTTCGGGTTCGATCTGGCCTTGCCGTGGAAAGGCCTCGCGGTATTGCCGCTGCTGATCGTCATCGTGAGCGTGAGCACGTTCTTCTGCACGGCTTTTGTGGGAACAATGGTCGCCGCCACCGCGCCGCAGGCCCGCAATATCGCCAACAACTGGCTGCTGATCCTGTTCTCCGCCATCTGCGGCATCAATGTGCCGACCGCGTTCTGGCCCAAATGGGTGCAGATAGTTGCGACGGCGCTGCCCATCACCCACGGACTGGAAGCAATCAGGATCGTGTTGTCCGGCGGTGGCATGATGGAAGCGCTGCCGCAGGTTGGCTTGGAACTGGCGGTGGGCGCGGCCTGGCTGATCGTGATTCTCTGTACCCTTGACCGCATGACCGACCGGGCGCGGATCAAGGGAACCATCGACTTCGCATAAGGATGCCATGAGCGCCGTTCGCACCGAAGGGTTGGGGAGGGTCTACGTCACCGCCGAGCGCACCACGCAGGCGCTCAGCGACGTCACCCTGTCATTCGCCGAGGGCGAGGTCAGCGGATTGCTCGGCCCCAATGGCGCGGGCAAGACCACCTTGGTGAAAATCCTGTCGACGGTGCTGCTGCCGACAGCAGGTCGCGCCTTTGTCCTGGGACACGACGTTGTAGGCGAAACGGCGAAAGTGCGGCCGCTGATCGGCATCGTCTTCGGCGGCGATCGCGGCCTGCACTGGCAGCTGACCGCGCGCGAAACCCTGGAATACTGGGCCGCGCTCTACGACGTTCCCGTGCGGGAGGTTTCCCGGCGGTCTGTATCCTTGCTGGAACGCGTAGGCCTCGCGGCCTGGGCGGACACGCGCATCGAGAATTATTCGCGCGGCATGAAGCAGCGGCTTCATCTGGCGCGCGGGCTGATCTCCGATGCGCGGGTGCTGTTCCTGGATGAGCCGACCATCGGCATGGACCCGCTGGCCGCGCGCGACTTCCGGGGGCTGGTCAAGGAACTCAAGGCGGAAGGCCGCACCATCCTCCTGACCACGCACGACATGGCCGAAGCCGAAGCGGTGTGCGATCGCGTGGCGTTGATCGACCATGGGCGTGTGCTCGCCATCGAGACGCCGGCAAGCCTGGCCCAGATGGTGTCGGCCTATGAACGCATCGATTACGACCACGGCGACCCTGGCCTGGCCGTCGCCCTGAGGCAACTGCCGGGTATCGCAGCGGTCACGCTTCAGGACGGCGGCGCCCACCGCATCACCATGACGGACGGCGCCGCGATCCAATCGATCCTGCAATTCCTTGTCGGCGCGGGCGTGACGTCGTTGCGCACATCACGCCCGAGCCTCGAGGAAGTCTACGTTCACATCATCGGCGATCGCGGCCTGAAGGTGTGAGCGGTCACGCCGCCAGTTGTGCGGATGGCGCGAGCGTGGCGATGGCCGTCCTCGCCGCCGCCAATCCCTTCGCCGCAACGTCCGGGCCGATGCCCTGGCCTTCGACCTGCACGAAGCTCACGTCGGTGATGCCGAGGAAACCGAGCACCGCGCGCAGGTAGGGTTCCTGGAAGTCCATGCCCTTGAACGGGCTGTCACCGGTGTAGAAGCCGCCGCGGCTGACCACCACGATCACGCGCTTGCCCTTGAGCTGACCTTCGGGGCCATTGGCCGTGTATTTGAACGTGCGGCCGGCGCGCGCCACATGGTCGAGCCAGGCCTTCAAGGTCGACGGCACCGAGAAATTATACATGGGCGCCGCGAGCACGATGGTGTCCGCCGCTTCCACTTCTTCGATGATGGCGTCGGCGAAAGCGACCGCCGCCGTTTGCGCGGGCGAGCGCGCATCGGGCGCGGCGCCGAATCCGGCCAGCGCGTCCATACCAAGGTGCGGGATGGTGTCCGGCGTGAGGTGGCGTTCCACAACCGTCACGCCCGGATTCGCGGCGCGGGCGATGGCAACATAATCGGCGGCGACCTGCCGGGACCGGGATTTTTCCCCCATCAAGCTGGAGGTGACGAAAAGAAGGCTGCCCATAACGAACTCCTCAAGTGGTTGGTGTCCTGTGGGCGGAAATCTGGATCTTTTCATCCATCTGGAAAATCGGCCAAATTATGGCTATATCCATCATATAATCTGATGGGCAAATGTTAGACCGTCTCACCCTCGACCAACTGCGCACCCTCATTGCCGTGGCCGATTCCGGCAGTTTTTCCGCGGCGGGGCGCAATTTGCGCCGCGTGCAGTCGGCGGTGAGCCAGACCATGCAAGCGCTCGAGTCCACGCTGGGCATCGCCCTATTCGACCGCTCCGGAAAAGTCCCGGCGCTGACCGACGCGGGCAAAGCCATCCTGGAGGAGGCGCGCAAACTGGTGCGCGGCGCCGAGTCCTTACGCGCCAAAGCCGAGAGCATCGCCTCCGACGTGGAGCCCGAACTGTCGCTGGCGGTGGATGCGATGTTTCCAAACCGGTTGCTGATGGCGTGCCTGAAGCGGCTGTCGGAAGAATTCCCCGACCTGCCGGTGAATGTGTTCACGGAAGGATTGGGCGGCGCGGAGCAACGCATCCGCGATCACACCGCGCGGCTGGGCCTGTACTCCTGGCGGCCCGTGCAGGACGACCTCGCCAGCGAATTTGTCGCGGCCCTGACCATGGTGCCGGTGGTGGCGGCGGATCATCCGCTCGCCAAGGTCAAAGGTCCGATCACCCGCGCCATCCTGGAGGACCAGGTGCAGTTGGTGCTCACCGACCGCACCCAGATCACCGCGCGCTTCTCCGGCGGGGTGATCAGCCGGCGCATCTGGCGTTTCGCCGATCTCGGCACGCGGCTGGAATATCTGCTCGCGGGTTTCGGCTGGTGCAACATGCCGCTGCACCTGGTGGAGCCTCACATCGAGAGCAGGAAGCTCGTGACCCTGGCCTTGGCGGAGAACCCGCGGTGGGAACTGCCGATCCATGTGGTGCATGACCGTGCCCGGCCACCGCAGCGCGCCGGCCGGATGCTGATCGAGGATCTGAAGAAGTACCTAACCACCTGCCCCAGGCACACGTCGATGAAAAGCGCCTAGCTACTTCGGCTGGGCGCGGTTCTTCACCAGGTCGTCGACCACCGCCGGGTCGGCGAGGGTGGAGGTGTCGCCCAGGTTGCCGATCTCGTTCTCGGCGATCTTGCGCAAAATTCTCCGCATGATCTTACCCGAGCGGGTCTTGGGCAGGCCCGGCGCCCATTGCAACACATCGGGCTTGGCGATCGGACTGATGTCCTTGGCGACCCAATCCACCAGTTCCTTGCGAAGCGCATCGGTGGCTTCGACGCCCGCCTTCAAGGTGACATAGGCGTAGATGCCCTGACCCTTGATGTCGTGCGGGAAGCCCACCACGGCGGCTTCCGCCACCGCGTGATGGCCGACCAGCGAGCTTTCCACCTCGGCGGTGCCGAGGCGGTGGCCCGACACATTGATCACGTCGTCGACGCGGCCCGTGATCCAGTAGTAGCCGTCCGCGTCGCGGCGGCAGCCGTCGCCGGTGAAATATTTGCCGGGGTAGGTCTTGAAATAAGTGTCGATGAAACGCTGATGATCGCCGTAGACCGTGCGCATCTGCCCAGGCCACGAACCTTTGAGGCACAGGTTGCCGGTACAGGCGCCCTGCAGTTCCTTGCCGAAGGAATCGACGATGCACGCCTCGATCCCGAAGAATGGCAAGGTCGCCGATCCGGGCTTGAGCTTGACCGCGCCCGGCAACGGCGAGATCAAAATCCCGCCGGTTTCGGTCTGCCACCAGGTATCGACGATGGGGCAGCGGCCGTCGCCCACCACGCGGTGATACCACAACCAGGCCTCGGGATTGATCGGCTCGCCGACCGAGCCAAGCAGGCGCAATGAGGCGCGCGAAGCACGCTTCACCGGCGCGTCGCCGTCGCGCATCAGGGCGCGGATCGCGGTGGGCGCGGTGTAGAAGATGTTGACCTTGTGCTTGTCGATCACCTGCCAGAAGCGCGAGGTGTCGGGATAATTGGGGATGCCCTCGAACATCAGCGTCGTCGCGCCGTTGGCGAGCGGCCCGTAGACGATATAGCTATGGCCCGTGACCCAGCCGACATCGGCGGTGCACCAGTAAACGTCGCCGTCTTTGTAGTCGAAGACGTATTGGTGGGTCATGGAAACAAAGACCATGTACCCGCCGGTGGTGTGCAGTACGCCCTTGGGCCGCCCGGTCGAGCCCGAGGTGTAGAGGATGAACAGCGGATCTTCCGCGTTCATCTCCGCCGGATCGCAGCGGCTCGGCACTTTGGCGGTGGCGGTGTGGTACCAGACATCGCGCGGCGCCTTCATGGCGACATCGCCGCCGGTGTGTTTCACCACCAGCACATGGCGCACCGACGGCGCCTTTTCCAGCGCCGCGTCGACATTGGCCTTCAGGGGAATGACCCTGCCGCCACGGCGGCCTTCGTCGGCGGTGATCATCACCTTGGCGCCGCAGTCGTTGATGCGGTCGGCCACCGAATGCGGCGCGAAGCCGCCGAACACCACCGAGTGCACCGCGCCGATGCGCGCGCAGGCCAGCATCGCCACCGCCGCTTCGACGATCATCGGCATGTAGATGCAGACCCGGTCGCCCCTGGTCACCCCCAGGTTCTTGAGGGCGTTGCCCATCTTGCAGGTGGCTTCGTAAAGCTCGTTGTAAGTGACGTGCCTGGACGGTTCCTTCGGATCGTCGCTTTCCCAGATGATGGCGGTCTGGTCGCCCTTGGTCTTCAGGTGCCGGTCGAGACAGTTGGCGCTCGCGTTCAAGGTGCCGTCCGCGTACCAGCGGATGTGCAGATCCTTCTCGTCGAAGGAGACGTCGCTCACCTGGGTGTAGGGCGTGATCCAATCGAGGCGCGCGCCGTGCGTGCGCCAGAAGGCAGCCGAGTCTTTCGCTGCCTCATCGTGCATCTCTTTCCATTTCCGCGCGCCGATCAGCGCGGTGTTCGCGAACGCGGCGGGCACGTCGATGATGGTGTTGTCGGTCACGGCATCCTCCCTGGATCGGCAGGATCATAGCGGACGATCACGCGATCAGCACAGACTCTCCGTCGGCGGTCACCGGAAAGGCGCGCAGGCGCTCGCCCTTGCAGGGGCCCCGAAGACACAAGCCCGTAACCGGATCGAAATGAGCGCCGTGATTGACGCACACCAGCACGGTCCGGCGTACGTCGAAGAACGTATCCGCTTCGCCATTCAGCGGCAGGCGCGCATGAGGGCAGGAATTCTCGAACGCCCGAACACCCGCCTGGTCGCGCACCACAAAGATGGAATAGGGCGCGCCGGCCTTGAGCAGCGTGATTTCCTTGGCGCCCGTGGCCGCGAGATCGGCCAGCGCGCACAGGACATTTGCCGCGCCCGGTGTCACGCCTACTTCGGGAACACCTGTTTGGTCGGCTGGATCAACACCCGTTCGAACAACCCGCCCTTGGCGTAAGGATCGTTCTCGGAGAACGTCTTGGCGTCGGCCAGCGTCGCGAATTCGCCGACGATGATCGAGCCGTGCGGCGTCGCACCGTCGTCGCTCAGCATCGGGCCGGCGAAGGCCATCTTCACGCCGGTCTTCTCGATCCAATCCAGGTGAGTCGGGCGCAACTTCATGCGCAGGTCCACATGACCCGGCTTATCGAAACACAACAGAGATACCAGCATGACGATCCTCCCTTAGTCCCAATTACTTCCGTCGCGGCTTGGTCGGCGGCTTCGGCTTGGCGCCGGGCTTGCGTTTGGTGGCGATCTTGGTGGCGGGCCGCGCCAAGTGGCGGCGCACGCGGCGGCGCGCGGCGGCGGCGGGATTGGCCTTGCGGCGCATCTTGCGGTGCGGCTTGGTGAGCGCGGCCTTGCGCTTGGCCTTGGCGGCCTTCTTCGGCTTCTGACCGATCACGGCGCGCGCGGGTTGTTCCGCCTTGGCTTCGGTGCGGCCGTAGTCGTCGGCCAGGCGCACAATGTCGTCTTCGCCGACATATTCGCCCGACTGCACTTCGATCATATGCAGTTCCACATGGCCGGGATTGGTGAGGCGATGCACCGTGCCCGCCGGAATGAAGGTGGACTCGTTCTCGCGCAAGGTCACTTCCTGGCCGTCGCGATGCACCATCGCGCAGCCCGTGACGATCACCCAGTGCTCGCTGCGATGCCAATGCTTCTGCAGCGACAGTTGCGCGCCCGGCTTCACGCAGATGCGCTTCACCTTGAAGCGCGGACCGTCGTCCATGGTCTGGAACCAGCCCCACGGCCGGTAGGTGCGCGCCTGCGCGGTCGCTTCACCGCGCCCGGATGCCTTCAGGCGCTCGACCACCTGTTTGACCTTCTGGTCGTGGGCCTTGTCGGCCACCAGTACCGCGTCCGAGGTGACGATCACCACCACGCCCTTGAGGCCGACCACCGCCGTCAATTGCTTCTCGCTGCGCACATAGCTGCCAGCGGTATCGATGGCGAGCACGTCGCCCAGGAAAGTGTTGCCCGCCTCGTCGTGGGCGGATTCCTCATGCAGCGCGCTCCACGAGCCGACATCGGACCAGCCCATGTCGACCGGCACGACGGCGGCCTTATCGGTGCGCTCCATGACGCCGTAGTCGATGGACTGGCTGGGTACTTTCGCGAAGGCGGCAGCATCGAGGCGGAAGAAGAACAAGTCGCTCTTGCCGGCGTCCATGGCGGCGCGGCAGGCGGGCTCGATCTCGGGTTCGCCCTTGGCCAGCTCCGCGAGATAGGTCTTCGCCGACGCGAGGAAGATCCCGCCGTTCCAGGCGTAACCGCCTTCCTTGAGGAATGACGCGGCCTTGGCCGCGTCGGGCTTTTCGACAAAGCGCTCGACCGCGAAGGCGCCGTCACCGATGGCGCCGCCCCGCTTGATGTAGCCGTAGGCGGTGGACGGCGACGCCGGCTGGATACCGAAGGTCACCAGCTTGCCGTCGGCAGCCAGTTGGGCCGCGCGGCCGACGGCGGCGCGGAAGGCTTCCGGGTCGCGCACCGAATGGTCCGAGGGCATGATCAGCATCAGCGCGTCGGGCTCGTCCGCGAGCAGCAGCGCCGCGACGCAGGCCGCCGGCGCGGTGTTGCGCCCTTGCGGTTCGATCACGACTGCTTTCGGTTCGATGCCGGCGGCGCGCAGTTGTTCGGCGACGATGAAGCGATGCGCTTCATTGCACACCACGATCGGCGGCGCGACGGTGTAGCCGGCATTGCCGCCGCCGAGACGCAGCGCGGTTTCCTGGAGCAGGGTTCTTTCGCTGGTCAGGGCCTGCAGCTGCTTGGGGTATTCCTCGCGCGAGAGCGGCCACAGCCGCGAACCGCTGCCGCCGGACAGAATCACCGGATAGAGTTTCGCTGGCCCCACTGCTTTGGCTGACACGCCTTGCTCCCTGATAGAGAGAATGATTTAGCCGCGCGGGGACGGAGTGTCCACTTCCGCGCGCAGGGGCCGGTCGAGCAAGCCTTTCAGCACCTTGTCCACTTGCGCGCCGCGGTTGATTACCGCGTCGATGGCGGTGCAAATCGGCATATCGACCCCGATTTTGGCCGCGAGCGCCGCGACTGCCTCAGCCGTGGCCACACCTTCGGCCACCGACCGGCGTTCGCCCAAAATTTCGGCAAGGCTGCGGCCCTGGCCCAAGGCCACGCCCAGGGAATAGTTGCGCGACTGCAGGGAGGTGGCGGTGAGCACGAGATCGCCCAGGCCCGAGAGTCCCATCAGGGTTTCCGCGCGCCCGCCGCGCGCCACCGCCAGGCGCACGATCTCCGCGAGGCCGCGCGTCAGCAGCGCGGCGCGGGCATTTGCGCCGAGCTTCCGGCCGTCGGCGATGCCGCAGCCGATGGCCAGTACGTTTTTCACCGCGCCGCCGACCTCGGCGCCGATCACGTCATTGGAGAGGTACGGCCGGAAAGCCGGCGAGCTGATCGCCGCCGCCACTTTGTTTCCGAGGTCCGCATTGCTGACGCCCAGCGTGATGGCGGTGGGCAACCCCGCCGCCACTTCGCCCGCGAAGGTTGGACCCGACAGCACCATCATCTCGGCTTTGGGCAGGGTTTCGCGCACCACGTCGGTCATCAGCGCGCCGGAACCCTTCTCGATCCCTTTCGCGCAGATCACCACAGGCGTCCCGGGCGCCAGCAGCGGCGCGAGGCGCAGGCAGACGGGGCGCAGGAACTGCGCCGGCACCACCAGGAAGATCAGATCGGCTTTGGCGGCCAGGGCGAGATCGCCGGTGGCGGTGATCGCGGGATCCAGGGCCACATCCGGCAGGAACAACGGATTCCGGTGCTGGCCGTTGATCGCCGCCACCACTTCAGGCTCGAAGGCCCACAGCACGGCATCGCGCCCGGCCTTGCGGGCCACGACCGCGAGGGCGGTTCCCCAGGCGCCGGCGCCGATGATTCCCAGCTTCTGCATGAGGGTTTTGTGGCATGAGGCCCCCGAAAAGGGAACCCGTTAAGGGCGATGTTCGTTGCAAACGCGCCGCCGATCGGCAAAGACTTTTTCATGAACATCCTCGTCACCGGAACCGCCGGATTCATCGGCTACCATCTAGCCATGCGCCTGTTGGACGAGGGCCATGGCGTGACCGGCCTGGATGCCTTCACGCCCTATTACGACGTGCGCCTGAAGGAGGCCCGCTGGGCGCGCCTAGAAAAGCGCGACGGCTTCACCGGCCGCCGGGTCAATCTCGCCGACCGGGATGCGCTGTTCGCACTGTGCGATGAGGTCGAACCCACGCATATCGTGCATCTCGCCGCGCAGCCGGGCGTGCGCTACGGCCTCGAGAATCCCCAGTCCTATGTGGATTCAAACCTCACCGGCTTCGTCAACATGCTGGAAGCCGTGCGCGCGGTGAAGCCGGCGCACTTCGTCTATGCCTCGACCAGTTCGGTCTACGGCGCCAACACCGCCATGCCGTTCGCGGAACACCATAGCGCCTCGCACCCCTTGAGCCTGTACGCCGCCACCAAGCGCAGCAACGAATTGCTGGCGCATTCCTATTCCCACCTGTTCAGGATTCCGATGACGGGCCTGCGGTTCTTCACGGTTTACGGCCCGTGGGGACGGCCCGACATGGCGCCGTTCAAATTCTGCGCGCGGATTTTCGCGGGCGATCCCATCGACGTTTACAACGACGGCCAGATGAAGCGCGATTTCACTTTCGTCACCGACATTGTCGAAGGCGTGCGCCGGGTGATCGGTCACGCGCCCGTGGCGGACGAGAGCTGGGACTCCAACGCGCCCGCGCCGGACGGTTCGGGTGTGGCACCCTACCGCGTGTTCAACATCGGCCGCGGCGCACCGGTGGAGCTGATGGATTTCATCGCCACGATCGAGAAGGTCACCGGCCGCAAAGCCAACCTCAACATGCAGCCCATGCAGCCCGGCGATGTCGAAGGCACCTGGTGCGACGTCAGCGCGCTGAAACGCGCGGTCGGATATCAACCCAGCACATCGCTCGAGGACGGCCTCACGCAGACCATCGCCTGGTTCCGCGAATATTATAAAGTCTGATTTTTCGTCGCGTTTTCTACGAAAACGCTTCAGGCTTTAACGCCCGCGCCGCGCACCGGCACGGCGGCGGGATCGAGCGGCCAGCGCGGGCGCGGCTTGATATCCAGCCCATCCACCAGCCCCAGCTTCAAGCGCTCGGCCCCGGCCCAGGCGATCATCACGGCATTGTCGGTGCATAACGCCACCGGCGGCGCCACGAACGAGAGGCCGTTCTTTTTGCTCACCGCCGTCAGCGCCGCACGCAAGGCCGTGTTGGCTGCGACACCGCCGGAGGCGACCAAGGTCCTGCCCCCGGGATAGTCAGTGCGAAACTGCGCGATGGCGCGCGCGACCCGATCCGCCGTGGAGTCCACCAGCGCCGCTTGGAATCCGGCGGCGAGGTCGGCCACGTCTTGCTCCGTCATTTCCGGCAAGGCCTCGGCGGCGACGCGCACCGCCGTCTTGAGGCCGGAGAAGGAAAAATCGCACCCCGGCCTGCCCTTGAGCGGGCGCGGGAACGCAAACCGCGCCGCATCGCCATCGCGCGCCGCGCGTTCGATGGCGGGTCCACCCGGATAACCCAGGCCAATGAGCTTGGCGACCTTGTCGAAGGCTTCCCCGGCCGCGTCATCCATGGTGGTGCCGAGGCGGCGAAAACGCCCGACGCCTTCCACCACCAGAAGCTGGCAATGGCCGCCGGACACCAGGAGCAGGAGATAAGGAAACTGCACGCCGTCGGTGAACCGCGCGGTGAGGGCGTGGCCCTCCAGGTGATTGACCGCGATGAACGGAACGCCGTGCACCATGGCAATGGCCTTGGCGGTCATCACCCCCACGATCACCCCGCCGATCAACCCCGGCCCGGCCGTGGCGGCGACCGCGCTCAGATCGGCGTATTCCACCTTCGCGTCAGCCATGGCCTTGGCGATCAGGCGGTCCAGGTGCGACAGGTGCGCCCGGGCGGCGATCTCGGGCACGATGCCGCCGTAAGGCTGGTGTTCAGCGATCTGGCTCAAAACCGCCTGGGCGCGCACCTTGCCGTCGCCGTCCACGACGGCGGCGGCGGTCTCGTCGCAGCTGGTCTCAATCCCGAGAACTAACAATGCATTTCCAGTGGGTTAGCGGCGCCTGCAGCGCTTTACGGGCTTGGCGCGGAACGACCGCGGCCATTCCTCGCTAAGTTATTGTTTTGACGCGCGTCCTGACGGAAAACCGGCTGCCACTTTTCCTGGACACGCGGCGGCCAGCCTCTACAACACTCCAATAGATAAGCATAGAGCACGTTGAATGCGCATTCTGATCACCCAGCCGGCGCAGGACGCCGCGGCCACCGCCGCGGCGCTGACGGCGCGTGGTCATGAGGTGGTGGCGGCGCCCCTGCTGACCGCGGAACGGCTGCCCAACCCGAAGATCAACCTCAGCGCCGCCCAAGGCTTCGTGGTCACAGGCGGCGAGGGCGCCCGGGCCCTGGCCGACAATATCGGCGTACGCACCTTTCCGGTGTTCACCGACAGCGAAGCCACCGCTGCACTGCTGACGACGCTCGGTTTCAAGCAGGTGAGCGTCGCCAAGGACGACACCGCCGATCTCGCGCGCCTGGTCGAGCGCAGCGTGAAGCCCTCGCATGGCGCCCTGATCCACGCCTGCCACAACGGCCCGCCCACCAATCTCGGCGCGCTGCTCGGCAACATGGGTTTCGCGCTTAGGCCGCTGCCGCTTTACAGCCTCAAGCGCGCGAATGCGTTGCCGGCCGACATTGCAGCCGGATTACGCGACAAGGCCTTCGACGCCGCCGTGTTCCTGTCGCCCGAGGAGGCGCGCGCCTTCGTGGCCCTGGTCCAGCAGGAGAAGCTGGACGGCGCCGTGGCGGGCCTCGCGGCGGTGGCGGCGTCGCCGGTGGTGGCCGCGCCGTTGCGCGCCCTCAAATTCAAGGGCGTGACCGTGACCGCAGGTGGCACACTCGACGAGGTGGGTGCGCAGCTCGACGGCGCGTTGGTGGACAAAGTTGAAGAGAGCCGCGCCGCGGCTGCCGCCCGGGCCCGTGAAGAAGAGGAGCGCCAGCGCGCCGCCGAAGCCGCGCGCGCGGCGGAGATCGCACAACGCGAAGCGGACGCCAAACGCCGCACCGCGGAGCGCGCCGAACAGGAACGCCTGGCGAAAGAGGCGGGCGACAAAGCGGCGGAACGCAAGCGCCTTGCCGAGGAACAGGCCCGCGCCGAACGGGAAGCCAAGGCCAAGGCCGAGCAGGAGGCCAGGGAGCGCGAACGGCTCGCCCGTGAACAGGCCGCCAAGGAGGACGCCGAGCGCAAGCGTATCGCCGAAGAACAGGCGCGCGCTGAACGCGAGGCCAAACGCGAACAGCAGCGCCTGGAGGACGAGGCGCGCGCGGCCGCCAAGCGCGAAGCCGACGAGAAAGCCCGCATCGCGCGGGAACAGGCCGCCAAAGAAGAAGCTGAGCGCAAACGCATCGCCGAAGAACAAGCGCGCGCCGAGCGCGAAGCCAAGCGCAAGCAGCAACGCCTGGAAGACGAAGCCCGTGCGGCCGCCAAACGCGAGGCCGACGAGAAGGCGCGGGAAGCTCGTGAATTGGCCGCCAAGGACGAAGCCGAACGCAAACGCATCGCCGAAGAACAGGCGCGCGCCGAGCGCGAAGCCAAGCGCGAGCAGCAACGCCTGGAAGACGAAGCCCGTGCGGCCGCCAAACGCGAGGCCGACGAGAAGGCCCGCATCGCGCGGGAACAGGCCGCCAAAGAAGAAGCTGAGCGCAAACGCATTGCCGAAGAACAGGCGCGCGCCGAGCGCGAAGCCAAGCGCGAGCAGCAACGCTTGGAAGATGAAGCCCGTACGGCCGCCAAACGCGAGGCCGACGAGAAGGCGCGGGAAGCTCGTGAATTGGCCGCCAAGGACGAAGCCGAACGCAAACGCATCGCCGAAGAACAGGCACGCGCCGAACGTGAGCGGCAGCGGCTGGAAAGCGAGGCCCGCGCAACAGCCAAGCGCGCGGCCGATGAAAAGGAACGATTGGCGCGCGAGGAACGCGAGCGAATCGCGCGCGAACGCGCCGCGCAGGAACGCATCGAACGCGAGAAACGCATCGCGGAAGAAAAGGCCAAACGCGCCGCTGAAGCCGCGCGGCTGGCGGCGGAGGACGCGGCCCGCCGCGCCGCCCTGGATGAAAAATTCGCCCGCGAACAGGCGGCGCGTGAGCGCCTGGCCTTGTCGGTCCAGGACCGCAAGCGCGCCCAGGCCGAATTCGCCGCCCAGGAACGCGTTCTCAGCGAACGGTTGGAGGCGGAGGAAGCCACGCGAATCGCCGGCGAACGCGCCGCGCGCGCCGCGGCCCGCGCCGAGGAACAGCGCCTGGCGCGCGAACAAGCCGCGGCGGACGAGGCGCGGCGCCTGGACGAACAACGCCGCATGGACGCCGAACGTGCGCGCCTGAAAGCCGCCGCCGAGGAGGAAGAGCGGCGCAAGCAGGATGCCTTGGCCCAGGCGCGCGCCGCCGAGCAGGAGGCCATCACCGCCGCCCGGCTGGCCGCGGCCGCGGCCACGGCCGCCGCGCTGGCGGCCAGCGACAGAGCCTTGCGCGAGGCCCAGACGGAAGAGGACCGCGTCCGCAAGGAAACCAGGGAGCGTGAGCGCGCCGCGCGCGAACAGGCCGCCAAGGAAGACGCCGAACGCAAGCGCGTCGCGGAAGAACAAGCCCGCGTCGCGCGCGAGGCCAAACGTGAACAGCAACGCCTGGAAGACGAAGCACGCGACGCCGCAAAACGCGAGGCCGACGAAAAGGCACGCCAAGCCCGCGCACAAGCCGCCGCCGAGGAAGCCGAACGCAAGCGCATCGCGGACGAACAAGCCCGCGCCGCGCGCGACGCGAACCGCGCGCAGCAGCGTTTGGAAGACGCGGCCCGGGAAAGCGCAGCCCTAGCGGAAGCGCCGGCCCCTCGCTCTGGCGGATTGCGCGCCTGGATGGAATCCTGGCTCGCCGCGCCCACCACCGATGTCGCCGCGCCGGCACGGCCATCCTGGGCCATGATCCGCGCGCCGGAAGAGGCCATGCCCGCGGCGCTTCCGGAGCCGCCGCAGCCCAGTGTCGCGCCCACGCCGGCTTCCGCTACAATAGCGTCCGGTCCTCCGCCAAGGGATCCACCCGAACCCGATCCGGGAAGCGAACCGGCCACAACGCCCGCCGAACCTTCACCCAGATTGGATACAGAAGAGCCCATGAGCCCTGAACCCACCAGCCCGACGCCCGAAGATATCGCCCCCGAGACATCGGGCTTCGAGAAATCGGGCTTCGAGACATCGGGTGCGGCGCCGATTCGTTCGGCCGAGAGCATCCGTGGCGGCCGCGCGGCGCGGCTGCTGGCGGAAGATGCCGCCGACGACAAGGCGCGCGGCCAGAGGTTCCGCAATTACAGCTTCGGCGACGGCGGCGAGACAGCCACCGAAACCGAACGCCGCGAAGCACCGCCGGCCCCCGCGCCACGCCGCCGCAGCCGCACGCCGCTGTTGTTCCTGCTGTTGGTGTTACTGACGGGCGGCGCCTATTTCACCTCGTCCTCCTGGCTGCCGAAATTCACACGCGCGCCGGAACCGGTTCCGGCTGCGCAACCGGCCCCGGCCAAAACCGACGATGTGGCGGCCCTGACCGCGCGTCTTCAGTCTCTCGAGGAAAAGGCCGCCGCGCGTCCGGCCGGACCCGCTGCGCCCCCGGGCGCTGTTCCGCCCCAGGCCATTTCCGCCGAACCCGAAGCGTTGACCAATCAAGGCCGGCAGGTCGCGGCGCTCAGCGCGCGGGTCGCGACCTTGGAAGCAGCCATCGGCAATGCGGCGCGCCTGGATGAATTGAACAAACGCCTGAACACCCTGGAAGGTAAAACCGCCGACGCGAATAGCGTGTTGTCCCTGACCGAACGCGTGAATGGCCTGGAGAACGCCGGGCGCTCCGCCGCCGGCGCCCAAGCGGTCGCGGCCGCCTACGTCATGGCGCTGGGCCAATGGCAGAACGCATTGGCATCCGGGCGTCCGTTCGCGTTGGAACTGGAAACCGCCAAGGCCATCGCCGTGCGCGCCGGCGCCTCCATCGACGACAGCGCCTTCGCGGGTTACGCCGCCGCGGGCTTGCCAACACTGCCGGACCTGCGCGGCCGGTTCGATGCCGCGGCAGCGGCGGCTGTGCGCGCCGCGGCGGTACCGGACGACACGGCGGGCTGGCTGCGCCGCGTGCTGGACCGGATCATGTCGCTCGTCACCATCCGCCGCGTCGACGCCGCCGCGGAAGGCTCCAGCGCCTGGGCGATCACCGCCCGGGCGGAAAGCCGCATGGCGCAGAACGATCTCGCGGGCGCCGTGGCGGAAATGGACGGTTTGCGGGGCGCCGCCGCCGAAGCGGCCGCGCCGTGGACCGGGCCCGCCAAAGCGCGCCTCGCCGCCGAACACGTGCTGGCCGACACCATCACCAAGGCCATCGCTGGCGTCGCCGCATCCGGCGACAAGCCGAGAAACTGACCATGGGCCGGTTGATCCTCTACGTTCTTGGCGTCGCGCTGCTGGTAGCGGTCGCGGTCTGGCTCGCCAACGATCCGGGCGACGTGCATCTCGCCTGGCATGGCTGGCGGGTCGACACCTCGGTCGGCGTGCTGGTGGCGGCGGTCATCGTGCTGGTGGCCGCGATCCTGTTCATCGTGAAGCTCGCCGGCATCGTCGGCGCCGCCATGCGCGCGCTGGCGGCGCAGCGCCGCGAGCAGCGGCTCAATCGCGGCCTGACGTCGCTGGGCGACGGGTTCGCGGCGGTGGCCGCGGGTCAGGCGTCGGCCGCACGCCGCCTCGCGCGCGAAGCCGCGAGTCTGCTCAAGGACAATTCCGCCGTACTGGTATTGCGCAAGGAAGCCGCGGCGCTGAACGGCAATATCAAGGGTGTGGACGCGGCGGCGCGCGAGATGCTGGAACGCCCGGAAACCGAACTCGCCGGATTGCGCACCTTGGCGACGAATGCATTGGTCGCCGGCGACGCGGTCAGCGCCGCCGACTACGCCCGGCGCGCCTGGGCGCGGCGCGACACGCCCGGCTGGGCGCTCACCCTGCTGCTCGACCTCGACATCAGCCGCGAGCGCTGGGACGACGCCCTGGCGCTGATCGGCAGCCGCGAGGCCCGCCAGGCCTTCACGCCGGCCGAACACGCGGCGCTCAAGTCCAACATCTATGTCCGTGTCTCGGCGGCGGCGCTGGCGCACAACAACACCACCGAAGCCGCCGTGGCCGCGAAACGCGCCATGAGCGTGGGCGGCCCGCAAAGCCGCGCGGCGGTGGTGGCCTTCGCCAACGCCATGGCGGCGCAAGGCAAAGGCGCCAAGGCCGCCGATGCCGTGGAACGCGCCTGGGCCGACCAGCCCCATGCGGATCTGCTCGTGGCCTATCGCGGCCTGGTGCCGGGCGAGACCGCCATCGCCTGGGCGCAGCGGGTCGAGGGCCTGGCCAAGGCCGCGCCCGATCATCCCGAGAGCCGGCTCGCGGTCGCCGCGGCCGCTTTGAATGCGGAGTTGTGGGGACAGGCGCGCAACCGCCTCTCGGGCCTGACCGCGCAGCACATGACGCCGGACGTGCGGGCACGCGCCGCGCGCATGCTGGCGGAATTGGAATCGCGCCAGCGCGGCGACGCGGACGCCGCCGCCGACTGGCTCAAGGTGGCGCTGGAATTCCAGGACGCGAGCGCGAAGAAACCGCAGGCGCCGCGCACGGTGGCCGAATTGCTCGCCGGCTAGGCCTTCGTCCCCCGCCGCGGATAGCGGAAAAACTATGGGAACTATGATGAAGCCGGGGACAGCGGCTTCATCATGGGAATCGGTGCCGCGCTGTCGTCCAGCACCGGATAGCGCGCCCGCGCATTGAACAACTGATAGTGCCACCACTCGTGCCGGTAAAAATCCCACCCGGCCGCGGTCATCAGACCCAGCAGGATAGCGCGGTTGCGCTGGGCCTCGGCGGAGATCTCGAGGCTGCCGTGATGCGAGCGCGGGGTGAAAGCGTCGAACGGCGTGCCCATGTCGAGTTCATTTCCGCTGGCGTCGATCAAGGTCAGGTCCACGGCGGCACCCATCGCGTGGGGCGAACCCCGGCGCGGATCGGCCAGGAAATCGGGGTCGGGCGTGTGGTTCCACAACACCCACTGTGCCTCCGACGGGCGAAAGGCATCGAAGATCTTGAACCGCAGGCCGATGGATTTCGCGAGCTCGATGGCGGCCTTGAGATGCGCCGCCGCGTCGGCGTGGAGATAGCACCCCGCCCGCTGATACACCGGCTTGCCGGTGAAGTTGTCGGCGGTGGCATAAGCGATGAAAATGTCGACGTCGTAAGCGGGGCGGGCGATTTCAACCAGGGACATGACCTAATACTTGCGAATGGATGACGTTGCCCATGATAGCGAATATTCTGCGCCGGTGTCTGTCTCCGGTTCCCTGAACCGAAGATGGCCTCCGGATTTGTATTGGCCGCGGGTTTCGCGGCCAAACCGGCTTCCACTTCGGCCTGACGTGTTCATATGTTGATTCTTGCATTCGATTGCAGCGGTCCGGCCTGTTCGGTCGCCCTGTGGCGCGACGGAACGGTGCTGGCGCAGGAGCGCGAGCGCATGGAGCGCGGGCAGGCCGAAGCCCTGATGCCCATGATCGACCGGGTCATGAAGGCCGGCGCGACGGCGTTCCAGGCGCTCGACCGCATCGCGGTGAGCGTGGGGCCCGGCTCCTTCACCGGCGTGCGCGCGGGTCTGGCGGCGGCGCGCGGGCTCAGCCTCGCCTCGCGGATTCCCGCCGTCGGCATCTTGAGCACCGCCGCGCTGGCGGCGGCGGTGCCGCAAGACGAACGCCGCACGGCGACGCGCATCCTCGCGGCCATCGACACCAAGCGCGGCGATTTTTACGTGCACCAGTTCGAGGCCGACGGCACACCCCACGCGCAACCCGTCGCGATGACCGCCACCGCCCTGCCCGCGTGGCTCGGCAACAGCCGGGTCGTGATCGTGGGTGATGGCGCGGCCACGGCCGTGCTGACTCTCGGCAATGGTGCGAAGGTGTCCTCGGCGGACAGCTTGATCGACGCCGGCGTGCTTGCCGCACTCGCCGCGCGCGCGGCGCCGCAACCCGAGGGGCCTGTGCCGGTCTACGTGCACCCGCCCGCCGTCACTTTGCCCACACCATGATTTTGCGCGGCGCCACGCCTTTGGACACGCCCATGTTCGCGGCGCTGCACGCGACCAGCTTTCCCGATCCGTGGCCGGCGGAGTCCTTCGCGGCGATGCTGTCGCAGCCCGGCGTCGCGGGATGGCTGGCGGGCGATCCGCCCGAGGGAATGTTGCTGGCCCGCGCCGTCGCGGATGAGGCGGAAATCCTGACTCTCGCGGTCGTTCCGGCCGCGCGCCGCAAGGGCGCCGGCGGCGCGCTGCTCGGCGAGATGTTGCGTGTGCTGCAAGACGGCGGTACGCGGCGCGTGTTCCTGGAAGTGGCCGCGAACAACGCCGCCGCGCTGGCGCTCTATGCCCGTTTTGGCTTTGTCCCGTGCGGGCGCCGCGCCGGCTACTACGCCGGCGGCGCGGACGCGATCATCATGGAACGCGCGCTTTAGAGTCTGCGGATCGTGAGAATATGGGGCAGCCGCGGGTCGGCTTCGCCCTCCGGCGTCAGCGACAGCACCTCATGCCCGTGGGCCGTCACCGACCGGGGCACATTGTCCAAGGGCTGCGCACCCTTCAAGCGCACGGTGGCGATGGCGCCGGCCGGCATCTTCTCGAGCAGCAGCTTGGTTTTGACAAAGGTCAACGGGCAGACCTCAGCCGTAATATCGATGAAATAAGCCGTGTCCGCGGCGGTCTGCAAAACGGAACTCCAGATGCGAAGCTTCTACCTATACACGCGCGAACCCCCTCGCAAGACATCCAGCTGAGAGTCGTTCGCGACTGATTTTCCTCAAATTTTCAGTCCCTTGCACTTTATCCCGTGGAGTGCACAACTAGGTCCTCATGACCAGGGAGAGCGGTATGCCAGCCGGGCGGCGCCAGAGCCGGGGAGAGGGAGAGCCGTCCCAGATCGAGCGCGTCTGCGCCGAGAAGGGCATGAAGATGACCGAACAGCGGCGCATCATCGCGCGCGTGCTGTCGGACTCCCATGACCATCCGGATGTGGAAGAGGTTCACCGGCGATCCGTGGCCGAGGATCCGGGCATTTCCATAGCGACGGTTTATCGGACGGTGCGCCTGTTCGAGGAAGCCGGCATCGTCGAGCGCCATGAATTCGGCGACGGCCGCGCCCGCTATGAGGAGACCCCCGCCACCCACCATGACCACCTGATTGATATGCGTTCAGGAAAGGTTGTGGAATTCCGCAATGAGGACATCGAGCGCCTGCAACACGAAATCGCCAAAAGCCATGGTTACAAACTGGTAGGCCACCGGCTGGAGCTGTTCGTGGTACCACTAGATGCTGAAAAAGACACGGAACGATAACACGACATCTAGTAATCTCGTGGATATGGTCTTGCGATAAAGGTGGGTTGGAGCCTAGTCTCCCGCCAAGTCGCAAACGCCAATAACAAGAGACACTTAAAAGGGTCCCTTTGAGGTTTCCGCGGACGCAAAAAAACTCGGACCGGGTGATGAGCGCGCGTCATCCGCAAAACCGAAATGAACTTTTTTCAGACGACACTGAAGTTTCTAGAACGTCGCAAACAGCGCGCACGTGTTAGGCACGGACGGACTCAAAATATGACAGTTTTATTACCTGCATTGATTCCGGAAGCCGCGAAGAAAACCTTCACCACCACCGTGTCGCTCACCCGCAAGACCGGTTCCAAGCTCAAGGACACCATCGCGCTGACGCTGAAGCTGTTCCGGCGCCGCAAGAACGAGCAGCGCGCGCGCCACGGCTGGGTGCCGGTGTTCGCGCAGCCGAGCGCGGGGCCCGCGAGCCGCGTGCGCGGCTTCGAACCGATCACCGCCGGTACGCAGATCATCCGCCTCGCCACCTCCGCCGCCGAACTCGACGCCGCGCAGGCCTTGCGCTATCGCGTGTTCTACGAAGAGATGGGCGCGCATCCGTCGCCCGAGATGCTGGCGACCCAGCGCGACTTCGACCAGTACGACGCGGTCTGCGACCACCTCATCGTCGTCGACCAGAGGCGCGAAGGCGGCAGCCAGGTGGTCGGCACCTACCGCGTGATGCGCCGCGAACATGTGCGCAGCGTCGGCGGTTTCTATTCCTCGTCCGAATACGACGTGTCGCGCCTCGCCAACTTCCCCGGCACGGTCATGGAACTGGGCCGCTCCTGCGTCGACGCCGGCTACCGCGACCGTGCCACCATGCAGTTGTTGTGGCGCGGCATCGCCGAATACCTGAACAGCCACGGTGTCGACCTCATGTTCGGCTGCGCCAGTCTGCACGGCACCGACCCCGAGAAAATCGCGGTGCAGCTGTCTTATCTTTATCATTATCACCTGGCGCCCGAAGCCTTGCGCGCCAAGGCGCTGCCCGAGCGCTTCGTGAACATGAACCTGCTGCCCAAGGAGTCCATCGACCCCAAGCGCGCGCTGGCCAGCCTGCCGCCGCTGCTCAAGGGCTACTTGCGCGTGGGCGGTTTCATCGGCGACGGCGCGGTGGTCGATCACCAGTTCAACACCACCGACGTCTGCATCATCGTCAAGACCGACCTGATCGCGGACCGCTACACCCGCCACTACGACCTCGGCGAACGCAAGGTCGCGTCATTCAAGCAAGCATCGTAGTCGACAACGTCACGCTGCCGCACGCGACGCGGGGGTCGATCCTCAGCGGCGCGCGGCTCGCTACTTTTGTGATCACGGCGGTTTTTTCCGCCGGGCTCACCCTCATTCAGCACGCCCTGCGCATCGACTCCGGCCGGCTCCGGCGGGACTACTATCGCTTTCTCGTCCGCCTGCTCGGGCTGAAGCTGATCGTGCGCGGCGAACAGGCCACGGCCCGCCCGCGCCTGATCGTCAGCAACCACATCTCCTACTTCGACATCATCGGCCTGGGCGCGACCATCACAGGAGAATTCGTGGCCAAGGCCGAACTGGCGAGCTGGCCGTTCTTCGGCACGCTGTCCAAGATCGCGCGCGTCGTGTTCATCGACCGCAAGCGCCAGGCCACGCGCGCCGCGCGTGACCAGCTCCAGGAACGGCTCGACGCCGGCGCCACCCTGATCATGTTTCCGGAAGCGACCTCGGGTGACGGCAACCGCATGAAGCCCTTCAAGAGCGCGCTGTTCACCGTGGCGGAGCGGCAAACCGGACAGCCCGTGACGATTCAGCCGGTGTCCATCGCCTACACCCGGCTGAACGGCATGCCCATGGGGGTCGGCTGGCGGCCCTATGTCGCCTGGTACGGCGACATGGACCTGATCCCGCACCTGCGCCGCCTCCTGGAACTGGGCACGATCACCTGCGAAATCACCTTTCACCCGCCGGTGACCGCGGCGGATTTTCCCGACCGCAAGGCACTGGCGGCCCATTGCGAGCGGATCACCCGGGACGGCTTCGCCCGCCTGCTGGCCGGGCGGGAAAACGCCTGATTTCATATTGTTTTCGCGGGTGTAACCCGACCGTTTCACGTGTGGCGCTTTGATTTCGCGGGCCATTCCCGGTAAACAACGCCTATGACCGCGCCCGCTCAGAAAGCTCCGGAGAAAAAAGTCTATATCCGCACCTACGGGTGCCAGATGAATGTCTATGATTCCAGCCGCATGGCCGATGCGCTGGCGCCCCTGGGCTACGGCACCACCGAAAACCCCGAGGACGCCGACATGGTGATCCTCAACACCTGCCACATCCGCGAGAAGGCTGCCGAGAAGGTATTCTCGGACCTCGGCCGCCTGCGGCCGCTCAAGGGCGAGAAAGACCTGATCATCGCCGTGGCCGGTTGCGTCGCCCAGGCCGAAGGCGCCGAAATCATGACGCGGGCACCCTTCGTGGACATCGTGGTCGGCCCGCAGGCCTACCACCGCCTGCCGCAAATGATCGGCGAGGTGAAAGCCAAGCGTGTCGGTGCGGAGCACCGCAAACTTATCGACACGGAATTCCCGGTGGAGTCCAAATTCGACCTGCTGCCCGCGCCGCGCCAGGAAGGGCCGGCGGCGTTCCTGTCGGTGCAGGAAGGCTGCGACAAGTTCTGCACCTTCTGCGTCGTGCCTTACACGCGCGGTGCGGAATACTCGCGCCCCGTGGCGGCGATCCTGAACGAAGCGCGCGGCTTGGTGGCCGGTGGCGCGCGCGAGATCACCCTGCTCGGTCAAAATGTGAACGCCTATCACGGCACGGCCGCTGACGGTGGTACGCTGGGCCTCGGGGCACTCGTGCGCGAACTCGCCAAGATCGAAGGCCTCGCCCGCATCCGCTACATGACCTCGCATCCGCGCGACATGGACGCGAGCCTAATCGAAGCCCACCGCGACGTGCCGCAGATGATGCCGTTCCTGCATCTGCCGGTGCAGGCCGGATCGGACCGCATCCTCAAGGCCATGAACCGCGGCCACACCCGCGCCGACTACCTGCGCATCGTCGAGACCTTGCGCAAACACCGGCCCGACCTGGCGCTGTCGTCGGACTTCATCGTCGGCTTCCCCGGCGAGACCGACGCCGATTTCCAGGACACGCTGGCGCTGGCGACAGAGGTGAACTACGCCCAGTGCTTCACCTTCAAGTACAGCGCGCGCCCCGGCACGCCCGCCAGCACCATGGACGACCAGGTACCCGAGGACGTGAAAAGCGAGCGGCTCACGATCCTTCAGGATCTGATCGCGCGCCAGCAGCGTGCCTTCAACGCCGCCAGCGTCGGCTGCACCTTCGATGTGCTGCTCACCGGCACCGGCCGCAATCCCGGCCAGCTCGTGGGCAAAAGCCCCTACCTCCAGGCGGTGCACGTGATGGCGGATCCCAGCCTGATCGGACAGATCGTGCCCGTGCACATCACCACGCTGGAGACCAACAGCCTGGGCGGCACTTTGGAGGATGCGCGCCTTCCGGGCGCGGGTCTAAAACAAGAGCCGCAAGTCGCACGCCGGTGAACGACTCTTTCCATCTCAGCCGCGAGTATTCCGACAACGCGCTGCTGCAGCAGCTGGTCGGCCCGCACAACGCCCATCTCGCGCGCCTGGAACAGCGCCTGGACGTGGCACTTCACGCCCACGGCAACACCATCACCATCGAAGGCGCGCGCGGCCAGGTTGACCGCGCCGCCGCCGCGCTCGACCGGCTTTACCGGCGCCTCACCGGCGGCAACGCCGTCACGCTGGGCGATATCGATAGCGCGGCGCGCTTCGCCGCGGAGGGCGACGCGCAGGATAACGACGGTCAGGATCTCACCATCCGCACGCGCAAGCGCCATATCTCGCCGCGCTCGCCGATGCAGTCATCGTACTTGCGCGCGCTCAACGATTTCGAACTGGTGTTCGCGCTCGGTCCCGCCGGCACCGGCAAGACCTATATCGCCGTCGCCAAGGCCGTCGCGATGAAACTCGCCGGCACCGTCGACCGCATCGTGTTGTCGCGGCCCGCCGTCGAGGCCGGGGAACGCCTGGGCTTCCTGCCCGGCGACATGCGCGAGAAGGTCGATCCCTATCTCCGCCCGCTCTACGACGCGCTCCATGAAATGATGCCGGGCGAGCAGGTCACCAAGCTCATGCTCTCCGGCGAGATCGAGGTGGCGCCGCTGGCCTTCATGCGCGGGCGCACCTTGTCCAACGCCTTCATCATCCTCGACGAAGCCCAGAACACCACCACCATGCAGATGAAGATGGCGCTGACCCGCATGGGCGAGAACTCGCGCATGGTGGTCACCGGCGACCTCTCCCAGATCGACTTGCCGCGCGGCACCACGTCCGGCCTGCAGGACGCGCTCGAGACCTTGCACGGCGTCGAGGGCGTGGGCCGTATCACCTTCACCGCGCGCGATGTCGTGCGCCACGATCTGGTGACGCGTATCGTCGAGGCCTACGACCGGCGCGACGCGGCGCGAAACCACGACGAACAACGTTAGGGATCACATGGCCAAAGGCGGACAAAAGCTGGTTATCGATGTCGCGGTATCCGCGGCCTGGAAGCGCGCCTTGCGCACGGCAACGGCGGTCTGCAAACGGGCGGCGGTCGCGGCGTTTGAGGCGGCGCCCGCCCGCCGCAAGCCGAAAGCGCGCACGGTCGAACTGGCGATCGTGCTGACCTCGGACGCCATGGTCAAAAAGCTCAACGCGGCCTACCGCGGCAAGAACAAGCCTACCGACGTGTTGTCGTTTCCGGCCTGGACCGGCGACCCGGGCGATACACGCGAGGCGATCCTCGGCGACGTGGTGATCGCGAAGGACGTCACCGCCCGCGACGCAAAGAGCGAAAACAAGACCTTGGGCGAACACCTCACCCACCTCGTGGTGCATGGCGTTCTACATCTCTTGGGCTATGATCATGAAGAGGATGACGACGCCCGCGCCATGGAACGCCTGGAGGTCAAAGTCCTGGAAGCCCTGAAGCTGCCGAACCCATACCTGGCGCGGCCCGGCGTCGCGCGCGTCACGCGGCGCCGTTAGAGCGGCTCCCGGCGACTGATCGCCACGCCTTGGCGATGCGTGGAAGCGCGGCCGCAGCTTCACGTCCCGGACGGCGATTGGACTGACCGTCGCCCGGAAGGCACCGTCAGCGCGCGGATCGAAATTGCATTCCAATCCACCCGTGTGCTTTTCGATGAGCTTCTTTACGACCGCCGTACGATTGGGGTCCGGCCGCATGCCGAACGGCAGGGATTACGAAAGCTTTTTTCTCGCTGTACCCGGGGGAATGGAATATTTTCTGATCAGGTTTACGTGGGGAAAGCGTGCAATACGCCCTAGCTATCGATGAAGCCGCTTCTGAAACCGCGTTGGGCTCGACCGCGCGGCGCCCGGCCAAGCCCTTTGGCAGCCAGCTTCTGAAATGGGTCGGAAACAAGCAACGCTTCGCCCCCGAGATCATTTCATTCTTCCCGGAGCGGTTCGGCACCTACCACGAGCCGTTTCTGGGCGCCGGCGGTGTGCTGGGCGTACTGGCCCCACGCCGGGCCGAGGCCGCCGACTGCTTCGCCCCCCTGATCGGCATCTGGCAGCAGCTTAAGAAAGACCCGGAGGTTCTGAAGAGCTGGTATGCGGAACGGTGGGATGAGTTCCAGCGCGGCGATAAAGTTTCTCGGTATGAGCGCATCAAGGCGCGCTATAACGCGGGCGCCAATCCCATGGATCTTCTGTTTCTGTGCCGCGCCTGTTACGGCGGAGTGGTCAGGTTCCGAATGCGCGATGGACATATGTCGACTCCTTGCGGCGTTCACTCTCCCATTCATCCGGCGGCGTTTGGCCGGCGTGTCGATGAATGGCGCCGCCGGGTTTCGGGCACCCGCTTTTTCCATCGGGAATACGCGGAATCGCTGAAGCGGGTGCGCGAGGGAGATGTGGTCTATTGCGACCCGCCGTATTCGTTCAGCCAAGCCATCCTTTACGGCGCGCAGAACTTCAGTCTGGACGCGCTGTTCGTTGCGCTGGAAGGCGCCAAACGGCGCGGCGCCTTTGTCGCCTTGAGTATCGACGGATCCAAGAAGTCGGGCGCCGATCGTTGCGAAATCAAGGTACCGGAGAAACTGTTTGCCCGGGAAATCTGCGTGCGCGTCGGGCGTTCCATGCTCAAGCGCTTTCAGATGACCGGCAAGAGCTTGGAATGCGAAGTCGTGACCGACCGCTTATATCTAAGTCACTAAAGCATGTGGTTGCGCCATTGAGTGACACGTCTTCCCGCTCAGGATCGTCTCAAGACAGGGCCGAGAAACCCCGCCTCATGCGCGCGCTCAAGCGCTGGCTCGTCCCCAAGACCGAGGACGCCGAAGCGGTACGCGACGTCATCGAGGAACTGATCGAGGAGCGTATCGAGGAAAGCCCCGAGGGCGATGCCGCGATCGATCCCAACGAACGCCTGCTGCTCTCGAACGTGCTGGCTTTGCGCGACATCACCGCGCGCGACATCATGGTGCCCCGGGCCGACATCGTCGCGATCGAGGCCTCGACGCCGCTGACCGAGGCGCTTCAGGTGCTCACCAGCGGCGGGCATTCGCGGCTGCCGGTGTTTCGCGATACCCTCGATGAAATTCTCGGCCTGATCCACATCAAGGATCTGGCGATTTTCGCCATCGAACACTCCTTGCCGGCCGACGCCACCCACGCGCCGCCGCAGAAGCGCACCTTGCTCGACATGGTGCGCAGCGTGCTGTTCATCTCGCCGGCGGTGCGCGTGCTCGATCTCCTGCTCGAGATGCGGCTCAAGCGCACGCATATGGCCCTGGTGGTGGACGAATACGGCGGCATCGACGGCCTGCTCACCATCGAGGACGTGGTCGAACAGATCGTCGGCGAGATCGAGGACGAACACGACACCGACGAAGCGCCGCAACTGCGCGACGGCCCCGACGGCACGCTATTCGCCGACGCGCGCCTCGCGCTCGCCGATTTCGAGGCCCGCGTCGGCAAGGTGTTCAGCGACGAGGAACGCGAACAGGCCGATACCTTGGGCGGCCTGGTGATCAGCATCGCCGGGCGCGTGCCCGGGCGCGGCGCCTTGGTCAGGCATGACTCCGGGATCGAATTCGAGGTGATCGACAGCGATCCGCGGCGCGTGCGGCAGTTGCGCATCCGCAATCTTCCAGCCACGCCCTCCGCTAAATGATTGGCCAATTCGCGGGGTGGCTGGGAACCTGCACCCCCTGGCAACGTCTGGTGCTGGCCTTCGCGGCCGGCGCGCTGACCATCGTCGCCTATCCGCCGGTCTCGGCCTTTCCGCTGCTATGGGTGACCTTCCCGTTCCTGCTGTGGCTGCTGGACGGCTGTGAAACACCGGCCGGCGCGGCCGCCACCGGCGGGGCGTTCGGCTTCGGCTACTTCCTGGTGAGCTTCCATTGGATCGCCAATGCGTTTTACGTGGACGCCGACACCTTCGGCGCCTTCGCCTGGCCCGCCGTCGCCGCCTTGAGCGCCGGCTTCGCGCTGTATATCGCCATCGTCTGCGGCGTCACCCATCTGTTCCCGCCGCCCGGCAGGGACGACCTGCCCTATGAGCGCTTCGCGGTCTATGTGCCGCGGGTGCTGTTCTTCGCCAGCGCCTGGACAGTGATCGAGTGGGTGCGCGGCTGGCTGTTCACCGGCTTCGCCTGGAACCCGATCTCGACCGTGTGGTCGGAGGAAATGACTCCGGTCGGCCTGCCCATGATCCAGGTGACCGCCTTGATCGGCACATACGGCCTCACGCTGTTCACGGTGCTGGCCGCGGCGGCGCCCGCGATCCTGGGCACGCCGTTCCGCGAACGCCGCACCTGGGTCGTCGCCTTGGCGCCGACCGCGCTGCTTGTGGTGTTCGCGGGCGGTGGCGCCCTGCGGCTCGCGGGCGCGCGCGATGCGACCGTCGACGGCGTGAAACTGCGCCTGGTGCAGGCCAATATCTCGCAGGCGGATCGCGCGCGCCCCGACCTATGGCCCGATCAGATCCGCGAATACCTGCGGCTGTCGCAAGACGGCTTGCCGGCCGGGTCGACCGCCGTGATCTGGGGCGAAGCCGCGGTCCCGCCCTTGTTCTCGCTCAATGCGTCCGAGCAAGGCCGCCGTCTCCTGTCGCCAGCGGCCCCTGACGGCGGCCTGCTCATTACCGGCGCCGACCGCGGCATCCGCGATGCGAACGGCGACGTGCAGATCTACAATTCGCTGTTCGCCCTGACCGACAAAAGCGAGATCGAAGCCACTTACGACAAAACCCACCTCGTGCCGTTCGGCGAATACATGCCGCTGCGCTGGCTGATCCCGTTCAAGAAGCTGACTGAAGGCGTGGGCGATTTCAGTAAAGGCGCGGGCGTTACCACCCTGCATGTCTCGGGCCTGCCGCCGTTCACGCCGCTGATCTGCTACGAGGCGATCTTCTCCGGCGCGGTCACGCCCTGGACCGGACCCAGCCCCCGCTGGCTGCTCAATCTCACCAACGATGCCTGGTTCGGCATGAGCTGGGGACCGTACCAGCACTATGCCGCCGCGCGGTTGCGTGCGGTCGAGGAAGGACTGCCCTTGGTCCGCGTCGCCAACACCGGGATCTCGGCGGTGATCGATGGTTACGGCCGGACCCGGGACGTTTTGGGACTCGGCGAAAAGGGGGTTCTGGACGCTGCCTTGCCCCTGCCGGCAGCGGACTTCACCCTTTTCGGCACGCTTCGCAATATCCTGCCGTTGCTGATCGCAACTTTTGGGGGTGCGGCGGCGTTGTTCCTGAGACGACGATATGGGCGATGAGCGCCAAATTCTTTCGACCCAGGGTTTATTTGCCGTGCGGCCCCTGGCCCCCTGACCGCTCTAGTTTGGAAGAACTAAAAAAGATCACAAGCGATGCCAGGAACGATCTTGGTATTTAATTTCAATGCCTTAGGTGTAGTTAAAGTGGTGATGCCACGGCCGGCACTCAACGTTCGGTAGACTTGCACAGCAGACTGACGTAGCGTTGCGGGCCTTCACCCAAGCGAACAGGTAGATCATGGGTTTAGCTCAGAAAGACGATTTCGAAGATCAGGGACATGTCCGCTCCACGCGCGGCCGCATGCCGTCCGGCAAGCCGAACCCGGTGGACGTGCACGTCGGCAGCCGCGTGCGTTTGCGCCGCACCCTGCTCGGCATGAGCCAGGAAAAGCTGGGCGAGGCCATTGGGCTCACCTTCCAGCAGGTCCAGAAATACGAACGCGGCGCGAACCGCATTGGCGCCTCGCGCCTGTGGGATCTGTCCCGCGTGCTGGACTGTTCGATGTCGTTCTTCTTCGAGGATATGGACGAAGCCACCGCTTCGGCTAGCCCGCGCAACCTGTCCGGTGAAAGCCGCGACGTTACCCCGCGCGAGAACGACCCCATGACCAAGCGCGAAACCCTTGAACTGGTGCGCGCTTACTACCGGATCACCGACTATCACGTCCGCCGGCGTATCTACGAGCTGGCGAAGTCCCTGGCCTCCACGGAAGAGGGCCCTTCGGAAGAAGCCTAAGCCAGGGCCGACACGCTTTAGCGAAAACGCCGCTCCGGGACGCCGGGGCGGCGTTTTCTTTTCAAGCCCGGCGCGCGCCTAACATAAAAATGGGGGCTTCACCCGCGCGCAGGACGCGCGCCCTCAAGGGCCGGCGTAGGCCGGGGGTCGCCGCGGCCAGGGAATCGCTCTGTCGCTTGAAAAACCGGGCTTATTCCTTTACAGCCCCCTAGCTCTTTTGTGACCCAACACCCGAAGGGGGACCGTCCTTTGTCCAAGACCGACTATCTTTTCACCAGCGAGTCCGTCTCCGAAGGACACCCCGACAAGGTCTCCGACCGCATCTCCGACGCGATCGTCGATCTGTTCCTGGCCGAGAACCCCCAGGCGCGCGTGGCGCTCGAGACTCTCTGCACCACCAACCGCATCGTGCTGGCCGGTGAAGTGCGCGGCAACGTCAGCTACGACGCCATGATCGCCGCCGCCCGCGACGCGGTGAAGGACATCGGCTACGAGCAGGACGGCTTCCACTGGAAGAACGCCACCGTCGATTGCTACGTGCACTCGCAGTCCGCCGACATTGCCGTCGGCGTCGATTCCGCGGGCAACAAGGACGAAGGCGCCGGCGACCAGGGCATCATGTTCGGTTACGCGGTCAACGAAACGCCCAACTTCATGCCCGCGCCGATCTATTACGCGCACAACATCCTGAAGACCCTGGCCGATGCGCGTCATTCCAAGGACGTGGATTTCCTCGGCCCCGACGCCAAGAGCCAGGTCACGCTGCATTATGTGAACGGCAAGCCGGTGCACGCGACCTCGGTGGTCGTCTCCACCCAGCACAGCGCCAATGCCGAACAGGAACAGATCCGCGAATACGTGCGCAAGCACGTCCTCGACGCGCTGCCCAAGGGCTGGATGTGCCCCGAAGCCGAGTTCTACGTGAATCCCACCGGCCGCTTCGTCATCGGCGGTCCCGACGGTGACACCGGCCTCACCGGCCGCAAGATCATCGTCGACACCTACGGCGGCGCGGCGCCCCACGGCGGCGGCGCGTTCTCCGGCAAGGATCCGACCAAGGTCGACCGCTCGGCCGCTTACGCCGCGCGCTATCTCGCCAAGAACGTCGTGGCCGCGGGCCTCGCCGACAAGTGCACCATCCAGCTCGCCTATGCCATCGGCGTGTCCAAGCCGCTGTCGGTCTATGTGAACACCGACGGCACCGCCAAGGTATCGGAAGACAAACTCTCGAAGGTTCTGCAGGAGCTGATGAACCTCTCGCCGCGCGGCATCCGCGAGCACCTGAAGCTCAACCGTCCGATCTACGCGCGCACAGCGGCTTACGGCCACTTCGGCCGCGACCCGGACGGTTCGGGCGGCTTCACCTGGGAACGCCTGGACCTGGTCGAGCAGCTCGAATCCGCGTTCGGTGTCTGAGAATCAAGCGACCGATCATCGTTACTACGGCCGGCGCAAAGGCAAACCGCTCAAGGCCGGCCGCGAACGCCTGCTCGATACGCTGCTCCCCAAGCTGAGGATCGCGCCGCCCACCGCGCCACCCCCTGAATCGTTGGATCCGCGCAGCCTGTTCGCGCACGCGCCGCGCGAGGTGTGGCTGGAGATCGGGTTCGGCAGCGGCGAACACCTGGCCGGCCAGGCCGAAGCCCACCCGGCCGTGGGCTTCATCGGCGCCGAGGTCTTCCTCAACGGCGTGGCCTCCCTGCTGCGCCATGTGGACGAACGGTCCCTGGCCAATGTCCGCATCCATGACAACGACGTCCGGCCCCTGCTGACGCACTTTCCGGCGTCAAGTTTGAATCGTATTTCTCTTTTGTTTCCAGACCCTTGGCCGAAAAATCGGCACGCCAAGCGGCGGTTCGTCGGCCCGCGCAACCTGGATGAGGTCGCCCGGCTGCTGGCCGACGGCGGCGAGTTCCGGGTCGCCACCGATCACCCGGTCTACGCCCGCTGGACCCTGCAGCATGTTCCGCAGCATCCCGACTTCGAATGGCGGGTGCAGGGGCCCGACGACTGGCGGGTCCGCCCCGCCGACTCGACCCCCAGCCGGTATGAACAAAAGGCGGTCGCGGCCGGCCGGACGCCGATGTTTTTGCGTTTTTTCCGCCGGAATAGGCCACGCTAGTTTCTTGTATTTCAGCAAGAAGCGGCTTATATCAGCGCCATCTTCATCAATGTCCGATCGACTTGGGGAGTGGGCCGATTGCCCACTTTTTTTGTTTCTGCGCCCGGGTCGCGGACGGAGCGCGCATGGAACGTTTGCATCGTCTTGAGGAGCGGGTCGAACCCACGCTGGAAGCCATGGGCTTCGCGGTGGTGCGGATCGCCATCACCGGCAGTGTCGGCCGCAAGACCTTGCAGGTGATGGCCGAGCGCAAGGACGGCAGCGCCGTCAATGTCGACGACTGCGCCGAGATCAGCCGCACCCTGTCGGCGATCTTCGACGTCGAGGATCCGGTGCCGGGCCGCTACGACCTGGAGGTCAGCTCGACCGGCATCGACCGGCCGCTGACGCGCCTGAAGGATTTTTCGACCTATGCCGGCTTCGAGGCCAAGGTCGACGCCAAGATGCCGGTCGGCGGCCGCAAGCGCTTTCGCGGACGCCTCAAGGGCCTTGAAGGCGAGAACATCACGATCGTCACCGAAGAGGGCGACGCGGTGATCGCATTCGACAACGTAAACGCCGCGAAACTGATTCTCACCGACGAACTCATTGCTGCGACCACCGCTGCTCCTGGGCAGCAAACCGAACACTAACTGGAGAGTAGAGATGGCACAGAGCATTGGCATGGCGCGCCCCGAACTGGTGCAGGTCGCCGACACCGTCGCCCGCGACAAGGGCATCGACCGCGAGGAAGTGTTCCAGGCGATGGAGCAGGCCATCCAGAAAGCCGGCCGCTCCAAGTACGGCCATGAGAACGACATCCGCGCCGCCATCGACCGCAAGAACGGCGAAATCCGCCTGGCGCGCTACATGACCGTCGTGGAAACCGTCGAAGACGAGAACACCCAACTCACCCTGGCCAAGGCCAAGCGCAAGGATCCGGCCATCGAGATCGGCGGCGTCATCGTCGATCCGCTGCCGCCGATCGATTTCGGCCGCATCGCCGCCCAGACCGCCAAGCAGGTGATCGTGCAGAAAGTGCGCGATGCCGAGCGCCAGCGCCAGTTCTCGGAATACAAGGACCGCATCAACGAAATCGTCAACGGCCTGGTCAAGCGCGTCGAATTCGGCAACGTCATCGTCGACCTGGGCCGCGCCGAAGGCCTGCTCCGCCGCGACGAACTGATCCCGCGCGAGCATTTCAAGAACGGCGACCGCGTGCGCGCTTTCATCGTCGATGTGCGCGAGGAACCGCGCGGCCCGCAGATCTTCCTGTCGCGCACCGCGCCGGACTTCATGGCCGCCCTGTTCAGCCAGGAAGTGCCGGAAATCTACGATGGCATCATCGAAATCAAGGCCGTGGCGCGCGATCCCGGCAGCCGCGCCAAGATCGCCGTGATCTCCAACGACTCCTCGATCGACCCCGTGGGCGCCTGCGTCGGTATGCGTGGGTCACGCGTGCAGGCGGTGGTCGCCGAACTGCAGGGCGAAAAGATCGACATCATCCAGTGGAACCAGGATCCGGCCACCTTCGTCGTGAATGCGCTGGCACCCGCCGAAGTCACCAAGGTCGTGCTCGACGAAGACTCGGGCCGCATCGAAGTGGTGGTGCCGGACGACCAGCTGTCGCTCGCCATCGGCCGCCGCGGCCAGAACGTGCGCCTCGCGTCGCAGCTCACCGGCTGGACCATCGACATCCTGACCGAAGGCGAAGAATCCGAACGCCGTCAGGAGGAATTCCGCTCGCGCTCCAAAATGTTCATCGACGCCCTGGACGTGGACGACGTGCTTGCCCATCTGTTGGTGACCGAGGGCTTCACCTCGGTCGAGGAAGTCGCCTTCGTTCCCGTGGAAGAACTGACCGACATCGAAGGCTTCGACGAGGATATCGCCAACGAGCTGAAGGAACGCGCCACCACCTATATCGAGGAAGAGAACAAGAAGATCATGGCGAAGATGGAGGAACTGGGGGTCGCCCAGGATCTGGCCGAAGCCGAGATCGAAGGCCTCGATCCGCGCAAGATCATCGCGCTCGCCGAAAAGGGCATCAAAACCCTGGACGACCTCGCGGACCTGGCCGGCGACGAGCTGGTGGAAATGCTGGGCGAAGGCCTGAACGAGACCCAGGCCAACGCCATCATCATGGCCGCCCGCGCCCATTGGTTCCCCGAAGGCGAGGGTTCCCCCGCCTCCGGCGAGCAGGCCTAACGCCCCAAACGTCCAGTCCTGACCATGGGATTTCTGATGCAGGACCAGACAGAAGGGGAAGTTGCGGAGAGCTCCGACGAGACGGGGCCCTCCCGGCGCTGCATTGCATCCGGCGAGTCGCTGCCGCTGGCCCGCCTGATCCGGTTCGCGGTCGGGCCCGATCAGACGGTTGTGCCGGATATCGAGCGCCGCCTGCCGGGCCGGGGTTTGTGGTTAACCGCCAGCCGCGATATGATAGAGCTAGCGGCGTCAAAACGGGCTTTTGCCAAAGCCGCCCGGGACAATGTCACGGTTCCCCCGGGCCTGGCCGATACCGTTGCCGAACTTTTGCGGCGCCGCTGCCTCAATTTCCTCGGTCTCGCGCGACGTGCCGGACTGGTTGCCGCCGGAGCAGAGAAAGTCCGCGCCCAGATCGCGACCGGGCAGACCGCGGCGCTGGTGGAAGCGGCGGACGGATCGCCGGCCGAGCGCCGCAAGTTTACGGCCCTTGTTCCCCATGTGCCCGTGGTGGAGGTGTTCACCGGGGCGGAAATGGGGGCGGCTTTGGGACGCGATGCCGCGGTGCATGTCGCTTTGCGCGCGGGCGGGCTGACCACGGCGCTGATCGAAGAGGCCGCGCGCTATGAGGGCGTGCGATTGAGACCCACCGATGGAGAGCGTGTCCAGCTATGAACTGAACACAGGCCGAGCCGAGTTTTGAGAGTTCACGCCGCGCAACAGTTGCGCGCATCAGTCAAGGTTAGTTGAGCAGCATGCCGAGCGATACCAAGTCCAAAACCCCGCTGACGCTGAGCAAGGGGAAGCTGGAGCTGAAGAAGACGGTGGAATCCGGTCAGGTCCGCCAGAGCTTCTCGCACGGCCGCTCCAAGGTCGTTCAGGTCGAGCGCAAGAAGAAGCGCCAGTTCGAGATCGGCGCCGACGGCAAGGTGCAGGAAGTCAAGGCGGCGCCTGCCACCCTGAAAACCAAGGCCGATGAAGTGCTCGCCAAGGCCCGGGAAGCCCTGCAACACGGCAACCTCACCGACGACGAGAAGGCGCATCGCCTGAAGGCTCTCCAAGATGCCATGAAGGCGGACGAGGAGCATCGCAAGCAGGCCGAGGAAGACGCCAAGCGCGAAGCCGAGGAAGAAGCCAAGCGTAAGGCCGAAGAAGCCAAACGCGCCGCCGAAGCGCCCGCGCCGGCGCCGGTCGCCGAAGTCACCAGTATTCCAGGGGCACGCGCCGCCGAACCGGCCGCCGCGCCCGCCGCCGAAGCCCGC
>JAIBCD010000027.1 GCA_019694335.1 Rhodospirillaceae bacterium | reverse complement strand
GGCGGCGGAGCCGCGTGGGCCATCGGAAAATGACCCGCCGCTTTTGTCTTTTGGGCGGCGGAGCCGCGTGGGCCATCGGAAAATGACCCGCCGCTTTTGTTTTTCGCTATCCTCGCCGGATGCTCTACTTCGCCTATGGCGCCAATGTGAATCAGCGCAACATCAAGCGTCATGCGCCGCGGGCGCGCGCGATCGGTGTCGCGCGCCTCGCCGGCTACAAGCTGGTGTTCAAGCAGTTCGCCGATATCGTCAAAGACCCCAAGGGCGCCGTCACCGGCGTGCTCTATGAACTGACGCCCGCCTGCGAACTGGCGCTCGACCGCTATGAGGACGTACCCAAGCTTTACCGCAAGCTCGCGGTGACGGTGGAGAGCGATCAGGGACCGGGCGAGGCCATGGTCTATGTCATGAACGGCGGCGAAAAAGCACCGCCGGAGCTCGGCTACTTCAATATCATCGCGCGCGGCTATGCCGACTGGAAACTGGACGCCAAGATTTTACGGGATGCGCGGTTCGCCACGCTCAGGCGCTAGTCTGCTATAGTCGCGACGCCATGGTTCCGCGAGGTGTGCGATGAACGTCATTGATACCGCGGCCCTCATCGTCGGCATCGCCGCCGGTGCCTTCCTCGGCCAGCATTGGGCCATTGCCCGCAACCGCAACCCCATGGCCTGGGGCCTGGCCGGCGCGCTGCTGCCGGTGACGGTGATCGTGCTTTGGCTCCTGAAGCCCCTCCCGGCGCCGGTGGAAGAGGTGACCGCCGAAGAGGCTGAAGCCTAAGCGTTGACGTCGATGATGGTGCGCCCGCGCGTGGCGCCTTTTAGGATTGCGTCCGCGAGTTGTTCGATCTTGGATAGCGGTTCGGTCCTGGTCATGCTGGCGAGCTTGGCGGGTTCGAGATCGCGCGCGAGCCGCGCCCAGGCCTCATCCCTCTTGGCCTCCGACACCGGCAGGTAGTTGACGCCGATCAGCTTCACCGCGCGCAGGATGAACGGCATCACGGTCACGGGCAGATCCGCGCCGCCCGCGAGGCCGCAGGCCGCCACCGCGCCTTCCTGCTGCGTCTGCGCGAGAATGGTGGCGAGGGTCTTGGATCCGACGCTGTCCACGGCACCCGCCCAGCGGGCTTTTTCCAAGGGCTTGCTCGGGCGGTCGAGATCGGCGCGGGCGATGAAGTCCGCAGCACCCAGCGCCCGCAGGTAATCGTGCGTGTCGGCGCGGCCCGTGGAGGCGACGACCTTGTAGCCAAGCTTCGCGAGCAGCGCGACGCTGATGGACCCCACGCCGCCGCCAGCACCGGTCACCACGACCTCGCCTTTGTCCGGCGTGATGCCTTCGTGTTCGAGGCCCATGACCGCGATCATCGCGGTGTAGCCGGCGGTGCCGATCGCCATCGCGAGTTCCGGCGTGTAGGGCGCGGGGATCTTGGTGAGGATCTCGGGCTTCACCCGCATGCGCTGGGAATAACCGCCCCACAGCCATTCCGACTGCCCGGCGCCGAGCGCCGCCACCTTATCGCCTTTCTTGAAACGCGGATCGTCGGACTCCGCGACCGTGCCGGCGAGATCGATGCCGCACACCATCGGAAACTTGCTGACGATCTTGCCCTTGCCGGTGACCGCGAGCCCGTCCTTGTAATTCAGGCTGGAATGCGACACGTCCACCAGTACCTTCTCGAGCGGCAAGTCCTTAAGCGTGAGATCGCGAAAGCCGCCGGTGTATTTGCCGTCGACCTGATCGACCACATAAGCCCTGAATGTGTCACGCGCTGAAGTCACGGGGGAGCCTCCACGGAAAGATACCGGCTCGGGTGTACATCGGTGGGGTTCTGGAGCCAACCCTTGACGCGGGCGCGCACCAGGTTGCGGTTGACCGCGAAATACAGCGGCGCGATCGGCTGGTCCGCCATGGCGATGGCTTCCGCCTCCCGCAGGACACCCGCGCGCGCCACGAGGTCGGTGGTGACGGCCGCCTTATCCATGAGGGCGTCGAAGGCCGGATTGCGATAGCGGCTGTAGTTGGAACCGACGGTGGACGATTGCAGGATATAGAGGAAGTTGCCGGCGTCGTTCACGTCCGCGACCCAGGCGAGCAAGCCCATCTCATAATCGCCCTGGCGCAGATTGGCGAAATGCACCTTGCCCTCGAAATTCTGGAGCGTGACCTCCACGCCGACGCGCTTCCACATCGCGGCCAGCACCACCGCCATGCGGCGATAGTCCTGGTTGGTGGTGTAGTTGAGCGCAAAGCGCAGCGGTTTGTCGGGCCCGTAGCCGGCGGCGGCCAACAGCTTTTGCGCTTCCGCCAGGCGCCGTTCCACCGGCCAGGCGGCGAAGTCCACCGGCGCGGGTTTGTAGTTGGCCGTGGGCGGCGGCACGAAGCTGAACGCCGGCTGCTCGCCGCGCCGCAGAACCTTGCCGGTGATCGCCTCGCGGTCGATCGCCAGCGACAGCGCGCGGCGCACGTTCCTGTCGGCGAACTTGGGCTTGACGGTGTTGAAGGCCAGGTAATAGGTGATCAGCGCCGGGTCGATCAGGGCTTCCTTGGGCATCTCGATCCTGAGGCGGTCCGCCTGGCTGGCGGGGAAATCCATATTGATGTCGAACTCGCCCGACTTGAACCGCGCCAGCGCGGTGTTGGGATCGGCGATCGGATAGAGGAACACCTTGTCGAGTTTCACGCCCGCCGCGTCGTGGAAGCGCGGATTGCGCGCCAGCACGATGCGGTCCTCGCGGTTCCAGGCCTCGAGCGTGAACGGCCCGTTGGAAACGATATTGCCCGGCTGAGTCCAGTTGTCGTTGGCGGCGATGGCCGCCGGTACGATCACCGCGAAACTATTGGCGAGCAGCTCGGGGAAATAGGCGGTCGCGGCCTCCAGGTCGATCTGGACCGTGGCGGCGTCGAGCGCGGTGACACCCAGGGATTCAACCGGCGCCGCGCCGGTGTTCACCGCGCGGCCGTTCTTGAGCACGTACATCAGCTGCGCATAGTGCGCGGCGGTCTTGGGGGCCATCAGCCGGCGGAAGGAGGCGACCACGGCGGTCGCATCCAAGGCCGTCCCGTCGGACCAGGTCAGCCCCGGGCGCAGGTGGAAGGTATAGCGCGTGCCGTCGGCGCTGACCTGCCAGGAGTCCGCGACGCCGAGGGCCGGGTGCCCTTGCGCATCCGGCGTCAAAAGCCCTTCGAACAGATCGAAAATGACGACGGATTCGTACTGTGTGTTGGTCTTTTGCGGATCGAGCGTCGCCGGCTCGTAGCGGTTGCCGCGATGGAGCACGGTCTCGGCATGGGCCGAGGCCGCGAGCAACAACAACGCACAGATGATGCGAAACATCACGCGGTGAAATCTTCCGAAAGAGCGCGCCATAGCGGGTTGACGGATTCGATGGTGTTGAGTTTCTTGGCGCGCGTCCAGTGCTTGATGGACTTCTCTCGCGCTATTGCCCCTTCGGCAGACTCTCCGGATTCAAAATGGACGAGCTTCTTCACGCCATGCTTTTTCGCGAAACTGTCGAGGAGGCCGCCCTTGTGCTCATGCATCCGACGCGCGAGATCGTTGGTTACGCCAACGTAAAGCGTGCCCTTCTTACCGCTGGCGAGAATGTAGACGTAATAAGTTTTCGACATTTTCTTATCTTGTCATTCTTGCGGCGAAGCCGCGAGAATCCAGAGGTTTTTGTTTCCTGGTTTAAAACCAAAAAACATATACCCCTGGATTCTCGGCCCTACGGGCCAAGAATGACAAGAACGGAGAGGACAGCCGCTACTTCCCCGAGAACAGCGGCAGGCTTTCCTGCTTGTGCATCTGGGCGTCGATGACCGCGAGGGCGGCCAAGTTCACCAGGCCGCGCGCGGTGACGCTGGGGGTGGTGATATGCGCCGGCTTGGCGATGCCGATCAGGATCGGGCCCACGTGCAGGCCGTGCGCCAGCGACCGCGACAGCGTGAAGGCGATATTGGCCGCCTCCAAGGTCGGCATCACCAGCAGGTTCGCGGCCCCCCTGAGCCGCGAATTGGGGAAGATGCGCTGGCGCAGAGTCTCATCGAGCGCCACGTCGGCCTGCATCTCGCCTTCCACTTCCAGGCCGGGCTCCTCTTCCGTGATCAGCTTGAGGGCTTTGCGCATCTTGCGCGAGGCCGCGGAGGGGCGCGCGCCGAAATTGGAGCTGGCGAGCAGCGCCACCTTCGGCTTGATCCCGAAGTCGCCGACCTTGCGGGCGGCGAGCTGCACCAGATGGGCGATGTCCTCGGCGCTCGGGTCTTCTGCGACGAAGGTGTCGCAGATGAACACCGGGCCGCTGTCGAGGATGAGAAGGCTCAAAGCAGCGGTCTTCTGCATGCCGGGCGCCAGGCCCAGGATGTCGGTGATGTTGCGCAGGTGCCAGTGGTACTCGCCGAAAGTGCCGCAGATCATGGCGTCGGCGTCGCCCTTGGCGACCATCAGGCTGGCGATCACGGTGGCGTTGGTGCGCAGGATGGTGCGCGCCGTGTCGGGCGTCACGCCCTTGCGTTCCATCAGGCTGTGATAGCTGCGCCAGTATTCGCCGTAGCGTTCGTCCTCCTCGGGATTGATCACCCGGAAATGCTCGCCAGGCGCCAGGCTGATGCCGAGTTTCTTGGCGCGGTTGGCGATCACGCCGGGGCGCCCGATCAGGATCGGCACCGCGAGGCCCTCATCGAGCAGGGCCTGCACCGCGAACAGCACGCGCTCGTCCTCGCCCTCGGCGAACACAACGCGTTTGGGGTTCGCGCGCGCTTCGTCGAAGATCGGCTTCATCACGAAGGCCGAGCGGTAGACGAACTGCTGGAGCTTTTCCTGATAGGCATCGAGGTCGGCGATGGGCCGCGTCGCGACACCTGAGTCCATGGCCGCCTTGGCCACCGCCGGCGCGATCTCGGACACCAGGCGCGGATCGAACGGCTTGGGGATCAGGTAGTCGGGACCGAACTGCAAACGGTCGCCGCCGTAAGCGGCCGACACCACATCGGACGTGGCGCCGCGCGCGAGCTTGGCGATCGCCTCGACGCACGCGGTCTTCATGGCGTCGTTGATGGTGGTGGCGCCCACGTCCATCGCGCCCCGGAAAATGTAGGGGAAGCACAGGACGTTGTTCACCTGGTTGGGAAAATCCGACCGCCCGGTCGCGATGATCGCATCGGGCGCCGCTTCGCGCGCGAGCGTCGGTGTGATCTCGGGCTCGGGGTTCGCCAGCGCCAGGATGAACGGCGCCTTGGCCATCTTGCGCACCATGTCCTGGGTCAGCACGCGCGGCGCCGAGAGCCCCAGGAAAATATCCGCGCCTTCGATGGCTTCGGCGAGGGTGCGCGCCTTGGTCTCGACGGCATAGTCGGCCTTCTGCGCGGTCATGTCCTGGTTGCGGCCCTTGAACACCACGCCGACGTGGTCCACCAGGATCACGTTCTCGCGCTTGAGGCCAAGGTCGAGCAGCTGGTTGAGGCAGGCGATGCCGGCGGCGCCCCCGCCGGTGGACACCAGCTTCACTTTCTTGATGTCCTTCTTCAGCAGCAGAAGGCCGTTGATCACCGCCGCGGCCACCACGATGGCGGTGCCGTGCTGGTCGTCGTGGAACACCGGGATCTTCATGCGCTCGCGGAGCTTCTTCTCGACCGTGAAGCAGTCGGGCGCCTTGATGTCCTCGAGGTTGATGGCGCCGAAGGTCGGTTCCAGCGCCGCGATGATGTCCACCAGCTTGTCGGGGTCGTTCTCGGCGATCTCGATGTCGAACACGTCGATGTTCGCGAACTTCTTGAACAGCACCGCCTTGCCTTCCATCACCGGCTTGGCGGCGAGCGGCCCGATGGCGCCGAGGCCCAGCACCGCCGTGCCGTTGGTCACCACCGCCACCAGGTTGGCGCGCCCCGTGACCCGGTCGACCGCGCCCGCGTCGGCGACGATCGCTTCGCAGGCGGCGGCCACGCCCGGCGAATACGCCAGGGCCAGATCGCGCTGGTTGGCGAGCGGCTTCTTGGCCACCACCGACAGCTTTCCGGGGGTCGGAAACTCGTGGTACTGCAGCGCCGCTTCGGCGAGGTCTGATTTAGGTGGCATCGCAGCTGAGTCGGGCATCCGCGTCCTCGAAGGTGGAAAACACCAAGAGTATAGGGTGTTTAGCGGGGGTCTAGCGGTTTTTGAGCGCGTGTTTGGCGACTTTTGCCATGACGCTGGGCAGCCCGGCGGCGCCAAGACGTTCCAGCGGCACCCATTCTCCGTCGAGACTCGCCGCCGCCTTCGCGCCGAGACGGGCGGCCAGCACCGTCAGCTCCAGCCGAAAGTGCGTGAACACGTGGGTCACCACGCCATCCAGTTCCCGCCAATCCGCGGCCACGGGCGCCGCTGTGATCCCGTCTTTCGCCGTCCAGGTCTTGGTGCGCCAGGACGTGGACGGAATTTCCATCATCCCGCCGAGCAAGCCTTGCGCGGGACGCCGTTGCAAGAACACCGATCCATCCTTGCGCTCCATCCAGAAGGCCGTACCGTATTTCTGCGGGCTCACGGCCTTGGGCGATTTGCGCGGCAGCGTTTCCGCGATCCCGGCGGCGCGCGCGCGGCAGTTCTCCGCCCAGGGGCACAGCAGGCATTTGGGCGATGTGGGCGTGCAGACGGTGGCGCCGAGATCCATCACCGCCTGGGCGTAGTCGCCCGGGCGTTCTTCCGGCGTGAGCGTGGCCGCAAACTCCCTGAGCACGGGCTTGCTCGCGGGCAACGGTTCGGCGACGGCGAACAACCGCGCCATGACGCGCTCCACATTGCCGTCCACCACGGTGGCCTTTTGATTGAAGGCGATGGCCGCGATCGCCGCCGCCGTATACGGCCCGACGCCGGGCAATTCCAACAACCCGGCTTCCGTATCGGGGAATTTTCCGCCGCCGCCCGCCACGACGCCCGCGCACTTGTGCAGGTTGCGCGCCCGGGCGTAGTAGCCGAGGCCCGCCCAGGCGGCCATGACCTCGGCGTTGGGCGCGGCCGCGAGCGCCGCCACCGTCGGCCAGCGCACCAGGAACGCCTCGAAATAGGGTTTCACCGCCGTGACGGTGGTCTGCTGCAACATGATTTCCGACAGCCACACGGCGTAGGGGTCGGATTTTTTTCCCGTCGGCGCGCGCCACGGCATGACCCGGCGATGATGGTCGTACCACGCCAGCAAAACCGCCGGCTCGGGCGGTGAAATTTCGGAAATTTTCGTTTTTCGGGCGGGGGCCATCGCGCCCCGACCGTGTAGGATATACGCCGCCCTGTTCAAGGACGTTTTTTGTGGCGAACCCCAAACCCGCACCCGATCCAACCGAGCGCCGCGCCAAAGGCCCGCTCGCGGTATCGCGCCTTACCGACCGGCTGACCCGCGCCGCGCTCGGCAAGCGCGGCTTCACCGACGCCGCGGTCGTCGCCCGCTGGCCGGAGATCGTGGGCGCGGACCTCGCCGCCTTCGCCTGTCCGATGCAGGTCAAATATCCGCCCAGGTATAAAAAAGGCGGCCGCACTGACGCCGCCACCCTGGTGTTGCGGGTGTCGTCCAGCGCCGCCGCCGCCATGCTGCAGCTCAAGACCCCGCAAATCCTCGCACGCGTGAACGCGTTCTTCGGTTATGCCGCCGTCGCCCGGCTGGAAGCCAGCCACGGCCCCTTGCCGCCGCGTCCGGCCAAAGGCCCGGCCGCGGCGCCCGATCCCGTCCCGTCACCGGCCGTGGACACCGCCACCGCGCAGGTGGCGTCGGAAGATTTGCGCAACGCCCTGCGAAAACTCGGCGCCCGCCTGCAACATCGGACGGAGGCCCGCGTTGTAACCCGAGCCGGCAATTCACCCCCGGAGAAAGACTAAAAGCGTCATGATCGCGTCACGTATCGCAAACGCAGCAATCGCGAGCCTGTTCGCGCTGTTTGCCTCGGGGGCGGCTTTTGCCCAGGATTTCCAGCGCGTCACCACCCGCCTGACCGACACCCTGCAGACCGCCATCGACCTGCTGCCGCCGGGCGTGAACGGCGTGCGCCTGGGCATCGGCCCCGGCGTCTACCCCGACTTCGAAGGCAGCCGCCATTCCAGTGTCCATGCGGTGCCGGTGGTGTCCTTGCGCTACCGCGACATGATCGAGGTCATCAACAACGAGGTGAAGGTCACCGCCTTCAACCACCTGTTCACGTCCGTGGTGAGCAGCGACCGGGCCGGCGGATCGCTGCGCGTCGGTCCCCTGGTCAGCCTCAACTTCGGCCACGGCGAGAAGGACAGCCCCGACTTGAAAGGCATGGGCAACGTCGGCACCAGCATCGAGCTCGGCGCCTTCGCCTCGTTCCTTTTGCCCGACGACAGGTTCCGCGCACGCCTGCGCCAGGACGTGGCCGGCGGGCACAAGGGCGCCACCCTGCAGCTCGACTACACCCACACCTTCATCCGCGGCACGCGCATGTCCTTGAGCGGCACCCTCGGCCTCGACGGCGCCAGCGCGGCTTATATGAAATCCTTCTTCGGCGTGAACCCGATCCAGGCCGCGCGCTCCGGCCTGCCCGCCTACCGCGCCGCCACCGGCTTCAAGGACGTCAACGCCGGCATGAACGGCAGCTATACCCTGACCGACAAATGGACCGTCTTCGGGACCGTCAATTACGAGCGTCTGGTCGGCAGCGCCGCCAACAGCCCCCTGATCCGCCTGCGCGGCGACCGCAACAACGTCACCGCCAGCACATTTTTTGTGTATGGGTTCTAGCCTTGGCTTTCGTTGGCGAACGACGTGAGCTTACGAGAGCTCGGCCCTGGGCCCGCGCAGCGGGAACCGGGGGCCCGGCCCCCGCCTGTAGGGGCCGCAAGGTTCGGGCCGTCAATGACAGCCAAGTGATTTACGAAGCCGTTGAATCCTGGTCTAAACTCCGGCCAAACGAGCTGGAGGAGACCCTATGAAGACCCTTGGCAAAGTCCTGGCCCTGATCGCCCCGCTGATGCTTGCTGGCCTGGCCCTTGGCGGAACCGCAACCGCCGCCGACGCGCCCGCGGGCAAGAAGCAGCCCACCTATTATGAATTCGTGCTGGGCAATCCCAACGCCAAGGTCACGGTGGTCGAGTACGCCTCGGTCACCTGCCCGCACTGCGCCAAGTTCTTTGTCGAGTCCTTCCCCAACCTCAAGAAGGACTACATCGACACCGGCAAGATCAAATACGTCTACCGCGACCTGCCGACGCCGCCGCGCGAACTGTCCTTCGCCGCGTCGCAGCTGGCGCGCTGCGTGCCCAACAACAAGGGCATGAACATGATCGAGATGCTGTTCAAGAACCAGGAAGCCTGGATGAGCGCGCCCGAGACCACCTTGCGCGGCTACGCCCAGCTGGCCGGCATGAGCAGCGCCGACTTCGACGCCTGCATGAAGAACGAGTCCATCTATAAGGAGCTGAACGCCGCCGTCGACCGCGCCTCGAACGTCTACAAAGTCGAGTCGACGCCGACCTTCTTCGTCGGCGAGACCAAGGTCGCCGGCGAACAGTACGAACCGCTCAAGAAGGCGATCGACAAGGCGCTGCAATAGCGCCCGTCCACCGGCCGGAATTCTAGCGATCAGAACACCTTAGCGGCGGGGCAAAACCCCGCCGCAAAACTATCCCCAGGATTCACAACCCCGCCTTAGAAAATCCGCAACACGGCTTGAGACTCTCTCGGGGCCGCTGGTCTAGTATCCGCCACATCTGGTGGGGGGCCAGCCGCAATACCCCAGCATGTTGTGGAGGCGAGATGAATACCCGTCGCAGAATCGCAGGCGTTGCCATGGTCTTAGCCGGCCTTGCGGCCGGTGGGGCCTTAGCCGGCCTTATGGCTGGCGCCGCCATTGCCGCCGACGCCCCCAAGCCGCCGGCGGCCACCACCCCCGCCGCGGGCCCGGTCTACCGGGAGTTCGTGCTTGGCAACCCCAATTCCAAGGTGGTGGTGATCGAATACGCCTCGCTCACCTGCCCGCACTGCGCCCACTTCGCGCAGGAGGACTACCCGAAGCTCAAGAAGGACTACATCGACACCGGCAAGATCAAATACATCTACCGCGACTTCCCGCTCGACAACCTGGCGCTCGGCGCCGCCCTGCTGGCGCGCTGCGCCCCCGGCAACAAGGGCATGGGGATGATCGAGAAAATGTTCAACGAACAGCTCAAGTGGATCCAGGCCGAGAAACCGATCGAGCCGCTCACCGCCTATGCCAAGGAAACCGGCATGAGCGACAAGGACGTCGAAGCCTGCCTGCAGAACAAGGCCATCGTGGACACGATCCGTGATGTCTATTCGACCGCCGCCAGCCTGTACAAAGTCGACGCCACGCCGACCTTCCTGGTGGGCGAGGACCGCGTGCCAGGCGCGGACTACGCCAGACTGAAAGAGATGATCGACAAGGCGCTCGCGACCGCCACGAAGTAAGCGCAGCTATTCGGGGGATACGGCGCGCGCCCGGCCGGTTTTCAGGGCGCATTCCACCCATCACTTTTATGACCGCGTGCGCCGCCTTGGCGCCGCGGACAGTTAGCGGAGAGTCACGTTGGTCTCGTTCACCAAACTGCGCCTGTCGGGTTTCAAGTCCTTCGTGGACGCCACCGAACTGCTGATCGAGCCGGGTTTGACCGGCATCGTCGGCCCCAACGGCTGCGGCAAGTCCAACCTGGTGGAAGCCCTGAAGTGGGTGATGGGCGAAACTTCGGCCAAGCAGATGCGCGGCGGCGACATGGACGAAGTGATCTTCGGCGGCACAAGAGATAGGCCCGCGCGCAACATCGCCGAAGTCGGCGTGATGCTCGACAACGCCCAGCGCAACGTCTCGGCCCAGTTCAACGAAGCCGAGGAACTTGAGATCACCCGCCGCATCGAACGCGACAAGGGCTCGCTGTACCGCGTCAACGGCCGCGACGTGCGCGCCAAGGACGTGCAGCTGCTGTTCGCCGACGCCGCCACCGGCGCGCGCTCGACCGCCATCGTCGGCCAGGGCCGCATCAGCGCGATCCTGAACTCCAAGCCCAACCAGCGCCGCCACCTGCTGGAAGAAGCCGCCGGCATCACCGGCCTGCACTCGCGCCGGCACGAGGCTGAGCTGCGCCTGCAGGCCGCGGAAACCAACCTCAACCGCCTCAACGACGTGATCCAGGCGCTGGAAGGCCAGCTGGAAGCCCTGAAGAAACAGGCACGCCAGGCCCTGCGCTACCGCACCATCAGCGACAGCATCCGCGCCGCCGAGGCCCTGGTGCTGCTGATCAAGCGCAACGAAACCCGCGCCCAGCTGGAAGCCGCCAAGGCCGCGCTGGCCGAAACCGAAGTGCTGGTCGCGACCCGCACCGGCGAAGCCGCCCACGCCGCCACCCAGCAGGCCGAAGCCGCCGCCGACATGCCCGCCCTGCGCAAGGCCGAGGTCGAAGCCGCCGCCCGCGTGCAGCACCTGACCATGGCGCGCGAGAAGCTGGACGAGGAACTGGCGCGCATCGCCCGTGCCCGCGAAGCCGCCGAGATGCGCCTCGCGCAGATCCGCGACGACCTCGCGCGCGAAACCGGCCGCCTGGAAGACGCCACCGCCGCCTTGGAAAAGATCGCCGAGGAAAAGGCCGAACTGGAAGCCGCCACCGTCGCCGAAGCCGCCGAGCGCGAGACCTCGCGCGAAGCGCTGATGGCCGCCGCCCAGGCCGTCGAGGCCGTGGAAGAAGAACTGGTCTATCTGCAGAAGGCGCTGGCCGAAGCCGACCAGGCCCGCGCCGCCGCGCGCCAGCAGCTCAATGAGTCGGACATGCGCCGCCAGCGCGCCGACCGCCGGCTCCAGGATATTTTGCAGCAGATCGAGATCGCCAAGCAGTCGGCCCTGGCCCCGGACGTGGTCGCGAGCGCCGAAGAACGCGAGCGCGCCGCCGAAGAGGCCATGAACGCCGCCCGCGCCGCCTGGGAAGAAGCCGAGGCCGCCCGCGCGTCCGCGCAGCTCGCCTATGAGTCGGCCCGCGATGCGGCCCAGACCCATGCCGCTTCGCACACCAAGCTCCAGGCCGAAGCAGTGGCCCTGGAAGAACTGCTGGCGGAACCCAAGACCCAGGGCCAGTGGAGCCCGATCATCGACAGCGTCACCGTCGAGCCCGGCTTCGAAGCCGCCCTCGGCGCCGCGCTCGGCGACGATCTCTCCGCCGCCGGCGACGATGTCTCGCCGGTACGCTGGGCCGAACTGCCGCCGTTCGCCGAATACCATCCCTTACCCTCCGGCGCCCGCGCGCTCTCGGACGTGGTGCGCGCGCCGACGCGCCTCGCCCGCCGCCTGTCGCAGGTCGGCGTGGTCGGTTCCACCGAAGAAGCCCTCGCCCTGCAAGGCGAGCTGAAGCCCGGCCAGCGCCTGGTCACCTCCACCGGCGACCTGTGGCGCTGGGACGGCTTCATCGCCGCCTCCGGCACGCCCACCGCCGCCGCCACCCGCCTGCGCCAGCGCAACCGCCTGAAGGAACTGCGCGTCAGCCTGGAAGAGTCGAGCAACGTCCTGGGCGAAGCTGAAGCCGCCGTGGATCAGGCCAAGGCCGCCATCGGCGCCGCGCAATCCGCCGAACAGTCCGCCCGCGCCGCCACCCGCGACGCCGAGACCGAGCGCAACCGTTCGCGCGATGCCCTCGGTGAACTGCGCCAGAAGGTCGCCGCCCTGCAAAGCCGCATCTCGGGCCTGGAAGACAGCCGCGCCCAGCTGCAGGCGGAAGTGGACGAAGCCTCGGGCCAGATCGAAGAAACCCGCGCCCGCATCGCCGACCTCGGCGACGGGGCGGAAATGCGCGCGGAAGCCGAAGCCAAGCACGCCGGCCTCGGCGCCCTGCGCCAGAGCCTGATGGACGCCCGCGCCGTCTACGACAGCCTGGCCCGCCAGGCCGAGGACCGCGCGCGCCGCATCGCCGCCCTCACCAACGACGAACGCGGCTGGACCAGCCGCCGCGAGGAAGCGCTGCGCCAGGACGAAGCCCTGAAGCAGCGCCTCGCCGCCGCCGAAGCCGAGATCGCGGAACTCGCGAGCCGCCCGGCCGAGATCGAGGAGAACCGCGCCGCGCTGATGGATCAGCTGGAGATCGCCGAAGCCGGCCGCCGCGAGGCCGCCGATGCCCTGGCCGTGGGCGAAGCCCGCCTGTCCGGCGCCGACAAGATGCTGCGCGAAGCCGACCACGCCCTGTCCGAAGTGCGCGAGGAACGCGTGCGCCGGGAATCCATGGTGGTGCAGATCGGCCAGAACCTGGATGTCGTGGACGGCAATATCCGCGAGCGCATCCAGTGCGAGCCGGATGAAGTGCAGAAACACACCAAGTTCGAGGAAGGCGAGGAAACCCCGCCGCTGGAGAAGGCCGAGAAGAGCCTCCAGCGCCTGGTGTCCGAGCGCGACAACCTCGGCGCCATCAACCTGCTGGCCGAGCAGGAAAGCAACGAGATGGCCGAGCGCATCACCACGCTCACCACCGAGCGCGATGATTTGATCGCCGCCATCGCGCGCCTGCGTGAGGGCATCTCGAAGCTCAACAAGGAAGGCCGCGAACGCCTGCTGAAATCCTTCCGCGAGGTGGACGGGCATTTCCGCAATCTATTCACCAAGCTGTTCGGCGGCGGCCGCGCCCACCTGGAACTGACCGAAGCCGAAGACCCGCTGGAAGCCGGCCTCGAGATCATGGCGAGCCCGCCCGGCAAGCGCCTGGGCAACCTCACCCTGATGTCGGGCGGCGAGCAGACCCTGACCGCCATCGCGCTGTTGTTCGCCGTGTTCATGACCAACCCCGCGCCGATCTGCGTGCTGGACGAAGTGGACGCGCCGTTGGACGACGCCAACGTGGACCGTTTCTGCTCCCTGTTGACCGAGATCATCCGCACCACCGAAACCCGCGTGCTGGTGGTGACCCACCACCGCATGACCATGGCCCGCATGGACCGCCTGTTCGGCGTCACCATGGCGGAACGCGGCGTGTCACGCCTGGTGAGCGTGGACCTGAAGGCCGCGGAAGAAATGCGGGACGTGGCGTAGCGGCGACGCTAGCGCCGCCGGAAGTGCGGTGCTGTGGAGAGTGGGGGCGGCTGTTTCACGTGAAACAGATTAAGCTTCCACCATGGCGAACGCTGGCAAACAGAGGCCAGGCTGGCGGCGGTGACGTTAGTGGGCATGGGCCTGCAGTCGGCGGAAGAAATGCGGAACGTGGCGTAGGATCATTCTTTGTATGAATTCCTGGTAGGCGATGCCGCCATAACATCTTCGGCCCAAGATAAGTTGGGCCGAAGAAAATTCGCTCTTCACCTACTAAAAATCATCGACACTGCGCCAATTGATCGCGGCGTCGTCATCTCCATAGATGGGGCTTGGGGAGAGGGAAAAACCTCGATCATCAACATGATGGTCGAGGAGTTGCGAAAACGATCAGATGATCAGCAGCCAACTCTAATACAGTTTAGCCCTTGGCATTGGAGGGATCCGAAAGAGGCTACGGCAGCTTTCCTTCGGGAGATACGGCTTGCCGTACTGCGGTCCTCCCCATTTAAGCAGAAATTTGCGTTTCTTCTGAGTTGGGGCAAGTACGCCCGCCTTCTGCAAGGCACGGCCGACACGCTGGCCACCGCAAAAGCTAAACTAATCTTGTGGATCGGACTATTTGCGTCCGTCGGATTGACGGTCAGCGGGTTAGTTCCGCCGGAAATGCGTGTTGCCGCAACGTGGTTCGGCAGCGCCCTGACGCTGGCGACAATTCTCCTATCCGCGTTGGGTTCCGGCCTAGGCGCACTACTCAGTTTTTGCGAGGGCAGCGACAAAACCCTAGAAGAACTGCGAGAGTCTCTGACGGAGCAACTGAAAGCTCTCCCCAAAAACATTGTAGTGATCGTTGATGATATCGATCGGTCCACTGACGAAGAAATTCGATCGATTATTAGCTTGGTCAAAAGCTCGCTCAATTTCCCTCGACTGATCTTTTTACTTCTGTTCGACCAGAAAATTGTCGAACAAGTCCTGAGTCTGTCGTCCGCGAACGGGCGAAAGTATCTTCAAAAAGTAGTTCAAATCCCCCTTGTTCTTCCGCGAGTAGAAGAAGGCCGGGTGGAGAAAGTGCTCATCGACGGCCTCAATGATATTCTTGGACAGTTTGCCGACGCTAGGCATGGGTTTGATGAAGGACGATGGGCGCTCATATTGTACGAAGGGGTAAACCCAATTGTTCGCAATGTGCGCGACGTCTATCGCCTTCTCGCCGTACTGTCCGGGATGCTTCCGGCCCTACGAGGACGCACCACTCTTGAAGTAAATGCCGTCGATCTAATCGCGCTACAAACGCTTGCCGTCTTTGAGCCCGCTCTATTTAAGAAACTTCCCGACGCAAAACAGCTGCTCCTTTCCTCTCCCTCCAATGACACTCACGATGAAAGAGCGGAGGAAGTTCGAACTCTTCTCGAATACTCCAGTGCTGAGCGCCTAGGGCCTGTATCCGCTCTCGTGGCCCACCTTTTCCCATCGGCGGCGCGATACATGCCAAACGTGCTAAGTCCCACCTTTTCGTCTGATTGGGCTCGGGCGTTTCGCGTTTGTACGGAAGAATTCTTCGACAGATATTTTATCTATGCGGTGCCCGATCATCAAATTACGGAGCAAGCCTTCTCCGATCTTCTGAAGCTTCTTCCTGAGGGCGGCGCTTTCCGTCGCGAAGTAATGAAAATGGCCAATGGAGGATTAATCATTCCTCTTTTGCGTCGCACGTTAATTCAAGTTCCAGCCATTGATTTTGCATTTGCGGAAGAATTTCTGAGCACGATGTTCGATCTTTCCGAAGCAGTGGACTCCAATCCGCAGCCTGGATTTGGTGTCAACGACTATCGCCAAGTATGGAGTAACTGTATCCAATTTCTGGTCAAGGAACCCGACCCCGAGAAGAGGTCGGCAGCCTTTATAGCGGCGTTCGGCAAATCGCATGGTCTCTCCACACCGGGGCAAATTCTGCGAGATGAGCAGATTTCTCGAAAATCAGCGGCAAACAAGAACGATCTCCTTTTATCGGACGGAGCTTTGGAAACTGGCCGTGCCCTTTGGCTACAGAAGATCGTTGCCAGCGCAGCCGATCAGTCGCTTGGCCACACTCCCCACGTCGCACGAATTTGGTTCAGTTGGAGGGAGCTTGATAGCTCAACAGCACCAATTCAGTGGTTGGTTGGGTGTTTCCTCGACGACCAATACCTTCTGAAAATGTTGACCGGCTTTGTGGATATTAGTTTTGTTTCCACGGGTGGCATCACGAAGAGGCGTGCTTTCTTCAAACTGGACCACATCGCGAACCATCTAGACCTGCCCGTGGTAGTGGAGCGACTGAAGCGGATGGACGAAAGTGGCTTTACCGCAGAGCAAAGGGAGGCGGTGGCTGCATTTGTGAAAGCCGTACGAGATCGCTCTAGTGGAAAAACGGACGCGACCATTTGGCATGATGACTGGTGAGATTTGCTCACCGCAAAACGAAAAATCATCATATTTAACAAGTGCTTGTATCTCCCCCCCAACCTCCTTGACACCCCCCACCCCCTCTCCTATCTTCCGCCCGCTTTCGCGGTGCAAAAGCCCGTTTTTACTGGGTTTTTGAGCGGTTTTTGGGGGCGTCCGTTCCCGATTTTCGCTACATAACCCGCGAAGCTTGCGGGGTGGCCGGTTTGGCCTGGCTGGGCGCTTTTGAAGGAGTGACCGCCGTGTCCGAACGGGAAGACCGCGAGAGACTGAACAAGCTGGGGGACCGCCTTTCCGCGATCCACCAGGAAGAGGCGGAGAAGGAACAGGCGTACCAGGCCACACGGGCCTCATCGAGCAGCGTCGGCATCGGCATGAGGATCGGCATCGAGCTGATCGCCGCCACGCTGGCCGGAGTGGCCCTCGGCTGGTTCATCGACCAGAAGCTGGGCACCAAGCCCATCTTCATGCTGGCGTTCTCGGTGCTCGGATTCACCGCCGGAGTGATGGATGTGCTCAGGATCATCAAGGGCCTCGACAGCGCGGTGGGTTATGGGCGCGCGGTACGGGACAAAAAGGCCGAAGAGGATGCGGCCAAGGGGTTCCGGGATGATGACGAGGATTAGAAATTAAACGGGTTCGGCGTTCGGAACCCTGGATCCTCGGGTCAAGCCCGAGGATGACCGTAAAAAGAGTTAGAAGGCGAGAAGAGCTAAATGGCACACGAAGCCGCCGAGGGCGCACATGGCCCGATGGAGCAGTTCGAGATCCACCGCCTGATCCCCATCAACGTGGGCGGCGTCGATATCTCCTACACCAACTCCGCGCTGTTCATGACTTTCGCGGTGGGCCTCACCTTCCTGCTGTTCTGGGGCGCCACGCGCCGCCGCCTGATGGTGCCGGGCCGCTGGCAGTCGGTCGCGGAACTGATCTACGAATTCGTCGCCGACATGGTGAAGAGCAACGCCGGCAAGGAGGCGATGCCCTACTTCCCGTTCGTCTTCACCCTGTTCCTGTTCATCCTGTTCGGCAACTTCCTCGGGCTGATGCCCTACGGCTTCACCTTCACCTCGCATATCGCGGTGACCGCCGGCATGGCGGTGGTGATCTTCGTCGGCGTCACCATCCTCGGCTTCGTCAAGCACGGCCTGCACTTCTTCTCGCTGTTCGTGCCGCCCGGAACCCCGCTGGCGATGTGCTTCATCCTGGTGCCGCTGGAACTGTTCTCCTACATGATCCGGCCGATCACCCTCTCGCTTCGTCTGTTCGCCAACATGCTGGCGGGCCACGTGCTGCTCAAGGTGCTCGCGGGCTTCATCATCGCGCTCGGCCTGTTCTTCGGCTGGGTGCCCCTGCTCGCCGTGTTCGGCATCACCCTCCTCGAATTGCTGGTGGCCTTCCTCCAGGCCTATGTGTTCGCGCTGCTCACCTGCATCTACCTGAACGACGCGATTCACCTGCATTAACCGACGTTTCAACCAACACTTAAGACTTCAACTCAGAAAGGAACTACGACTATGGAAACCGAAGCAGCGAAGATGATCGGCGCCGGCCTTGCGGCCATCGGTGTGCTCGGCGGCGGTATCGGCGTCGGCCAGGTGTGGGCGCAGTACATGAACGCCGTTGCCCGTAACCCGTCCATGGAAGCCAAGCTGCGCACCCCGGCGTTCCTGGGCTTCGCGCTGTCCGAAGCGACCTCGCTGTTCGCCCTCGTGATCGCGCTCATCATCCTGTTCACCTAAGTCGTCGCGCGCCGAAACGCGCGCCTCAAACAAACTGAAGGAACGGGGACTCCCGGGCCATGCCGCAATTTGATCCAAGCGTCTTCTCGCCGCAGCTGTTCTGGCTGTTGGTGTCGTTCATCGCCCTCTACTGGCTGGTCGCGAAAGTGGCCGTGCCGCGCGTGGGCGAGGTGCTGGAGCAGCGCGCGCGCGTGATCCAGGAAGACCTGGACCGGGCCACCCAGCTCAAGGCCGAGACCGACGCGGCGGCGGCCGCCTACGAAAAGGCCATGGCCGACGCCCGCCACCAGGCCCAGGACCATATGCGCGCGATGCAGGCGGATGTGAAGGCGGTGTCCGAGAAGCGCACTGCCGACATAACTGGCCAGATCGGCAAGCAGGTGTCCGAGGCCGAGGCGCGTATCGCCTCCGCCAAACAGGCGGCGCTCGATGCGATGAAGGGCATCGCCGCCGACACGGCCCGCGACGTGGTGGCCAAGCTGGCGTCCGTCACGCCGGACGCGGGCGCGGTGGATGCGGCCGTGGCCGCGGCGCTGAAGGAGACCCGGTGATGGAGCTGTTCCACGATCCCGAGTTCTGGGTAGCGCTGGTTTTCATCGGCGTGGTGGCCCTGTTCTACCGCCCGGCCATGAAGGCCGTGGGTGAGAACCTGGACGCCCGCGCCGGCAAGATCCGCGCCCAGATCGAGGAAGCCCGCAAGCTGCGTGAGGAGGCCCAGGCGCTCCTGGCCGAGTACCAGCGCAAGCAGCGCGACGCGATGGCCGAGGCCGAGAAGATCATCGCCACCGCCCGCGCCGAAGCCGTGCGCCTGAAGGCCGACGCCGAGAAGGATCTGGAGTTCGCCTTGGAACGCCGCAAACAGCAAGCCCTGGAGCGCATCGCCCAAAGCGAGGCTCAGGCGGTTGCCCAGGTGCGCAACACCGCCGTGGACGTGGCCCTCGCCGCCGCCGAGAAACTGATCCAAGGCAGCCTCGACCAGGGCAAAAGGCAGGCGCTGGCCGACAAGGCCATCGCCGAACTGCCGAGCCGGCTGAACTAACCGAGAAAGACAAAGGGGCCCGAAAGGGCCCCTTTCCCTTTGTACGTCACCCTCGGGCTTGACCCGAGGGTGACAAAGATAGAAGCCCCTACTCCGCCGCCTGACTGCTTGCACCCGCCGTCGGCGGCATCCATCGCAACACCGGCTTCCGGGCCGCCTTGGTTTCATCCAGCCGCCGGCGCGGCGAGAACTGCGGCGCCGCGCGGAACTCCGCTTCCGCTCCGCCCGCCTTGGCCTTGCGCGCGAGATGCAACATGGACTCCACGAACTGATCCAGGGTCGCCTTGCTCTCCGTCTCCGTCGGCTCCATCAGCAGCGCGCCGTGGACCACCAGCGGGAAGTACATGGTCGGCGGATGCACGCCCTCGTCGATCAGGGCCTTGGCGATATCGAGGGTGGTGACCCCGGTGCCCTTCAGGAAGCGGTCGTCGAACACGCATTCGTGCATGCACGGGCCGGCGAAGGCTGGGGTCATTTCCGCCGACAGGCGCGCGAGCAGGTAGTTGGCGTTGAGCACCGCGTCGCCCGAGGCCTGCTTCAGGCCGTCCGCGCCCATGGCCATCATGTAGCTGAGCGCCCGCACGAACACGCCGAACTGGCCATGGTAGCCCTTCATGCGCCCGAAACTGTCCTGGGCCCCGCCGAGGCCCGCGTGCTCCTCGACCGAGAAGCCGTCCTTGCCATGCACCACGAACGGCACGGGGGCATAGGACGCCAGCGCCGCCGACAGCACGGTCGGGCCCGCACCCGGGCCGCCGCCGCCGTGCGGCGTCGAGAAAGTCTTGTGCAGGTTGATATGCATGGCATCGACGCCGAGATCGCCGATCCGCAGCCGCCCGACGATGGCGTTGAAGTTAGCGCCGTCCATGTAGAAGTACGCGCCGGCCGCGTGGATCATCTCCGCCGCCTGGATGCACTCGCGTTCGAACAGGCCGCAGGTGTTGGGGTTGGTGATCATCACCGCCGCCACGTCGGCGCTGTGCTTGTCCAGCGCTGCCTGGAGCGCCGCGAGATCGACGCGGCCTTCGCTGTTGGCCGGGATGGCCTCGACGCTATAGCCGCACAAGGCGGCCGTGGCCGGGTTGGTGCCGTGGGCCGATTCCGGCACCAGCACCACCGTGCGGGTACCCTGATTATGCGCGACATGCGCCGCCTTGATGCACATCAGGCCGCACAGCTCGCCATGCGCGCCCGCCGCCGGCGACATGGCCACCGCCGGCATGCCGGTGAGCTGCTTCAGCCAGTGCGCGGTCGTGTCGATCAGTTCCAGGGCGCCCTGGATGGTGGACACCGGCTGGAACGGATGGATATCGGCGAAGCCGGGCAATCGCGCCATCTTCTCGTTCAGGCGCGGGTTGTGCTTCATGGTGCAGGAGCCGAGCGGATAAAAACCGCTGTCGATGGAGTAGTTCTTCTGGGAAAGCCGCGTGTAATGGCGCACGACCTCCGGTTCCGACAGACCCGGCAATCCGATCGCCTGGGTATTCTTGAGCGTACCCAGGCGTTCCCGGGTATGCGGCAGCGCCGGCAAATCCACGGCGGTGGCGCCGCGCGTATCCTGTTCGAAGATCAGCGGCTGTTCGAACTGAAGGCCCTGGTTGCCGCTGGCGGTGGCGGGCATGGTCATGCGAGGGCCTCCTTCAGGCGCGCGGCAAAGGCGTCGATGTCGCTTTCGGTGTTGGTCTCGGTGGCCGCCACCAGCAGCACGTCCGCGAGTTCGGGGTAGGTCGGATAGAACCGCGCCGCCGGAACCCCCGCGAGGATGCCCCTGGCCGCGAGTTTCTCGACCACGGCTTCGGCGGGCTTGCCGAGCTTGACCGCGAACTCGTTGAAGAAAGCGCTCGGCAACAGCTTCACGCCCTTGATCTGCTCCAGCTTCTCGGCCAGCGACACGGCCGTCGCGTGATTGAGCCGCGCGAGATTGGTGAACCCGGCCTCGCCCAACAGCGTCATGTGCACCGAAAACGCCAGCGCGATCAGCCCGGAGTTGGTGCAGATGTTCGAGGTCGCCTTCTCGCGGCGGATGTGCTGTTCGCGGGTCGAGAGAGTGAGCACCCAGCCGCGGCGGCCGTTCTCGTCGGTGGTTTCGCCCGCGAGGCGCCCCGGCATCTGGCGCAGGAATTTCTCGCGCGTCGCGAACAGGCCCACGCCGGGTCCGCCGAAGCTCATGGGCCCGGCCATGGACTGCCCCTCGCCCACCACGATGTCGGCACCGATATGTCCGGGCGGCGTGATCAGGCCCAGCGCCACCGGCTCGGTGACGCACACCACCAAGAACGCGCCGGCGGCATGGCAGGCCTTGGCGAGGTTGGAATAGTCGTTGAGGTGTCCGAAGAAGCCAGGCGTCTGCACCACCACGCAGGCGAGGTCGGGGCCGACGCGGCCCACCAGGTCTTCGATCGCCGTGGGATCGGGCGCCAGCGCCTCGATCTGCATGTCGAGGAATTTGCAGTTGGTGAGCGTGACGTCGCGGTAGTGGGGATGCAGGTTGCCCGAGAGGATCGCCTTGTTCCGCTTGGTGACGCGCGCGGCCATGGTGACCGCTTCGGCGCAGGCGGTGGCGCCGTCGTACATGGAGGCGTTGGCGACTTCCATGCCGGTGATCAACGCCACCTGCGACTGGAACTCGAAGATCGCCTGCAACGTGCCCTGGCTGATTTCCGGCTGGTACGGCGTATAGGCGGTGAGGAACTCGCCGCGCTGGATCAGGTAATCGAGCGACGCCGGTGTGTGATGGCGGTAGTTGCCGCAGCCCAGGAACGACGGCCCCTGCCCGCAGTTGCGGTTCTTCGCCGCCATGGCGGACAGCGCCCGCTCCACCTCGATCTCGGAGGCGCTGTTCGGCAGATCGATGCGCGCTTTCGCCAATGCCGCTTTCGGCAAATCGCGGAACAATTCGTCCACGCTGCCCGCGCCGATGGCGGCGAGCATGTCGCGGCGGTTGGTTTCACTTAGTGGCAGGTATCGCATCTACCTCTTCCCTTTTCCGCTCATCCTGGGGTTTGACCCGGGGGTGACCCCGAATTTGCCTACCCGTTCAGTTCCGCGAGGTATTTGTCGTAGGCGGCCTGGTCCATCAGCGCCGCGACGTCGGCGGGGTTGGCCACTTCCATCTTGAAGAACCAGCCCTTGCCTTGCGGATCCTGGTTCACGGTCTCGGGGGCGTCAGGCAGGACCGCATTGCCTTCGGTCACTTTCCCCGCCACCGGCGAATAGACCTCGCTCGCGGCCTTGACGGACTCCACCACCGCCGCTTCGCCGCCGGCCGAGAGCGCCTTGCCCGCCGCCGGCACTTCCACGAACACGATGTCGCCGAGCTGGCTCTGGGCATATTCGGTGATACCCACCGTTGCGATCTTGCCGTCGAGGAGCACCCACTCGTGATCCTTGGTGAAACGGATTTGGCTCATGGTGGTTTCTCTCCCGGATTCAGGCTTTGGATTTGACGTAGCGATGCGGGACGAACGGAAGCGTGACCACTTCCGCCGGTAACGCAGCGCCGCGAACGATGAGATTGAGTTTCGTGCCCGGCTTGGCGAGCGCGGTGTCCACATAGCCCATGGCGACCGGCGCATTGAACGAAGGGCCGAAGCCGCCGGATGTGATTTCGCCGACCTTCTTGCCGCTCGCGTCCTGGATTTCGGTATGCGCACGCGCCGGCGCCCGGCCCAACGGCTTGATGCCGACGCGTTTGCGTGTCGCGCCGTCCTTAAGTTCTTTCTGTATGCGCGCGGCACCCGGGAAACCAGCCTGCTCGCGCCGGCGCTTGCCGATCACCCAGGAGAGCGCCGCTTCCACAGGCGAAGTCGCGGTGTCGATGTCGGAGCCGTAGAGGCAAAGCCCCGCTTCGAGGCGCAGGGAATCGCGGGCACCCAGGCCAATCGGCTGCACACCGGGCGCGGCCAGCAGCGCTTTCGCGATGTTCTCGGCCGCCGTATTGGGCACCGAGATTTCGTAGCCGTCCTCGCCGGTGTAGCCCGAGCGGAACAAACGCACCGGCACGCCGTCGAAGCTGTCCTCGCGGCTGGTCATGAACTCCATGCGCGCAGCAGCGGGAATGAATTTCGCGAGCACGCTTGCGGCCTCGGGGCCTTGCAGCGCCAATAATGCCTTGTCGTCGTGACGCGTGAGCGTGGCCTTGCCCGCCAGCTTGGCCGCGATATGCGCGAAATCGCCGTCCTTGCAGGCGGCGTTGACCACCAGGAACAGGGTGTCGGGACGATCGGCCCTGGTGACCATCAGGTCGTCGATGATGCCGCCTTGGTCGTTGAGCAGCAGCGTGTAGCGGATCTGCCCCGGCTTCAGCCCGGCGATGTCGCCCGGCACCAGGGTTTCCAGCGCGGCGGCGATGTCCTTACCCGTGAGCGTCGCCTGGCCCATGTGCGAAACATCGAACAAGCCGGCGTGGGCGCGGGCGTGGAGGTGTTCCTTGAGCACGCCCAGCGGATAATTGACGGGCATGTCGTAGCCCGCGAACGGCACCATCTTCGCGCCCAAGGAAACATGAAGCGCGTGCAGCGGGGTCGATTTAAGACGTGAGTCCGTCAAATAAAACTCCGGCAGAGGAAATAGGCGCAAACGACTCTCAGCCTTGCGGCTGTGACGTCTCGTGCGCCCTCCTCTGTCGGAAAACCTGAAAGATTCACCGGTTTGCGGCGTGACGGCGCCGGGCCGGCTTACATCTTCGGTGAGGCGGTGTTGTCCTCTGTCCTAAGAGGGGCCGCCTGCTTTCCAGAGAACCAATCCCCCGCGGTCCGTTTGCCTGAGAGTTTCCGAGGGCGGTTGCTCCTTCGGCGCCGGCTCCCAAAGTCTAGGCGGGTCCGGTCTCTTCCACGGGGGTATCAAGGTCGCGGGAAGTGTGGCCCACGCTTGTGCACGGGGTCAACGGCGAGCGGGTGAATCCCGTCCGCTGCGCTTCAGATTCCTGTGGATAACTTGAAGACGACTCGCCCGGCCGGCCGGCGCGCGAATGCGCGCTATCGTAAAATCCGCCAGCCCGCGGTTGGCGCCGGCGGCCCTTTTCCGGGGGCGCTTACCGCGCCGGGTGGGCGCGGTTGTAGTCGAGCTGCTGTTGGGTGAGCTGCAGGCCGATATAGACGTCGTAGCTCGCGGCCGGCTCGTCCTTCTTGAGCGGGATCACCGTGGTGATATTGGCTTCCCGCACGCGCTGCGCGCCCTTGCCCGAAGGCGCGGCGAACTCCAGCACGCGCTTGCCTTCGGCGCGCGGGTAGAACTGCGGGATGGCGACGAAATACGGCACCTTGGTCGCGCCGCCGGCGGCCGGGCCGGGTTCAAAGGCGAAGTCGATATCCATGCTCAGCTCGACCCGGTCGTCCTTGAAGGTGCACTGGCCTTTGTAGCCCACCAGTTCCGCACGGTATTCCATGTTGGCCATGTCTTGTGCTGCGCCGTCCTTGAACTTGGTCAGGACGGCGGTGGCGTTGTCGATACGTACCGGCGGGCACGGCGGCACGATCTTGTCGGCGCCGCAGCTCGCGAGAGCGAGGAGGGCCAGCAGCGCGGGCGCGCGGGGAATCATGCGGGAAAACAGGTCATTCATGGGCGGGGTTTATAGCTTGGTTGGGCGGCTGTTGGCTACCCGCGCGCGCGGCGCGGCACCTTTCGCCATGATCCTGAATTTGCTATCAAAAAACGGTGATTCCGAAGGGGGCAGTGTAGCTGCCGGGGCAAACCCTGGCAAACCCGCCCCCCTGACCTTAGGGCGTTAAATAGCAGCAATGGCGGTCTACACCGAAGTCTCCGACGACGACCTGCAGGCCTTTGCCGCGGCCTATGATTTCGGCCGGATCCTGGGCTGCAAGGGCATCGCCGAAGGGGTCGAGAATTCCAATTACCTCCTGGAGACCGCCAAGGGCCCCCTGATCCTCACGCTTTACGAAAAGCGCGTGGACCCGAAGGATCTGCCGTTCTTCATCGGCCTCATGGAGCATCTGGCCAAAGCCGGCGTGCAATGCCCCGTGCCGCTCAAGGGTAAGGACGGGCAAGCCCTGCGAATCCTGTGCGGGCGGCCCGCCGCCGTGGTCACTTTCTTGCAAGGCATGTGGCCGCGCAAGATCGCCGCCGGACATTGCCAGGAACTGGGCCGCGCGCTCGCCCTGCTGCACCAGGCGGGCAAGAGCTTCTCCCTGAGCCGGGCGAACAACCTCTCCCTCGACGGCTGGCGCGCGTTGTTCGCACGCACCGGCCAGTCGGGCGAGGATTTGGAAAAGGGCCTGGTGGCGAAACTCCAGGCGGAGCTGGATCAACTCGGCCAGCAGTGGCCGACCGCGCCGGCCGAGGACTTGCCTGCCGGCGTGATCCACGCCGACCTGTTCCCGGACAATGTGTTCTTCCTGGACGGCAGGTGTTCCGGCCTGATCGACTTCTATTTCGCCTGCACCGATTTCCTGGCCTACGACCTGGCCATCTGCCTGAACGCCTGGTGCTTCGAGCCCGACGGCGCCTTCAACATCACCAAGGCCAACCGGCTGTTCACCAGCTACGAAAGCGTGCGGCCGCTCTCGCCGCGCGAAAAGCAACTGATGCCGTTGTTCGCGCGCGGCTCGGCAATGCGGTTCCTGCTGACGCGCCTTTATGACTGGGTCAACACACCGGCGGGCGCGCTGGTGAAACCCAAGGATCCGCGCGAGTACCTGCACAAGCTGATGTTCCACGCCCGCGTCGCCGGCATGGCCGAATACGGCCTGAACTGATGAATAAGGTCGAGCTGTTCACCGACGGCGCCTGCCTGGGCAATCCCGGCCCCGGCGGCTGGGCGGCGCTGCTGCGTTACAAGGGCGCCGAGAAGGAGCTGGCGGGCGGCGAGAAGCTCACCACCAATAACCGCATGGAAATGATGGCGGTGATCGAAGGCCTGATGGCGCTGACCCGCCAGAGCACGGTCGAGGTGTTCACCGACAGCCAGTATGTCCAGAAAGGCATCAGCGAATGGATCCACGGCTGGAAGAAACGCAACTGGCGCACCGCCGACAAACAGCCTGTGAAAAACGCCGACTTGTGGCAGGCGCTGGATGCCGCGCAAAGCGGGCACGATGTCACCTGGACCTGGGTGAAAGGCCATGCCGGCCACGCGGAGAATGAACGCGTCGATCAACTGGCGCGCGCCGAAGCGGAAAAGTTTCGCGCACTCTAGCAAGAGGCGGCACGCCGAAAGACCCGCGACCATGCGTTGCCACAATCCCAAAGGGCGAAAATTCCGGAAGCGCCGCCCCGGCGAATCGGGCATTATTTGGGTATGACTTGTCTTCGCTATCAGGGGGTCCCATCTGTAAGATGAAGGACGGAGACAAAGACATCATGGACCCACAGTTCGCCAAAGCCGCCATTGGTTACACACCAGGTCAGTTGACCGGTGGTCCTGGATCCTTGGCCGGTCAATTCCTGATCGCCATGCCGGGCATGGCCGATCCGCGCTTCGCCCGCGCGGTCATCTACCTCTGCGCCCACACCCCCGAGAACGCCATGGGCCTGGTGATCAACAAGCCGCTCCAGGATCTGAAGTTCGTGGACGTCCTCGAGAACCTGAACATCATCCCGACGACGTCCAATTGCCGTGCGATCCACGTGCATCGCGGCGGCCCGGTGGAAACCCAGCGCGGCTTTGTGCTGCACTCCCGCGATTACAACCGCGACGGCACCCTCGTGCTCAACGACCAGGTCGCCCTGTCGGCCACCACCGAGATCTTAAAGTCGATCGCTTGCGGCGCCGGCCCGCGCGCCAACCTGATGGCGCTGGGCTATTCCGGCTGGGGCCCCGGCCAGCTCGACATGGAAATCAAGCGCAACGCCTGGCTTAACGTGCCGGCGGACCCGGACCTGCTGTTCTCCGGCGACTTCAGCAGCAAGTGGGAAAGGGCGCTCGCCAAGCTCGGCGTGAACGCGGCGCTGCTCTCGCCGGTCGCCGGGCACTGCTAACGGGAACGCAGCCAACGTGACCTCTGTCATCCTTGCGGCGAAGCCGCGAGGATGACAAGAAGCTCAAACCAACCGCGCCTTGATCGCGCTGAACTCTTCCAGCGTCTTGAGATTGCCGAGCGCCGCGAAAGTCGGCGCGGTGGAGAACACGCGTTCGGCGGCGCGCTTGATGCCGGCGGCGTCGACCGCTTCCACCTTGGCGAGGATTTCCGCCGTCTCCAGAGTCCGTCCGTAAATCATCAACTGCCGCGCGCGCTGGGAGCAGCGCGACCCCGGGCTTTCCAATGACATCAGCAGGCCGGCCTTGGTCTGGGCGCGGGCGCGTTTGACCTCGTCGGCGGAAACGCCTTCGGTGATTTTCTTGATCTCGCCGCACAACACCGGGATCAACTGCGGCACGTCGTCGATACCGGTGCCCATGTAGATCTGCACCAGGCCGCAGTCGGAGAACGACTGGGTGCTGGAGAATACCGCATAGACCAGCCCGCGCTTTTCGCGGATTTCCTGGAACAGGCGCGAGGACATGCCTTCGCCCAGGATCGTCGAAAGCGCGCCGAGATTGTAGAAATCCGCGTCATCGAACGAGAGCCCGCCGAAGCCGAGCACCAGGTGGGCCTGCTCCAGGTCACGTTCCTCGCGGAAATCGCCGCCGTTGTAGGTGGCGCGGCTTTCACTGACGGCGGCGCGGCGCGGCAGCGCGGCGAACGCCGCTTCCACCAGCTTCACAAAGGCGTCGTGGTCCACCGCGCCCGCGGCCGAGACGATCATGGTGTCGGCGGCGTAGTGGGCCGCCAGGTATTTCTTCAGCCGGTCGGGCGTGATCGCGCGCACGATCTTCTCCTTGCCCAGCACCGGCCAGCCCATGGGCTGGTTCTTGAAGGCGGTCGCCTGGAAATGGTCGAAGATGATGTCGTCGGGCGTATCGTTGGCCTGGCCGATCTCCTGCACCACCACGTGCTGCTCTTTCGCGAGTTCGTCAGCGTCCATCGCCGGGTTGAGCAGGATGTCGGCGATGATGTCGACCGCGAGGTCCAGATCCTCTTTCAGCACCTTGGCGTAATAGGCGGTGTGGTCGCGGCTGGTGTAGGCGTTGAGCTGGCCGCCGACGTTATCCATTTCCTCGGCGATCATCTGCGCGCTGCGCCGCGCGGTGCCCTTGAAGGCCATGTGTTCCAGCAGGTGCGAGATGCCGTTGACCTCGGCGGTCTCGTGGCGCGTGCCGGCCGCCACCCAGGCGCCGACCGCCACCGTCTCGACCGAATCCATGCGGTCGGTGACGACCCGCAAGCCGCTGGGAAGTGTGGTGACGCGAACCGGCATCAGCTGATGACCGTATCCTTGAGGAAGCGTTTCACCTGATCCAGGTCGTTCGGCAACTTTGTAAAGCGTTCGGGCAGCGAGAACAGGTTGGCAAGGGCCGGCGGCAACGCGGGGCGCTGGCCGGCGGCCTTCTCCACCGCATCGGGGAATTTCGCCGGATGCGCGGTGGCAAGCGCGATACGCGGCACATGGCGGGGAAGATCGGCGGCGCGCATGGCGGCCACGCCCACGGCGGTATGCGGATCGATCAGTTCGCCGGTCGTGCGGAAAACCTCGCCGATCGTCTTCAAGGTGCCGGCGTCATCCAGGCGGCTGCCGGTGAACAGCGCGGTCATGGCCTGGTGGTGCTTGGCTTCCACCGCGTAGGAACCGCTTTGCTTGAACTGCGCCATGGCGCGTTCAACGGCGACCGGGTCGCGGCCGCCCATGTCGAACAGCAGGCGCTCGAAGTTGCTTGAGATCTGGATGTCCATGGATGGGCTGAGCGTGGGCTGCACGCCGGCCGCGGTCATGGATCCGGTCTCGAAATACCGGGTCAGGATGTCGTTGGTGTTGGAGCCGACCACGAACTTGGTCACCGGCAGGCCCATGCGGCTGGCCACGAACCCCGCGAACACATTGCCGAAGTTGCCGGTGGGCACGACGAAGGCGACGGAACGGTCGGGTGCCCCGAGATTGACCGCCGCCCAGAAGTAATAGACCACCTGGGCCATGATCCGCGCCCAGTTGATGGAGTTCACCGCCGAGAGGTTGGCCTGTTCGCGGAACTTGGCATCGGCGAACAAGGCTTTGACGATGTTCTGGCAGTCGTCGAACGTGCCTTCGAGCGCCACGTTGTGGACGTTGGGGGCGTCCACCGTGGTCATCTGCCGGCGCTGCACGTCGGAGGTGCGGCCCGCGGGATGCAGGATGCAGATATCGATCCCCTTGCGGCCGCGCGTGGCCTCGATGGCCGCCGAGCCGGTGTCGCCCGAGGTGGCGCCGACAATGGTGATATGGCTCCCGCGCACCGCCAGCAGGCGTTCGAACATCAGGCCGACGACCTGGAGCGCGTAATCCTTGAAGGCCAGCGTCGGGCCGCAGAACAACTCCATGATCCATTCGTTCGGTCCAAGCTGGCGCAGCGGCGCCACCGCCGGATGGCTGAAACGGCCATAGGCCTCGCGGCAGATGGCGCCGAGGTGCGGCGCCAGCACGCTGCCCTGCATGAAGGGCGCCATGATGCGTTCGGCGAGTGCCGCATAGTCCAGGCCCGCGAGCGCCTTGATCTCGGCGGGGGAGAATCGGGGCCAGGTGGCCGGCAGATAGAGCCCGCCATCGGTGGCAAGCCCCGCCAGCAAGACATCGTCGAAGCCAAGATCGGGGGCCCCCTGATTTCCATGGGCCCGGGTACTCACATAGCGCACGGTGGCGGTTGGTCCTGAAGTCGTGTTGGAAGGCGGCGGATACTAAAGGCCCGGGAAAACCCCGGCAACTCAACGGTTTCTCAACCCGTCTTGGGGCGAATTAAGAGGCAATTTCAATGCATTTGCGGTGCATGCCCGTATCGCTGCGCGACGCCTTTTATAAATTTAAGGTTGTTAATGAATGTGTGATCTACATTCATTACGTGCAGGTATATTCCACACCCTGTTCCGCGCGCGGTGGCCGAATAAGGCCGCGGAGAAACGCGACGGCCTGATCGTGCGGGTCTGTATCTAGCTTTTGGGGAGGGCGGCGAGATCGCCCAGCACCTGGGCGACGATCTTGTCGAGCCCGGTGGTGAAGGATTGCACCACCGCGTCGATGCCGTCGCCGGCCACCGGCTCATGCACGCGGTAACTCTTCAGCAGCATTTCCCGGCTGCCGGCGATACGGCGCAGAGCGATATCGATGGCGATGGCCACCGCCGGGCCGCCGGCCTGCGGCAACACATGCTCCCACTCGCGGATATCGCCCGACAACTCGTAATCGCGGTTCTGGCGCATCTCGGGCGAAGCCACGGCGGTGAACGCCTGCGCGGCGCGTAAGGACTCGATGAACACGCGGCTCACCATCATCGAGGCCGGTTCGATCCAGGTGTGATAATTGTACTGCGCCAGCTCGAACGCGCTCTCCCGATACAGCATGGCGCGCTCGTTGACGATGCCCTGGGCGCGGAACGGCGGCACTTCCACCGTGCCCTTGATCGGTCCGCCCGCGAGGGCCTGCGGCGTAGCGGGCGTGCCCAGGCGGTAAAACGTATCGCGCGGCACGACGCCCGAGGAACAGGCCGAGAGCGCCAGCGCGCCCCCCACGAACCAACGGCGGGAAATTGTCATTTGCCGCCTCCGGTCTTGGGCTTCACGGGATCTTCCGGCGCGGCGCCGCCGAGCAGGAGGCCCGGGTTCTCGCGGATCGAACGGCTGAACTCGGCCATGTTGCGGGCGGTGGCGGCGGCATTGTGAGCGATATCGTCCACGTTGCGCGCGATGGTGTCGGTCGTATAGCGCAGGTTGCGCATGGCCTCGTCGACGTTGCCGCTGTTGTTGTCCACGACCTTGTTGACCCGCGCGACGGACTCATTGAGCAGTTTGCGCGTCTCTTCGAGGCCGGCGGAGAGTTGATTCAGATTGGCGGTCACCTGATCGACATTGGCGACGATGGCATCCATGTGCTGGACGTTCTCGGGCTTCAAGAACCCCTTCTCGATCACGGCGGCCGAGCGCTCCACGCTCCCCGAGAGCTTGTTCAGGTTGGCCAGAATGACCGGCAGATTGTCGGCGGTCGACGCCGACAGCTGCTTGACCAGGACGTTGACGTTCTCGAGCAGCGGCTTGATGGAGTTGGTGGACAGGTCGCCGAACTCCGCGCCGATGTCGGCCAGCGTCGCGAATAGGTTGCCGGGCCCTTGGCCCTTCATCTCGGCTCCCGGCGGAAGCAGCGCCTCGGCCTTGCCGCCCTTGATGTCGATGGCGACCGCCGACAGCAATCCCGAGATCAGCGCGCGGGCGACGCTATCGGTGGGAATCTGCCAACCGTGCGTGATCTCCATGTTGACCCTGAAGGTCAGCTGGCGGCCTTTCTGGATCGGCTCGATGCTCTCGACATGGCCGACCTGGAAGCCTTCGTAGAAAACGATGGTGCCGTACTTGATACCGCCGACGTTGTTGTAGACGGTGTAATAGGAATCGGTGGCGCCGGTGCGCCCCGCGAGCACGCTGGCCACCACCACGAAGGCAACCAGCATGGCGGCGACGAACGCGCCCACCACCACGTAATTTATGCGGCTATCCTGCATAATCCTGTCCGCCCGATTCCCTGTTCCTGATTACAGCGATTCTCGGTCCGGCACTAGCTCGCCGCCGCCGTCAGACGCTTTAAATACTCATCGGGATCGAGGTTTTCCTCCTCGGTACGGCGATTCAGCAGGTTCTGGATGCGCTCGTTCTGGCTCGCGCGCACCTCATCGACCGTGCCCACCATCAGGATATGGCCGCGATCGAGCACGCAGATCCGGTCGGCGATGCGGAAGGCGCTCTCGAGTTCGTGGGTGACCACGACGATCGACATGCCCATGGCGTCGCGCAGCGAGAGGATCAGGTCGTCGATGGCCGACGCGACGATGGGATCGAGGCCCGCCGACGGCTCGTCGCAGAACAGGACGCGCGGGTCCATGACGATGGCGCGGGCGAAGGCGGCGCGCTTGATCATGCCGCCCGACAGTTCCGCCGGCATCAGGTTTTCGAAGCCCGCCAGGTTGACCACCTGCATCTTGAGGCGGGCCATGATGCGCATGGTGTTGAGATCGAGTTTGGTGTGCTCACGCAGCGGCAGGAGGATGTTTTCGAGCACGTTGAGCGAACTGAACAGCGCGCCGCCCTGGAAGGCGACACCGATTTTCTGCCGCAGATGCGTGCGCTCGACGTCGGAAATCCCCCACAGATCCTGGCCGAGGATGCGCACCGCGCCCGATGTCGGACGCAGGAGTCCCAGCAGTGTATTCAGGAGCGTGCTCTTGCCGGAGCCGGAGCCGCCCATGATCACCATGATCTCGCCTTCCCGCACCTCGACGCTGACGTTGTGCAGGATCTTGCGCGTGCCGTAATGGGTGACGAGATCGTGGATCTCGATGACATTCGGCGCCCCGGTGAGATCGGGCCGTTGATAGGGCGCGGCTTCTGCGTGGCTCATGACGTCACCGGGTCGTGACGTAAGCGAAGACCATGTCGGTCACGATGATGGCGCTGATCGACAGCACCACCGAGCGCGTGGTCATCTTGCCCACGCCCTCCGCGCCGCCGGACACGCTGGCGCCGTTGATCACGCCCACCAGGGTGATCAGGACCGAGAACAGCCCCGCCTTGGACAAGCCGTGCATGACGTCGTGCAGGGTCACGGTCTCGGTCAGGCGCTGCACATAGGCCGAGAAGGTCATGCCGAGATCGACCGTCACGTACCAGCCGGCGCCGGCGAGCATCACCATATCCGCCCAGAAGGCGAGCAGCGGCACCATCACGAACATGGCGATCAGGGCCGGGGCGACGATGAACCGCACCGGATTGATGCCCATGACGGTGAGTGCGTCGATTTCCTGGCTGATGCGCATGGTGCCGATGCGCGCCGCCAGCGACGAGCCGGTGCGGCCGGAAATCAGAATGCCGGTGATCAGCGGCCCGAATTCGCGCACCACCGACAGCCCCAGGCCGATGGTGACCTGGTCCTCGGCGCCGAATACGCGCAGCGCATAGATCCCCTGGATCGCCAGCATGATGCCGATGGTGATCGACATCATGGTGACGATCGGCAGGGCCTCGATGCCGACTTCCATGCAGCGGGCGAAGGTTGCGCCGATGCGCACCGGCTGGGCCTGGCGGCGGCCCATGAAAATCCAGAACACGCTCTGGCCGAACAGCACGGCGCCCAGGCCGATTTCGGCGACGGCGGCGACCGCCTTTTCGCCCAGGCGAGTCAGGACCGCGGTGATTTTTGTGGACAGGCCGTTAGCGCCGCCTTGGATCGGAGCCTCGGCCATGGCACTGCATCTCAGCCTTGAGTAGCCGCTTCGACGGACGAATGGATGGTGAACACCTTGTCGAGGCGCGCGAGCGACAACACCCGCATGGCGGCCGACGACACGCTGGCGAGCGCGAACGAGGCGCCTTTCTTGCGGCTAACTTGGAACGCTTCGACCAGCGAGGCGACGCCCGAGGAATCGATGTAGTTCACCGCCGACAGGTCGACCACGACCTTGGTGTTGCCCTCGAGACTCTCGAGCAGCTTCTGGCGGACCACCGGCGAGGTCTGCAGGTCGACGTCGCCGTTGAGCGCCACCACCGCCGCCCCGTTCACATTGCGAATCTCGTAGCTCATCGTCTCGCTCTGATGCTCCGTAAGGGGTTAACTTACCTTGTTTGGCAGGCGTTTGGTCAATTTAAATAAGTTCCCGACGCCCGGCGGCGGCGGCACAAACCGGGCGTCGTCACAGACCGATTTGATCAGATGAACACCCAGGCCCCCAGGCCGGACTTCCGAGAGATTGCGGGATTTGATGGTTTCGGGGTCGACCGCGTCGGCGAAATCCATGATGTCGACCACCAGGACGTCCCCTTCGCGCGAATAGTCGATCATGATGTCGCCTTCGCCCCGGTTCCCGTAGGCGTGGCGGACGATGTTCTGGCAGGCCTCGTCCACGGCCATTTTCAGGTCGAAGGTCCAGGGCTCCGGCGCGTCGCAATATTTGCAGGCCTGTTCGGTGGCGGCGCGGATCAGCTTCAGCCGGTCGGGGCGGGCCGGAATGCGGATGCGCATGATCTGGCCGTCTTCCACCGAGAGCTTGTTGTCGATCGGCGGCTTGGCCCCGACCGGCGCGAGGCCCATGTCCTCGACCACCAAAAGGGTCAAATCGTCGCGCAAGGACTGACCGGGCAGTTTGACCGCACCGGCGATGCTTTTCAGGCGCAGGTCCGGGGTCTCCTCGGCATGGTCGCGGATCAGGGCGCGCACGCCGTCGATCCCCAGCATGCCGCCGCCGAAGGTGGTGGCCTCGGTCAGGCCATCGGTGAACACATAGAGCATGCCGCCAGCGAGAAAGATCTCGGTCACCGGAAAACCATCAGGCCCGGCGATATCCTGGGCGATGCCCAGAGGCGGCGCGTCGGCGGGAATGGCGATGAAGCGCTCGGTCCGCAAATCGAAGTGCAGGGGCGGCTCGTGGCCGGCGTTGGTAAGGCGCAGGGAGCCGGTGCCGGGGTGGAACAGGCCGCCCACCATGGTCACGAACATGCCGTGGGAGTTGGTTTCGCACAGTTCGTTGTTGATGGCGTTCAGGAGCTGGCCCGGATCCTCGGCGCTTTTGGCGAGGCAGCGGAACAGGCTCGAGGTCTTGGCCATCAAGAGGGCCGCGTTCATGCCCTTGCCGGACACGTCGGCGACGTTGAACCAGATGCGCCCGTCGGGCAGCGGCAGGATGTCGAAGAAATCGCCCGACACCGACCGCGCCGGAATATTGATGCCGTGGATCGGGAAATCCCGGCTGGTGGCCTGCGGCAACAGGTCGCGCTGGATCTCGGCCGCGAGTTCCAACTCGTGCTGGTTGCGTTCCTGCTGGACGATCTTGTGGGTGAGGCGGAAATTGCTGATGGCGAGCGCGGCGGCGCCGGCGAGGGTTTCGAGCAGCAGCAAGTCCTCGGCGTCGAACAGCCCGTCGCCGCCGATGCGATTGATGACCTCGATCGCGCCCAGGCAGTCGCCGCCGATCGCCAGCGGCGCCACCAGCAGCGAACGGGTGGTGAAGCCGGTCTTGGCGTCCACCGCCGCGCCGAAATCCGCGCGCTCGGCGACATCGCGCACCAGGGCGCCTTCGCGGGTCGCCACGGCGCGGCCGACCACGCCGGTGTTGGCGGCGATATTGAGCCCGGTGATGTCCACGGGCCCGTAGCACGCCGAGCACACCAGCGCTTCGCCGGTGTCGCTGACCAGGAACAGGGACGCGGCCTCGGCGCCCATATAGGTGGTGATGCGCGCCAAGGCCGACTGGGCGATGGTCTTGTAGTCGGAACTGGCGGTGAACTCGCGCGTCATCTCCGCCAGGAGACCGAGGTGATCCTTTACGCCATGACCGGCATGTTTATCCGCGCCGGTTTGGACCTCGGCCTTGTCCGCCACGCGCTTGGAGGCTTGCTTGGGCATCCCCATGACTATGCCCTGTCCCGCACGGCGGGACAATCGAGGCGGAATGCCGTCCTTGGAGTGTCTTTAAGCCAGAAACGCGCGGTAAATCGCGAGATAGCGCTCGACCACCGCGGACTCGGAGAATTCGGCGGCGGTGCGCCGCAATCCTCCGGCCGTGAGCCGCTTGGCCAGCGCCCTGTCGCCAAGCACCGCCTTCACCCGCGCCGCCAGGGCACCCGCGTTGTCCACCGGGACCAGCAGTCCGTCGTCGCCATCCTGCACCAGCTTGCCGGGGCCCTGGCTCATGGAGGCCACCAGCGGCACGCCGTGGGCCCAGGCATTGAGAACCACATTCCCGAACGGCTCCATGCGCGACGGCAGCAGGCAGACATCGGCGGCCTTGAGCAGCGCCGAACGGTCGTCGCGCCAGCCGAGGAAGCGCACGCGATTGCCGAGGCCGAGGTCGGCGGTCAGACGTTTGAGCTTGGCTTCATCCGGGCCATCGCCCGCGATCCACAACACCGCGTCCTTGATCTCCGGCAGCGCCCGCAGGGCGACATCGATCCCCTTGGCGGGATGCAGGCGCGCGAGGATCAGCAGCACCGGCGCGGCCTCGCCGCCAAGCAGCGCACGGTCCACGGGCGGCTCGTCGCGCACCGGGCAGAAATTGGGGATGTAGTGCACGGCGTCCGCCTTGCGGCCTGCGCGCACCACATAGTCGCAGATGTCCGGCGTGTTGCAGATCAGCTGGGTGCAGCGGCGGTAGTATTTGAGGTCGTAATAGCCGCCGAGGCGGCCGACGTTCACCCACGGCCCCGTGGGAAGGTCGTTGCAGGCGCGGTTCATCCAGCCCATGGCGATGTCGGGCTGTTCGGTCCTGGCGATCTTCGCCAGCTTGAAGCGCGTGACCAGATCGAGCGGCCCGCCGAACTTCAGCATGGTGACGCGGCAGCCGGCCTGCCTAAGGATCGCCGCACGGTCGGGATACGGGCGGATCACGCCCACCTGCTCGGCCCCAGCCTTCGCCAGCGCCGGCACCAGATCCTCGTAGAACAACTCCGCGCCGCCGTGGCGGCCGCTGGCCATGACTTGCAATACGCGCATATGCCACACTCCTACCGGAGCATTTTCCGAGGAAGTGGGTACCGGTTCATCGTAGAAAATGCGACCAAATAAAAGCGTATACGCGCTATAAGTCTGCCGCCTATGACCGATACCCCACTCAAATATCCCGTCCGCCACCGTCTTGAAGCCTTCGCCGCGCACCTGATGTTTGGGCTGCTGCGGTTGTTGCCCACGCGCACCGCATCCAATTTCGGCGGCTGGCTGGGGCGCAAGGTCGGCCCGCGCACGCGCGCCGACGGCATCGCCCGGCGCAACATGGCCGCGGCCTTGCCCGAGGCCGGCGCCGCCCAGCGCGATACATGGCTGACGGAGGCCTGGGACAATTTCGGCCGCACCATGGTGGAATACGCGCTGCTGCAACGGCTCGACCGCGAACGCCGCGTCGATGTCGAGGGTTTCGAGCGGCTGGCGGCGATCCCCGCCAGCCAGCCGGTGATCCTGTTTTGCGCCCATCTGGCCAACTGGGAAGTGATTCCCCTGGCCCTGACCGGGCGCACCAAGCCGCTGACCATCGTCTACCGCGCCGCCAACAATCCGCTGGTGGACCAGATGATCGCCGAAGCGCGCGCCCCCTATACCGCCGACATGCTGGCCAAGGGCGTGGCGGGAGCACGGCGCATCGTGCGGGCGCTGATGGACGCGGCCCATGTCATCATGGTGGTGGACCAGAAACTCAACACCGGCTTGGCCGTGCCGTTCTTCGGCCGGGCCGCCTACACCAGCCCGGCGGTGGTCAGCCTCGCCATGCGTTATGGCTGCCCGGTGTTCCCGGTGCGCACCGAGCGCATGCCCGAAGGCCGCTATCTGGTGTCGGTGGAGGAACCCTTCGCCTTTGCCCCCGGCCCGCCCGGCGACGAAAGCGCGCTCCGCGCCGGCCTGACCAAGGTGAACGAACGCCTGGAGCAGTGGATCAGGCGAAAGCCCGGGCAGTGGCTATGGATGCACCGCCGCTGGCCTGATTAGTTTTTTGTTTGGTCGCGTGTTCCGGGCGGCCGCGCGCGGAAGGCGCGCTTTCTTGAATCAGCCGGCCTTCAGCCGGCGGCGGCGCCCACTTTTCCTGGACACGTTCCGCTATTCACCCGGCGCGATGATCAGCGCGATGCCGTCGAGGGCGTCGGTGAAACGGATCTGGCACGACAGGCGCGAGTTGGCGGGTTTGTAGGCGCCGGTGTGTTCCACCAGTTCCTGTTCGTCCTCGGAACGCTGGCCGGTCTTGGCGGTCCAGGCGTCGTCGATCAGCACATGGCAGGTGGCGCAGGAACAGCAGCCGCCGCACACCGCTTCCACATCGAGATTGCGGTCACGCAGAATTTCCATGAGCGAAGGGCCCGGCGTGGCGTCGATGACGTGCTTGCGGCCGGCGCGGTCGGTGACGTTGATGATAGCCATGGCGAACCCTTTTCCCAGAGGAGCGCTGGGTATCGCAGGTCGCCTTTTGCCCGCAAGGCCTTTGTCAGCAACTCTTGTTTGCAATTTCGAGGACCACCCGGCGGTGCCCGGGCGGCATGTCCTCGGGCAGCCGGTTCACCGCGAAAAACCGGGCTTCGAAAATCTCGAAATCGAGCCGGGAGGGCATTTCGACCGCCGTGGCGCCGAGCACGATCATTTCCATATGCCGCGGCGAGATCATGTTCACGCCCACGATCCCGGCGGCGCCGGCCACAAGGCCGGTTTCCTCGGTGAGTTCGCGCACCGCGCCCTGCTCCGGGGTCTCCCCGGCCTTGAGGAACCCGCCCGGCAAGCCCCAGGGATAGCTGCCCCGGACCACATGCCGCAACAACAGCACCTCGCCCGCACCGTTGCGGAAGATCCCCGCCGCGCTGACGATGAAATGCGGATTGGCGGCATGCAGCAGCCCGCGGATCAGCCAGCCCGGCAGGCGCCGGCATAGGGCCGCGATCAGGGCTCTCATCGGCGCCTCGGGGTCGTCATGCCCTCTCCCAGTCCGTGCTCGGCCTGTACTATCCTAGGGCCTGCGAGGGGGATAGCGTCGATGAAATCCGTCACAAAAGCTTTAGGGGCCATGGCAATTCTGGTCAGCACACCGGCGTTGGCCGTCGACCTCGTCAACCGCGACCGTGTCGATCGGGAAGCGGTGGTGAACACCAACGACGGGCAGAGCAATGTGCTCACCCTCAAGGCCGGCGAGCGGGTGGCCAATGTCTGCACGTCCTGCGTCATCCTGGTCGGCGACACCTCGGTGGAGGTCGCCGGGAGGGACGTCGCCGTCATCCAGGGCGGCAAGGTCACCGCCGGGCGCTGACACCCTTGCGGCCCATAAGCGCGGCGATCCCCAATAATACCGCCGTGACCGCCACCAGCAACGCCGCGAGCGCATTGATCTTGGGGCTGACCCCCAAACGGATGCTCGAATAGACCACCATCGGCAGGGTTGTGGACTGCGGGCCGGCCACGAAGCTCGCGATCACCACGTCGTCCAGCGACAGGACAAAAGCCAATAGCCACCCGGCCGCCAGCGCCGGCGCCATCATCGGCAACGTGATCCGGAAGAACACGGTGAACGGACGCGCGCCCAGATCGCGCGCCGCGTCCTCGACCTCGCGGTCCATGCCAGCCAGGCGCGCGCGCACGATCAATGCGACCGTCGCCATGGTGAAGCTGGCGTGGGCGATCACGATGGTGGCGACGCCGCGCCCCGGAAGGAACGGCAAGGCGCTTTCCGCCGCCACGAACAGGAGCAGGAGCGAGAGCCCGGTGATCACTTCCGGCACCACCAGCGGCGCGATGGCCGCGGTGGCGAACAGCCAGCGGCCGCGGAAAGCGCCGAACCGCGCCAGCGCGTAGCCGGCGGCCGTGCCCACGATCGCCGCGAGTGTCGCCGACAACACGCCGACAATCAGGCTGGTCTCGGCTGCCGCGATGATCTGCCGGTCGTTCAGCAATTCGCCGTACCAGACCGTCGAGAAGCCGGTCCAGACGGTCACCAGCCGCGAGGCATTGAAGGAATAGACGATCACCGCCGCCAGCGGCACATAGAGAAACGCGAGGCCCGTGGCCAAGGCCAGCGAAAGCCAGGGGATGCGCCTCATGGCTCCTCCCCCAGCGTCCGCTGCAGAGCCAGGATCGGAATCACCAGCACCGCCATCATCGCCACGGTCAGAGCGGCCGACAGCGGCCAGTCGCGGCTGGAGAAGAACTCGCTCCACAGCACCTTGCCGATCATCACGGTATCCGGCCCGCCGAGAAGATCGGGGATCACGAACTCGCCGACGCAGGGGATGAACACCAGAAGCGCGCCCGCGACCACGCCCGGCAAGGACAGCGGCAATGTCACCGCGAGGAATGCGCGCCAGGGCCGCGCACCGAGATCGTTGGCCGCTTCGATCAGGGCAGGGTCCAGCCGCTCCAGGCGCGCGTAGAGCGGCAGCACCATGAACGGCAGGTAGGCATAGACCATGCCGAGGCAGACCGCGCCGGTGGTGTTGATCAGCTTGAGGGGCGCGTCGATCAGGCCGGCGGATTCCAGCAGCCTGTTGATCACCCCGCCCGGACGCAGCAAGCCGATCCAGGCGTAGACGCGGATCAGCAGCGAGGTCCAGAACGGCAAGGTCACCAGCAGGAGCAAAAACCCGCGCCGGCGTTCGGGTGCTTGGGCAATGGCATAGGCCATGGGATACCCCGCGAGCACGGCGAGGACGGCGGCGAACCCGGCGATCTTGAGCGAACCGGCATAGGCGCCGGCATAGAAGGAATCGGCGAAGACATCGCGGTAGTTGGCGAGGGTGGCGCGCACCGATCCGCTTTCGAGCAGCGGCGTATATGGCGG
>JAIBCD010000126.1 GCA_019694335.1 Rhodospirillaceae bacterium | reverse complement strand
CCCCGGGCATCCCCCGGGGCTTTTTTTTACGCCCACCTCTGTCATTGTCCGACTTGATCGGGCAATCCATTGCACAATCGGCTCGCGGCAGCATGGATTCCCCGGTCGCCCACGCGGTCGCGGGGGAATGACAGAAGGAACGTGCTAGGCTGGCACGCAGACGGGTTACTGAAAGTCCGCCAGCATGTCGCGGAACATATCCTCCCGTCCTTGCGCGCGCAGCAGCATGGTCTGCTTCCGGCACACATCCTCGAACGCCGGCACGGTCATGAACCCCTCGCGCCGGGCGACCCGCCAGGCCGCAAGCATCGGCACCGTGGTGGCGCCGGTCGCGGCGTTGCGCAGAATCTCGGCGTAACTGGGCAAGCCGGCGCGCCCGGCATCCGCGCTTCGCACCAGGGCGGCGATGGCTGCTTTCCACGGACGATCGGCGGCGGCCAGCGCCACACCGTCGCCGCGCAGCTGCACCAAAGCCGGGCCGGCGAGCGCGCCGCCGCGCAAGACCTTGGGCGCCGCTTTTGACGTATCGCAGGCATGGCCCGGCGTGCGGACGAAGGCGTCGAGATAAGCGCCAAGCGTCGAAGGTGCGCGGCTGTAATGGAACGGGACCGTGCCACAGCACGCCGGGCGGCGCGCATAAATGCCGCAGCGGTCGCCCGCGAGGGCCGGGCATCCCGGCCCGCCGTGTACCGGCAGCGCGGACAGCGTCAGGTGCAACGACCGTTCGTTGATCGCGTCGGTTTCATCATGAAGGGAGAACCGGGTTATCCACGCGCGGGCTTCCGCCAGCGCCTTGCGCGCCGGAAGGATGCTCCCCTCGCGCTTCGCCCATAGCGTCACCCTTGCCGAGCGCGCATCCAGGGGCAGGCTGTGCAGCTTGAACATCAGCCGCGTGATGAACACGTCGGCGAGGCGTGTCGCCTCGCTCAACTCCATCTCGGGCCCGCGCGTGCAGCACTTGCCGCAGGCGGTGCAGGCGAAATGACGGTCCATCGGCGCTCCCCCGGAGGGGAACGCTAACAGGCCAATTTCGGGGCGGCAGTTACTTAACGGTAATAGTGATCTTCTCCGACACCACCGCTGGGACATGCGGCTTGTGGTCCTTGTCGGCGAACACGAGCTGGAGGGTATGGCGGCCGGGGGCGAGGGTCAGCTCGGTCTCGGTCTGGCCCTTGCCGAAATGCAGAACCTGCGGGTCGCCCACGGGCAGGTAGTCGTTGAGCGGCGGCGTGTCCTTATCGACGATCAGGTGGTGGTGGCCGGTGCCTTCCATCTCGACGCCCGCGGGCGCGATGCCCATGCCCTTGAGGCCGAACTGCACCACCACCTTGCCGGTGACCGTGTCGCCGTTCTTGGGCGCGATGATATAGACCGACGCCCCCTTCACCGACGGCGTGTCGGCTGCCACGGCGGACATCGAGACCAGGAACAAGCCGGCGAGCGCGGCGCGGATCAGCATGGAAAACCCCTATCGGTTCGTATGAAGGCCACAGCCTAGAAGGTCCGCACGCGCCCCGGCAAGCCCTCACGCGTAAACGTGATCACCACGACAGCCGGGCCGAGATGCCGCCGTAGACGCTGCGGCCCAGGGCGGGCTCGAAATAGCGCCCGTTGCTCTCGTTCACGATCACCGAGCCGACATAGGCTTTGCCGCCCAGGTTGTCGACACGCAGGGTCTCGGAGATTTCCCAGCTCTCGCCTTCCTGCACGAACCCGGCGCGCAGGTTGGCGGTGGCGCGGCCGGGTGCAGCGTCGCTGTTGAAGTCGTCCACATAGATCTTGCTGGCGGTGCGCAGTTCGACGGCGGCGGTGAAGCCCGAGGCGGCATGGCGCCAGGACAGCTCGCCGTACCCCACATGCTTGGGGATTCCGGGCAGCGACGCACCTGCCGGCACGCTACGCGCCACGCACGGCACGCCGGCGCACGCCGCGAACGCCTGGTCCACCGTGGCGTCGAGATAGGTGTAGGCCGTCTTGAATCCGAAGCCAGCGCCCAAGGCGCCTTCCGCGCCCAGTTCCACGCCGTCGCGGGTGGTGGCGGCGACGTTCTGAAATACCGAGCGCCCGCCGCTGTTGGCCTGCACCACGATCTCGTTGGCGGTCGCGATGCGGAACACCGCGGCGGTAAGCCGCACGCCATGCGCGCGGGCCTTCACGCCCGCCTCGTAGTTGTCGCTGCGGCTGGCCTTCAGCGCGAAGTTGGGCCCGGTCTGGGTGCCGTTCACCGAACGGTAGGACAGTTCGTCGGCGGTCGGCGTCTGCAGCCCGCGCCCGAACGACGCGTAGAGGTTTACGGCGGGCGAAAGCTTGAAGGTGACACCCAGCACCGGGTTCACGCCTTCATAAGTTTTGGCGCCGCTGTCGTCGCCGTTGCCAGGGACGATGTAGTGATCGTTCGACCTGACCTTCACGCGGCTGTGGCGGATGCCGGCCTGGATCATCCAGCGCTCGGTGGGCGTGATCTCGGCCTGGGCGTACTGGTCGAAGTCGGAGATGATGTTGTTCTCGTCGCGCCGCAAAGCGCCCCGCACCCCGACCGTCGCGCCGATGAAGTTCTGGTAGCCGCGCCGTTTGCTGTCGAGCACATCGAGGTTCGCGCCGGCGGTGATCCGCAGCTTCACGCCGCCCAGCATGGCCTGATGGGTCCAGTTGGCATCGATGCCCCAGAAATCGTTGGCGAGGTCGATCATGCCGCCGGGACTGGTGGCGGGAGTCTGCGACGCCATCGGGATCGCCTGGTACTGCACCGTGGTGCGCCGGCCCAGGTAGAGCACGCCCTTGACCGTATCGTCCGCGCCCACATCGCCGGCGTAAGTCAGGCCCGCCTGCCCCTGGCGGACACTCTTGCGCGTATTGAAGGTTTCGGCGCCCGTGCCGGCCTGGTGCGGGTCGGCGTTAAGCTGCGCGCGGGTGAGGCCGAGCGCGTCCTGCGCCTCGGGCAGATCGACGCCGTTGACCACCGCGGTGATCTCCTGGCCGGGCGCCACGGTCCAGCGCAGCTTGGCGTTCACGTCGGAGCGGGTGGCGGCGCTGTGGGCGCGGTCGCCGTCGGTCGAGAAGCGCGCGCCGGAGATGACGTAGTTGAGCGTGCCGGTATCGCCCGACGCCTTGGCGCTCGCACGCAGGAAGCCGTTGCTGCCGCCGGTGACTGTGGCGTCCACCGCGCCGCCCGCCGGGCCGTTTTCGGTGAACACCGCGATCACCCCACCCGCCGAATTTCCATACAGCGCCGAGAACGGCCCGCGCAGCACCTCGATGCGCCCGGCGCTGGCGAGGTCGATATGCGAGGTCTGGGACTGGCCGTCGGGCATGGTGGCCGGGATGCCGTCCACATAGACGCGCAGGCCCCGCACGCCGAAGGTCGCGCGCGCGCCGAACCCACGCGAGGAGATCTGCAAATCCTGGGCGTAGTTCTCGCGGTTCTGGACCACCAGGCCCGGCACCGCCGCTAGGGATTCCGAAAGATTGACCGCGAGCTGCCCCTCGCGGATCGCCGCGCCGTCCATCGCACTGATGGACACCGGCAAGTCGAAACCCGATTGCGCCACCCGGGTCGCGGTGACCACGATGGTATCGATCTCGTCTTGTGCGAAAGCACCGGCCGCCGTCAGGCACAGGCCGGCGGCGGCAACACCGAAGCGAAGGAAGCGGGGCGTAGACACGGGCGCCAGTCCAAAGCAGCGAACCGGTCAATTATGGCAGCGCCGACCTTCGCTGCAAATCGAGCCTGGAACAATTGTAACGGCGCCATCAAGGCGTGAGACGAAAGCCTTGATTACGGATGTTTTGCGCGATCTTGCCCTGGTGGCCCCGCTGTTTCAGGTTCCGGTCGTTGGCGTCAGGATCGGCGACCTTGGCCTCTTCGGCGTCGTCCGTCTTGGCGTCGCCACCGTGGGGCGTGCGATTGGCCGGAGGGGCCGGCGGCATGCGTGTGGACATGTTGAATCCTCCGTAGCTGTCAGGATTCAACGGGTTCGTCCGGCTTTCGTTCCGCATCGGGTTCAAACGACAGGATATCCCCCGGTTGGCATTCCAGCAACGCGCACAGCGCCGCCAGCGTGTCGAAGCGCACGCCCTTCACATGCCCGCGCCGCAGCAGCGAGAGATTGGCCTCGGTGATGCCGATCTGGCGCGCGAGGTCACGCGCGCGCACGCCGCGTTCGGCCAGCAGACGGTCAAGGGTGACACGGATCGCCATTAGATGAACGCTGCGTTTTCCTCGGCCAGGCGCGCGGCTTCTTCCATCACCCGCGCGATCACCAGGAGTATGCCGCCGATCAGCAGCAGTCCCACGTCATCGCTCGACAAACCCACCGTCAGGACGCGGTGGCCCGCGGGCAGATCGATGGACACCGCCAGCGACAGCAGCACGCCGCCGACCGCCGTCTTGGCCGCCGAGATCAGCACCGCGAAGCCGCACCGGTGCAGCCTGCGCGCCGCGCCCACGGTGAATACATCGCCGGCGAGGTAGCCTTCGAACAGCCGTTTCAATTCCCACAAGCCGTACAGCGCCGGCACTGAAATAACGAGGAGCGCCAGAATCGCCGCCGCCATGGCCGGACCGGACAAGGCCGCGGTCTGGACATTGGCCGCGGCGATGGCGGGGTGCCGGCCAAGGAATTCCGGGTACAGCAGCACGGAGGCCACCAGGAACGGCGGCAGCAGCCAGAAGGCAGCGGTCAAAAAGCCCGCCATCGGCTTGGCCAAACGGGTGATAGGGATTGAGGTGGTGGTCATTTGCGCCCTTTCCAGATCAGAAACTTTCTGTTAAACGATAAAAAGTTTATGCCGGACAGAAAGGATTGTCCATGAAAGCCGGTACCTGGTCCAGAAGTCTCATTTGCGCCTGCCTGCTGCTGGGGGCTTGTGCCAAAACCACCATCACCGACCACGGCCTCGCGGCCGGGCCGCTGCCGGCCACGAAGCTCGGCAAGACCTTGCTGGTGGTGGAGTTCGCCCTGCCCGCCACGGTCGAAGCCAACGGCGAGGAGGCCGCGCGCCTGATCCGCGAGAGCTTGCCCGCCGCCGGAACCGCGGCGCCCGACACCGACGAGCGCTTGCTGGCACGCGCCCGCGCCGACGCCCTCGACAGCGTGCTGATCGTGCGCATCGAGGATTACCTCCGGCGCGGCAACCTCTATCTGGGTGTCGCGATCCCGCCGGTGAGCTGGGATACCAGCACCCTGATCTCGCTGCGCGTACGGGCGCTGGACGCAAAAACCGGCGCGGTCATCGCCGATGTGCGTCGCGACCGGGTGCGCGGCGGACTGTTCACCTTGCGACGCCCTGAGGACTTGCCTGCGGAAATGAAAGCGATGCTCGCATCATTGGTGGAGCGCTGACATGAAGCGCCTGATCGCCGCCGCAACGCTCGCGTTCGCCCTGTCGGCTTGCAGCGCCCACGACATCGGCGTCTGCATCCTGGGCGGCGCCAAGAGCTGGTGCCGCAACAGTGGCGGCGTCTGCCACGTCACTCAACAGGGCGCGTCCCTCTCCAGCGAATGAGAGTCAGAGGCATTTGCTGCGCTAGTTATTTTCACTCGCATCTATCGCTGTTTCCCCTGCACAGCGTGCTGACTACTCTCGCGCATCAACGCGGGGGAATGATTGATGCGCATATTTCTGGCGGTGCTCGTTGGCATCGTGATGATCGCGGGCACCGCGCGCGCGCAGACCGACGAAATTCAGGTCTATACCGCGGAAGTTGTCGACCCCGGCACCTTCGGTCTGACGTGGCACAACAACTATATCGCCGACGGACGCAAAGTTGCCGACAACCCCGGCGGCATCGTGCCGCATCACGTCTATAACGGCGTGCCGGAACTCGCCTACGGCGTGACGGACTGGTTCGAGGTCGGCACGTACCTGCCGGTCTATTCCGTGACCGGCGGGAAATTGGTGTTGGACAGCATCAAGCTGCGCGCGCTGTTCGTGGTGCCGCACGCGGCGGAGCGCGACTTCTTCTACGGCGTCAACTTCGAACTCAGCCGCAACTGGAACCGCTGGGATCCGAACCGCATGTCGGGCGAGATCAGACCGATCATCGGCACGCGCTTCGGCCCGGTGGATGTGGTGCTGAACCCGATCCTGGACACCAATTTCGATGGCTTGGGCCATCTCGACTTCGCGCCGTCCTTGCGCGTCGCCTATAACGTCTCGCCCACTTTCGCCGTCGCCCTCGAGCACTACGCCGATTTTGGCGAGCTGCGCGGGTTCTCGCCCGCCGACCAGCAGGATCATTCCCTATTCGGCGTCGTGGACTTCACCGCCGGCAAGGCCGACATCGAATTCGGCGTCGGCCACGGCTTCACCCCCGCCGGCGACAAACTGGTGATGAAGCTGATGCTGGCGTTTGGGTTCTAGAAATCTACTGGCGCACAATCTGCCAAGAACCATCGGCCTGCTGGCACGCGGTGCCGAAGGCCTTTTCCGAACTGCCGCCGATGGTGACTTCCTGCTGGAATTCGCGGCACGGCCGGCCGTCCTGGGTGTGGCCCTCGCGGGTGGCGGTGACCGTGCCCGAGGCCGGACCGTCGTTCCAGTCGATCGGGTCGTTCACCGGCGCGGTGGTGGCCTCGACGATCGCCGCCTCGTGGGCGCGCATCTGTTCCTCGTTCAGGTTGCGGGCGATCGCCAGTTCCCAGGCGGTGAAGCCGAAGAACCGCCACGCCAGGCGGTCGTCGTAGAAGTACCCGAAGCCGCCGAACACCGGCCCGTAGTGCCGGATCACCGGATAGCCGTGATAGAAGCGCTCGCGCGGCACCACCACGCGCACATAGTCGGGCGGATGGCCGCGATGGACTTCGATGACATGGTGCCTGATGTCGGCGGACGCCGGCCCCGGCATCAACAGGCTCATGCAAGCCAGACTCAAGACACACTTCGCCTTCAGGGACATGACATCGCCTCCGGAATCTTGAAGTTGGACTGGTCTTTGGGCGCCCGCTCAGTCTTTAGGAGGGGGCGGGGGAACCATGGCACCGCCTTCACCCGGTGGCGGCATCATGCTGGGCATGCCCCCCGGCGGCGGCATGCGCGGCTGACCCATGCCGGGGGAGTCCATATTGAACCGGTTGGGCGACGCGTTGAGGATCGGCCCGAGCAGGGCGCGTTCCTCGACCGGAAGCTCGGACGCGGCCCGCAGCACGATGCGGTGATAGACCACCTGCGCCGCCGTGGCCTTGGCGCGCAGGTCGGCGAGCGAGGTTTCCAGCGCGGCCTTGTCGAGCGGCTGGGTGCGTAACGCCTGCACGGTCTTGCGGCGCGCCTGCACCCAGTCCTTCACGGCCACGTCCATGTCGCCCTTCTCGGACGCGAAAAATTTATCCAGCACGGCGCGGGTCTGTTCGGCGCGCTCAGGATTGCCCTTGGCGAAATTGCCGCGCACCACCATCTCGCGCATCGGGCCGGGGCGGCGGTCGCCGAAACCGAAACCCCAGTGGTTGGTGACCTGCGAGAACACGAAGCCGGCGAAGGCCGCGTTCACCAGGAGCGACCCCAGCAGAACCCATTTGACGGCGTTGAGGGACTTTTCCGCCGATTTTTCCACCGACTTTTCCATTGGGCTCACCACAAGATCTCCGCGATCTCGCGGCCGTCATCGGCGGCGGCTTCGGGCGCGGAAACGAAGGCGCCGACACCCCACCCAACCACGACCGCAAGGGTCAAGGCCGCCACGCGCATCTTCAAGGGCCCGGGGAACAGCGACCAGCCGATCTCCTTGCGCCCCTGTTTTTCGTGGGCGATCACGCGCGCGGCGATTTTGCCGGCCAGCCATGGCGATGCCGGCGGCACCTGCCAGGCGTTCAGGGCGGCGTTCAGATCATGATCACCGTTGGTCATGCGATGGTCCTCAGTTTAGGTGAAAGGGCCGCTTTCGAATCTGCGGACATGTCCCGCTTGCCGTTGCTTAGCAGGCGCTCGCGCAATGCCGCCTTGGCCCGGTGAAGCAGGGATTCCACCGCGCCGACGCTGGTCTTCAGAACCTCGGCGGCTTCCGCCAGGCCCATGTTCTCGTAGAAGCACAAGGTGATGGCGGCGCGCTGCCGGTCGGGCAGCGCCAGCACGCCGGCGGCGATCCGGGCTTCATCCTCGGACGCCATCATCTGCTGTTCCTGATCGGGATCGCCGCTGGAAAGCTCGCCAGCATCGTCCAGGGTGGTCGAGGGGCGGCGCTTTCGATACTCGTCGATGCCGCGGTTGATCACCGCGCGGCGCAGCCAGGTGTGAAAGCTCGCCGTCGAGAACCAACCTTGCCTGTAACTGAGCATCTTCATCAGCACGTCCTGCGCGATGTCCTCGGCCTGGGCGCGATGGCCCACCATGCGGTAGGCGATGCGGTAGGCCTCGTCCATATGCCGGGCCACGAGCGTGCGCACCGCGCCTTCGTCGCCGTCGCGGGACTTGGCGATCAGGGTCTCGTCATCCAGTTCCGCGAGGCTCGCCATATCCCGGTCTTTATCCATGTCCTATCAATTAAACGAAAAACCCCGCCAAATCCTGCGTTCATGACGTTTCTGAAATACGGGCAAAAAGCCCGCAGGAAACACTTCCGGGACACGTTTTTCATTCAGACGGCGGCGAATGGGGGCCCGCCGGGTCAACCCCCTGAAAGAATTACACGAATTAGCGATCATAAGAATCAACGCGGGGCCCTCCCCCTCGCGTTGCTGTCCGGAGCCCCCCCTCCCTTACCCCTCGCGCGGGGCTCCCAGACGAGGCCACTGGCGCCTACCCAGCGCTGGTGGCCTCACCCCCCCGAA
>JAIBCD010000125.1 GCA_019694335.1 Rhodospirillaceae bacterium | reverse complement strand
GAACGAAAGGGCCGGCTGGCAATGGATGTTAATCATCGACGCGGCGCGCGCGCTGCTGTTCGGCATCGCCGCCATCTGGCTGCTGCCGGACCGCCCCGCCGATGCGGCCTGGCTGCCGGCCGACGAACGCGCCTGGCTCGAGGAACGCCTGCGCGCCGAGCGTGAAGCCGTGGCCGCCAGCAGCGCCGGCCATGTGCCATGGTGGCGCCCCCTCCTCGACATCGACGTCTGGGTGCTCGGCCTGCTCTATACCGGCGCGACCGTGGGCACTTACGGCATGTCGCTATGGCTGCCGACCATCATCAAATCGCACGGCATGTCCACCACCGAGACCGGCTGGCTGACCGCGATCCCGTTTGGCCTGGCCGCGCTGGCCATGGTGTTGTGGGGCGCGCAGTCGGACCGCGCCGGCGAGCGCATGTGGCACAGCATCGGCTCGCTTCTGCTGGCGTCGGTGGGACTGACCGCCAGCATTGTCGCGGCGCTGTACTCGGAGGCGCTGTTGCCGGTGATGCTGTCGCTGACCCTGGCCACGGTCGGCGTGTACTCCCTGCGCGGGCCGTTCTGGGCGTTGTGCGGCCAATGGCTGCCGGCCGCCACGGCGGGCGCCGGTTTCGCGGCCATCAACGCCATCGGCAACCTGGGCGGCTTCGTCGGCCCCTTCGCCATCGGCGCCATCAAGGACCAGACCGGCAGTTACGCCCTGACCACCTTGCCGCTGATCGCCTTCGGCATCATGGCGATGACGGTGACTTTGCTCCGCGCCAGGGCGCGTCAGAAGCACGCGTGAATGCGTGTCGCGCCCCTGAAGAGAAAAATTCCCTCATAAAAACAATCATATGACCTCTTGGCGATTGGGGGTTTACCTGGGCGCGCGATTTTGTATAAATTCGAATGATTATAAATTGCATCTAAGCCCCAAGGAGAGACTTCGTGATCAATCGCAGACTGCCGGACGTGACGTTCAAGACCCGCGTGCATGACCCCGCCGTGGAAGGCCCCAACCCTTACCGCTGGCAGGACCGCACCACGGGCGATCTGTTCGGGGGCAAGCGCGTGGTGGTGTTCTCGCTGCCCGGTGCCTTCACCCCCACCTGCTCCAACAAGCAGTGCCCGTCCTATGACCTGGCCTACGCCGAGATGAAGAAGCACGGCATCGACGAGGTCTACTGCATCAGCGTCAACGACGCCTTCGTCATGTTCCAGTGGGGCAAGTCGATGAACGTGAAGAACGTGAAGCTGATTCCGGATGGCAACGGCACCTTCACCCGCCGCATCGGCATGCTGATCGACAAGGCGCACCTCGGCTTCGGTTACCGCAGCTGGCGGTATTCGATGGTGGTCAACGACGGCGTGATCGAGAAGTGGTTCGAGGAACCGGGCATCAACGACACCGGCACCGACCAGGATCCCTACGAGGTCACCGATCCCGACACCATGCTCGCCTACCTGAAGAGCGCGAAACGGCCGTAATTACTTTGCCTCGGGCGTGCTTCCCCAAGGCATGATCGGCACGGTGCTGATCGCGTTCTTGGGGGAGCCTTCCACGATCTTGTCGGAGTAGGACAAGTAGACCAGCGTGTTGTTGGGCCTGTCGTAGAAGCGCACCACCTGGAGCTTCTTGAACAGCCACGAACGGCTTTCCTTGAACACGTCCTCGCCGTCCTTCAGATCCTTCTTGATGGTGATCGGTCCGACCTGGCGGCAGGCGATGGACGCGTCCGAGGTGTCCTCGGCCAGGCCCACGGCGCCCGAAATACCGCCGGTCTTGGCGCGGCTGACATGGCACACCACGCCGTCGACCTTGGGATCCTTGAACGAGTCCACGCAGATCTTGTCATTGGCGAGCCCGAGCATGCGGAAGGTCGTGGACACGCAACCGACATCCTCGGCGCGCGCGGACGCGGCGGCCGTGAGAACCGCGGCGGCCGCGGCAACCTGCAAGAAAAGCTTCATTCCGTCCCTCCTCCATAGGCGTCCTTCTATCTAAGGCGCCCGGCCGGGATAGCAATATGGATCAGGCCGGTACAGTCCTGCGGACCAGGTCGCACAGCTGGGTGGTTTCCGGCGGGACGCCGAACACCGCGATGATACCGGCTTCGGCCCGGGCCTTGGTGTCGGCGGGGGTTGCATGGGCCAGAAGAATCGTGGGAATCGCCAGCCAGCCCACCTGAAAGGCCTTGGCGAGTTCCAAGCCGGTCATGTCCTCCATGTCGTGGTGCACGATCGCGCATGCCACCGGGCGGAAATCGCATTCTCCAAGACAGTGCGCCGCCGAGGAAAACGCCTCGACCGTGAAGCCTTCGCAGCGCAATGCCGCCGACAGCTGTTCGCGCGCCATGGCGTGGTCGTTGACGACAACAACGGTAGACGCGGACATCGATCCTCCAAGCCCCCGCAACGCGCCTCGATATCCGGCGGCGTATCGGAACCGTGTCAGCTTCCGGCAGAACCACTGTATTCACCTTGATAAGGATCAACCCGCGGCGACCGATCCGCGCCGGCCGCCACATCCGTGCATATGCCAACACAGGCGTCACAGAGCCATCCGCTCTGGACGGAACAGGATGGCCACGCCCCACCGGGAGCGCGCCCATCAACACACGGACCGGGGCACCGCGCATGGCGCACGGCGGCGGACAGAGGCAGGGCGTAAAACCCTCACAAGAACTGCGCGAGAGGAATGTGCGAGGGTCATGACCGCCCCCTGCCCACCCGCCGGGACGGGTGAGGTGTTGTAGCCAGGAGCAAAAGTATTAGGCGCCCTGTTTGAGCAACCAGGCGGACGGCGTCCACCACTTGCCGAACGGTCCCGCCGCCTGTTGTTTGACGAAGCCGATCACCTTGGGCCAGCCGGTCAGCTCGGCATGGAACATGGGCCCACCGCGATAACGCGGGAAGCCGTAGCCGTTCACATAGGTGACGTCGATGTCGCTGGCGCGCTGGGCGATGCCTTCCTCGATGATATGCGCGCCTTCCGCCACCATGGCGAAGATGCAGCGGGCAACGATCTCCTCCGCGCCGATATCGCGCGGCGTCACGCCGTTGGCGGCGCGGGCCTCGGCCACCAGTTCGTCCACCAGCGGATTCGGCGCCGGCTCCTTGGCGTCCTTTTCGTATTTATAGAACCCCGCGCCGGTCTTCTGGCCCAGGTGCCCGGCTTCGACCAGGGCTTCGTGCACGATGAAGGCCTTGGGTTCGAAAGTGCCCGGCGCCATCTCCTTGCGCGCCTTGTAGCCGATGTCGATCCCCGCGAGGTCGGCCACCGCGAACGGCCCCATCGCCATGCCGAACCCCTTGAGCGCCTTGTCGACCTGCGCGGGCGTCGCGCCGGCCAGCAGCAACAGGCCGGCCTCGCGGTTATAGGCGCGCAAGATGCGGTTGCCGATGAAGCCGTGGCACACGCCCGCCACCACCGGGATCTTGCCGGTCTTGCCGGCGACGTTCATGGCGGTCGCCAGCACATCCGGCGCGGTCTTGGCCGCGTTCACGACTTCCAACAGCTTCATGACATTGGCCGGGCTGAAATAGTGCAGGCCCACCACGTCCTGGGGCCGCTGGGTCACGGCCGCGATGGCGTCGATATCGAGGTAGGACGTGTTGGTGGCGAGAATCGCGCCGGGTTTTGCGACGGCGTCGAGTTTCTTGAAGATGTCGTTCTTGACCGCCATGGCCTCGAAGGCCGCTTCGATGATCAGATCGGCGTCCCTCAGCGCGGCGTAATCCGTGGCGCCAGCGATCCGGGCGATGCGCTCATCCGCGCCCGCGCGGGTGACGCGGCCCGACTTCACCGCGCCTTCGTAGTTCTGTTTGATCCGGTCCAGGCCCTTGGCGAGCGCTTCGTCGGACATCTCGATGAGCGTCACCGGAATCCCGGCGTCGGCGTAGGTGATGGCGATACCGGTGCCCATGGTGCCGGCACCGATGATGCCGACCTTGCCGATCTTGCGCGGCCTGGCGTCGGCGGCGGGGCCTTCGAGCTTCTTGGCCGTGCGTTCGGCCAGGAACATGTGACGCAGCGCGCGGCCTTCGGGGCTTTCCTTCATGTCCAGGAATGCCTGGCGGTCCTCGGCGAAACCGTCCTTGAACGGCTTGGTGAGCGTACGCCCCAGCAAGGCGAGCGCCTTGGCGGGCGCGGAGCCGAGCGCGCGCTGCTTCTTGGCGGCGGGCTCCACGGCGGCGATGGCAGCGGAGACCGCGGCGGCGTTCGGCGTGGGCCGCCGCGACAGGCGGCGTTTGTCCAGATCCTCGCCCACGGCGGCACGCGCCTGCGCGATGGCGGCGGCGAGCACATCGTCTTCCACGATCCGGTCGATCAAACCGAGGCCGAGCGCCTTCTTCGCGTCGATGATATTGCCGGTGAGGATCATCTCGATCGCTACCGTCACGTCGATCAGGCGCGGCAGATACTGCGTGGCCCCCGCCCCCGGCACGATACCGAGCTTGATCTCGGGCGTGCCGAACTGGGCATTGGGCGCGGCCAGCCGGTAATGCGACGCGAGCGCCACCTCGACGCCGCCGCCCAGGGCTTGGCCTTCGATCGCCGCGACCACGGGCTTCGCGGACTCTTCGATACCGAAGATCACGTCGGGCAGGATCGGCGGCGGGGTGCCTTTCTCGCGCAGGTCGGCGCCGGCAATGAACACCTTGTCGCCGCCGGTGATGACGATGGCCTTCACCGATGCTTCGGCATTGGCCCAGCGGACGGCGTCAAGGATTCCCTGGCGCACGTCCTGGCCGAGGGCGTTGACGGGCGGGCTGTCGACGCGAACGACCGCGACGTCGCCGGAGATTTCGCGCTTGATCGCAGACATCAGACCTCCCAGACCTCGCCCTTCATCAGCGTCACCAACCCGTTCGCGAAATTCGCCAGGTCTTTCCCGGCGGCCGCGTTCTCGGGGCTTTTCATGGCGGCTTTATACGAGGCTTCATCGGCGAAATACATCTCCGCCAGCAGGAAATTGCCCTGCTCGCCCATCAGGGTATTGAGCACCTTGGTCACTTCAACCTTTTGCAACCCCGGCACCCTGGCGACCAGGGGCACATGCGTGCCCTTGTAATGGGCCATGAAGGCATCGGCGTCTTGCGGGGCTTTATAGAGGGCGATCAACTTGAACATGGGATTCCTTTAGGTTTTGGGGCGCAGATCGATCACGCGCTTGGCTTTACCCTGGGAGCGTTCCAGGGAGTTGGGTGGCGACACCTCTACCTTCGCGGTGACGCCGATATTGTCCTTGATGCGGCCGTGGAGTTCCTGTGCCACCGCCTCCCTGGTGGCCGCGCTGCCGGGGCGCAGTTCCACACGCACGCAGATTTCATCCAGACGCGCGGGCCGGCCGACCTCGATCAGATACAGCGGCGCGAGGTCGGCGCAGCGCAAGACCTGTTCCTCGACCTGGCTCGGGAACACATTGACGCCGCGGATCAGCAGCATGTCGTCGGAGCGGCCGGTGACGCGGGTCATGCGCCGCATGGCGCGGCCGGTCCCGGGCAGCAGCTTCACAAGGTCGCGTGTGCGATAGCGGATCACGGGCATGGCTTCCTTGGTGAGCGAAGTCAGCACCAGCTCGCCTTCCTGCCCTTCGGGCAAAACTTCGCCGCTCGTAGGATCCACCACCTCGGGATAGAAGTGGTCTTCCCAGATCGTGAGGCCGTCGCGGGTATCGGCGTATTCCTGCGCCACGCCGGGGCCGATCACTTCCGACAGGCCGTAGATATCGAGCGCCTGCATCGCGAAGCCGGCTTCGATCTCGGCGCGCATCTTCTCGGTCCAGGGCTCCGCGCCCATCAGGCCGATCTTCAGGCTGGACGCCTTGGGGTCGAGGCCCTGGCGGCGAAACTCGTCGAGGATGGCGAGCGTATAAGACGGCGTCGCCATGATGACTTCCGGCTGGAAGTCGGTGATCAGCTGCACCTGCTTCTCGGTCTGGCCGCCCGACATGGGGATGACCGCGCAGCCCAGCAATTCCGCGCCGTAGTGGGCGCCGAGACCGCCCGTGAACAGGCCGTAGCCGTAAGCCACATGTACTTTCATGCCCGGCCGCCCACCGGCGGCGTGGATCGAGCGCGCCATCACCTGCGCCCAGGTGGCGATGTCCTTTTTGGTGTAGGCCACCACCGTGGGCTTGCCTGTCGTGCCCGAGGACGCATGTAAGCGCGCCACCTGGTTCATGGGCACGGCGAAAAATCCGAACGGATAAGCGTCGCGGAGATTGGATTTCGACGTGAAGGGAAAACGCGCGAGGTCGTCGAGGGATTTGCAGTCGTCCGGCTTCACACCCGCAGCATCGAACAGCGCGCAATAGGCAGGGTTGCCGTTATAAGCGTGGGCCAGGGACCATTTCAGGCGCTCGCGCTGTACCGCCCGCAACTCGGCGAGCGATACAGCCTCGATGTCGTCATAGGTGGCCACGCCACCGCACGCTTAGAGCGCGTTCATGGTGAGCAGGTCGTAGGTCGCGACCAGCTCGTCGGCCTGGTTGAAGATCTGCACGGCCCATTTGACCTCGCCGTACTCGGGCTTGCGCTGCGCCTTGGACTTGACCGTCAGCGTCACCCGGATGCTGTCGCCGGGCGAAACCGGCTTCACGAAGCGCAGGTTTTCCAGGCCGTAGTTGGCGAGCACGGGGCCCGGCGCCGGGTCCACGAACAGACCGGCGGCGAAGGACAGCAGCAGGTAGCCGTGGGCGACGCGGCCCGGGAAGAACGGGTTCGCGGCGGCGGCTTCCTCGTCCATATGGGCGTAGAAGGTATCGCCGGTGAAATTGGCGAAATGCTCGATATCTTCCAGCGTGATCTTCCGCAGGCCGCTCTTGAAGGTGTAGCCGATATTCAGCTGGCCGAACGTGAGGCGGAACGGATGGCGCGTGGCTTCCGCCTGCGCGCCGCCGGGCAGGTAGCTGTTCACGATGCCGCCCAGCAAGGTCGGGCTGCCCTGGAGCGCGGTGCGCTGCATGTAGTGCTTCACGCCGCGGATGCCGCCCATTTCCTCGCCGCCGCCGGCGCGGCCCGGGCCGCCGTGGATCAGCACGGGCAACGGCGAACCGTGGCCGGTGGATTCCTTGGCGCAATCGCGGTTAATGAACACCATGCGGCCGTGATAGGCGCCGGCGCCCAGCACGATCTCGCGCGCGATGCCGGCGTCATAGGTGCACACCGAAATGGCGAGCGAACCCTTGCCCCTATTGGCCAAGGCGATGGCGTCATCGAGATCCTTGTACGGCATCATCGTGGCGACCGGGCCGAAGGCTTCCACATCATGCACCGCGTCGGCTTTCCAGGGATCGTCGGTACGCAGCAGGATCGGCGAAATGAACGCGCCTTTCTGCACGGCGTCGCCGTCCACCTTCACCTGGCCGGGATCGCCCCAGACGGTTTTGGCGACGCGCGCCAGCTCCTGCACCTTCGCGCGCACGTCCTTCAACTGGTCCTGGCTGGCGAGCGCGCCCATGCGGGTGGTCTCGAGGCGCGGATCGCCGATAGTGGTCTTCTCCAGGCGCGCGCCGATCGCCGCTTGCACCTTGTCGATCAGGGCGGCCGGTACGATGGCGCGGCGGATGGCGGTGCACTTCTGGCCCGCCTTCACGGTCATTTCCTTGACCACTTCCTTGACGAACAGGTCGAACTCGGGCGTTTCCGGCGTCGCATCCGGCGCCAGGATCGAGGCATTGAGGGAGTCGCGCTCGGCGACGAAGCGCACGGACTCGCGCGCCATCACCGGATGGCTCTGCAGCTTCATCGCGGTCTGGGCGGAGCCGGTGAACGACACCAGGTCCTGGCAGGTCAGATGATCGAGCAGGTCACCGGCGGAGCCGGAGATGAACTGAAGCGCACCCGGCGGCAGGATGTTCGCGTCGACCATGATGCGGAAGCATTGTTCCGCCACATAGGCGGTGGCGGACGCCGGCTTGACGATGGCCGGCACGCCGCCGAGCAAGGTCGGCCCGAGCTTCTCCAGCATGCCCCAGACCGGGAAATTGAAGGCGTTGATGTGGATGCCCACGCCCTGCAGCGAAGTGTAGACGTGCTGGCCGATGAAGGTGCCGCCCTTGCTGACGATCTCGGGATCGCCATCGATGAGAATGGTGTCGTTGGGCAGCTCGCGGCGGCCCTTGGAGGCGTAGGAGAACAAGGTGCCCGCGCCGCCCTCGATGTCGATCCAGCTGTCGACCTTGGTGGCGCCGGTGGAATAGGACAGCTGATAAAGCTCGTCCTTGCGGGCCATGATCGCGTTTGCGAGCGCCTTCAGCATCGCGGCGCGCTCATGGAAGGTGAGCTTGCGCAACGCCGGCCCGCCGACCTTGCGGGCGTAATCGACCATGGCGCCGAAGTTGAGGCCGTCGCTGCCGGTCTCGGCGATCACCTCGCCGGTGATGGCGGAATAGACCGGCTGCAATTTCTTGCCTTCGGTCCAGTTGTTCTCGGCGAAACTCTTCAGGCGCAGGATGCTGCCCATGGCGTGCTCCTCTGTCTTGTTTCTTATTTGCCCTGCTTCACTTCCCAGTGAAGGCCGGCTTGCGTTTTTCCAGGAAGGCCGCGACGCCTTCCTTGTAGTCGGCGCTGTAGCCCAGCTCGCGCATCGTATCGCGCTCGATATTCAGTTCAGCGTCGAGGCTGTGCTGCCAGGATCCCCGGATCAGCGCCTTGGTGGCGGCGAGGCCGCGGGTCGGCCCTTTCGCGAACTTGGCCGCGAGCGCATTCACTTCGTCCGGCAGCTTGTCGTCATCCACGCACTTCCAGATCAGGCCCCAGGCTTCCGCCTGCTCGGCCGGCAAGG